>CAJBME010000126.1 GCA_903954065.1 uncultured bacterium
GGCACTGTAGGCGGGTACGCCGTCCCCGGTTACCACACTTGGCCTTCGGGCCACATCCCACAACACCATGGCTCCGAATCCGCTTCTTCGCATCCGGCCGCCTGCCAAAAAGACGTTCGGAGAGGCGTTCGGCGCCGCGACCGGGGTCAGCGACCCGCGGCTACAGAAGATCCCCCCTCAAGACAATGGCTGCGAAACCGCTTTTTCGCATCCGGTCGCCTGCCAAAAAGACGTTCGGAGAGGCGTTCGGCGCGGCGACCGGGGTCAGCGACCCACGGCGACAAAAGCTCCGAATACGAAACAACTGCGCAGGTCAGTTCACTTCCCGACGAGGGCCAATGGGACGATAACAATTTCGATACCGTGAGCCCATCGTGTCATCTTGAAATGATCCCGAGGTGGGGCAAGGGCCCTTAGATTCCGCCCATGAAGTCCGCCCATTTCTCCGTTCTTTTGTCCCTCGAAATGTCATATTTTTCCATGATTGTGAACGGAATCGTGGTGCCGTTCTTCTGCGTGAACTGGCCTTTGATGAGGAGCGTGAACGGCTCGTCGCGGGTGATGACGCGGGGGAATTCTGCCTTAATGATCCGCTCCGTGGTTTTCACAACGCCTTCCGACGTGCTGTTGTAGGATTCATACGGTTGCGCTGGGAAGTGCATCGGCATTTTGAGCGCGGCGACTTTAGGGGCCTGGGTGCCGTCAGCATAGGTCACCGTCACTGTGGTGATCTCGGCGGCGACGAAGGTGAAAGTATCATCAATGTAATAAGCCCGTATGTGATAAGGTTTTTTGCTCTTCACCGAACCACCCAGTAAGTTGGGAACAGTGATGTTGGTGTCGATTTCCACCTTCGGAACGGGCGTCTTGGCCGCGGGTGTTTTGGTAACGGGTTTCTTATCGACAGCCGTGAACAACACCGTGTCATATTTGAAATTGCACGAGGACAACAGGAGAGTTGTGACCAGCAGTACTGATCGTGCGGCGCGATGGGTATGGGTATTCATCGTAGAGGTCAGCATGATTTTTTTATAGTTTACGTCAAGTATAGGCTCTAGCGGATTCGTTTCGCCTGATGGCGATTTTCTGCTGAGGAGGTGGCGTCGGGAGTGTGTTCGCCGGACGCGCCATGCGGGGTGGAATCGGAGTTGGACGTACGTCCGGCGCGCCTGCTTTTTCTCGGCCGGGTCGGAGACACCGTCTGCGTGGTTTCTCTGCGAGGCGGTTATGTGCGCGGTTATGAAAGAAAGTGGTAGCGCTTTCACTCTGATTCATTAAAAGGATGTAACACATGCTTTTGAGATGGACGAAGGATTCGGGTTTTCTCCGGTTGCGGGTGAGCCTGAGCGTTGATTTGGGTTTGAGGTGCGCGGTCATGATTGCCGTGACCGGTTCGTCTGCCTATGGGACGTGGCAGGATGACATTGGTTTTAGCCGACTCTGGCAGCAGCTGGACAGCGCCCGACCGACTGGCGCTGGGGTGAGGGTGGCGTTGGTTGAGGCGTCGCTGAATGGACCGGGGGATCCGTATCTTCCGAGTGCTGATCTGCGGCCGACGAGCGGAAACTTTGCTGGAAAGCAGTTGTCTTTTGTGTCTGGGCCGGCGCCTGTTTCCGGGCATGCGGCGCGGGCGGGATCGTTTTTCTTTGGCCGCAATACCGACCCGTTGTTGGGGGACGCCTCGGTGGCGCCGGGAGCGGGTGACGGGCCTGATGCTGGGGTTGAGTGTTATCAATCGGACCGGTGGTTGGGACCTGATTTTCTGCGGATGGGCAGTGATGTCTGGCCGACGGGGGCCGGGCGGGTGGTAGCCAATCATTCATGGATTGGCATGAGTGGTGTTGAGTTTACGGCGGAGCAGGTCAACGAGGCCTTGCAGCGGCTTGACTGGACGGTTGAGAGGGATGATTCGGTGGTGGTGGTGGGTTTGAACAATGGGGCTGGCACGCCGGTCCCTCCGCTGCTGGCCTCGGCGTACAACGTGCTATCGATTGGCCGTTCTGATGGACGGCATAGTACGGGGGTGAGTTCCTATGAAGTGGACGGGGTGGGGCGAATCAAACCAGAGTTAGTGGCGCCGATGACGGCGACGAGTTGGTCTACGGCGGTGGTGAGTTCCTGTGCGGCGCTGTTGCGCGAGGCGGCGGCTGCTTTTTCACCTGAGGCCCAGTCGTCCGAGGTAATGCGTGCGCTCTTATTGGCTGGGGCCCGCAGATCTCCATTTTTGGGCTGGGCGAATTCTGCGACTCGGCCGTTGGATGCTCATTTTGGGGCGGGGGAGGTGAACGTCTGGCGTTCCTATCAAATTCTTGCGGCAGGAGACGGCGGTGACGGCGGTGACGTGAGGCCCCTTTCTTCCGGTCCGCATGGGTGGCGCCATGGGGTGGCGCCGGGAGCGGGCGAGCGGCACGGGTATGGATTGGTGATTCCTCCGGGGTGTGTGGCCCGGGAGTTGGCTGCGGCGCTTGTCTGGAATCGGACGGTCGATGTCGCGCCGGAGGCGAGCTGGCAGGAGGTGGAGCCAGAGCTGGTGAATCTTGACCTGCGGCTCGAGACAAAGGCGGGTGAGCAACCGGGGGTGGAGCTGGCTCGTAGCGAGACCGGAGCGGATGGCAGTATCTCCCATCCTTTGGAATACGTCCGGCAGCGCAATCTGGCGGCTGGCGAGTATGAGTTGGTCGTGCACACGGCCGCGGCGGTGAGCGAGGAGGGGAGGCCCTACGGGCTAGCTTGGTTCAGCGAGTTGGCGCCGGTGGCTGATCCTGTCCTCGACGTCGGGCTCACGCCCGGTGAAAACACGGTCGCTTTGCATCTGAGTCATCTCGGGGTCGGTCTGACCTATGACCTTGAGTGTTCAGCGGATCTGCAGACGTGGGCCGTGGAGCAATCGCTGACGGCCGAGGCTGTCGAGGCTACAGTGGCGCTTCCTCTGGGTGGGGAGCCGGCATTCTTTCGGGTGGCTTGGCATCCGTGAGTGGGGATATTGAGGCGCATTTCTTTCACCTCGTTATTGTTGGGGCTTTTTTTCTTTGATTTTTGTTGGTCTTATTGCGTGCGACGCCAGCCAGCGCTAGGCTGTTAGTGACCATGGACAAGCTCCAAGAAATCATCGCGCATAAACGCACTGAAATCGCCAAGATCCTTCCGCTGGAGGAAAAGTACCGCCATGAGGCGGCTCTGCGGAATGACTTTCGCTCGCTTTATCGCGCGCTCGACCTTGGTCCTGATCGCCTTGGTCTCATTGCTGAAGTCAAAAAAGCGTCGCCTTCAGTGGGGGTGATCACGGAGTCATTTGATCCGGTCAATCAGGCTCGTTTGTATGCTCAAGCGGGAGCCAGCGCTATTTCTGTACTGACGGACGAGAAGTTTTTCCAGGGGCAGCTGAGTTATCTGACGCAGATCCGCCGCGCGGTGGACGTTCCGGTTTTGCGCAAAGATTTCATCATCCATGAGGTTCAGATTTACGAGGCGGTCATCGCTGGGGCTGATGCGATTCTCCTGATTGTGGCGGCTCTGACCGACGAAGAATTAAGTCGTTTGCAGGCGTGCGCTCATGCCTGCCAGCTGGATGTTTTGGTGGAGGTGCACAATCGCGAGGAGATGGATCGGGCCATTGACATGGAGGCGCGGCTGATTGGCATTAACAATCGCAATCTGAAGACGTTTCTAGTGGATCTTCATACCACGGAGGACTTGAGCGAAGACGTGCCGGATGATGTGCTGCTGGTGAGTGAAAGTGGCATTAAAACCCCGGAGGATGCTCGGCTGGTTCAGTCGTGGGGGGCGAATGCCCTGCTGGTGGGCGAGGCGCTGATGCGGGCGGATGACGTGGAGGCGGCTGTGCGCGCCATGATGCAGCCGGACATTATGGCGGAGGAGCCATAGAGTCGGCGGCGCCTCGATATGGGACGTTTTTTTTCGACTGAGTCAAACCAGTGGAGGCTTGCGCAGGATAGCGGCTCCGCTAGGCTCGGAGTATGACGCAATTATCGAGCTTTTTGGGAAAGCCTGGCGTGGCTTCTCGTCGTTCTCTTTTGGGCAAGGTGGGGTTGGCGGCCATGGGGGTGTGTTTCATGACTCCGTTTGAGAGCGGGTGGGCCAAGCCGGATGAAGTCGTGCCGCGGAAAATTGTCGTGGGCGCGTTGTTGTCGCTGACGGGCGAGTGGTCGTCGCTGGGACTGGCCAGCCAGGCGGCTTTGCAGATTGCGGTGGACGATTTGAACGCGGAGTTTCGGCAGGCGGGTTTGCCGACGGTGGTTGAGTTGCGGGTGGAGGACACGAAACTCGACCCGGTGCTGGCTGAGCAGGCGTTTTTGAAGCTGACTCGGCGTTACAATGTGAGTGTTGTCATCGGGCCGCAATCGAGTTCCGAGGTGCGGGCGATCAAGCCACTGGCTGACCGGCTGGGGGTCTTGGTGGTGAGTCAGGGGAGTACGGCCTCCTCGCTGGCGTTTGCGGATGATGCCATTTTTCGGTTTTGTCCGGCCGATGTTGAAGAAGGTCAGGCGGTCGCGGGGCTGATGGCTGTGGACAAGATCACGACGGTGGTGCCCTTGTGGAGGGCGGACCCCGGCAATGACGGACTGCATAATTCCACCAAATCGGCCTTTTCGGCGCTGGGTGGGACGTTCACTGAGGGTGTGCGCTATGTGGAGAGCGAGACATCATTTACGGATGAGGTGCTCGCGATTGCCGGGCAGGTCCGGGCGGCCAGTGTGCCGGGGGCCACGGTGGCGGTGTATCTGGCTAGTTTCGATGAAGGTATTGCTATCCTTGAGTTGGCTCGCCATTACCCGGAGCTGGCTGGGGTCAAGTGGTACAGTGGTGACGGGCTGACCCAGAGTGTTGCGCTGCTGGCCAGTCCCACGGCGGCGGCCTTTGCGGCGGCGGTTCGTTTCACCGCGCCGACGGTCGGACTGGATCCGGCGGCGGCGAGTATCTCCCAACCGCTCTCGGATAAGATTCAGGCCAAAGTGGGATTTGTCCCGGATGCTTTTGCGCTGGCGGCGTATGATGCGACCATCGTGGCCGTTCTGGCCCGCCAGGAAGTGCCGGTCCAGCGCGGGACCAAGTCGCGCGTCAAGTCGCTCTGGCCAACCTTCGTGCGCAATGCCAATCGCTACTGGGGGGCGACGGGCGCCACCACCCTGAATGCAGCTGGCGACCGCAAAGTGGGCAATTACGACTTTTTCACCGTGGTGGACGCCGCGGGCGGGCTGTCATGGCAATTCACCGGTGCGTTCGTGAATGGTCAGGTGATCGAATAAGACGAAGAAGAAACTCGTCCCACAGCCCGCCCTGTTGGGGCTGGGAAGGCGGCGTTCGTCTCACGGCCTCCTCTGTGGATTCGAAGCCAGTCACCCTCATGGTGACTAGAGCACAAGGAGCAGGAGATTGTTTTGGCTCAGGCCAGACGGTGAAGGCAGGCGGGGTGGCGAGCCGCAAAAAGGCCCACCTCCCGGGACTCGGGATGGTGGGCCAGAATGAACTCAACGAGGGGTGTCGATGAAACTCGAGCCGCGGTTAGCGGGTGATTGAATTACTCGACAGCGTATTCAGCGTGGAGTCGTACGTATTGCCGGTCGCGGTCACTCCGGTGATGGTGAAGGTGAAGGTTCCGGGGGTGAGGGTCCGGGCGGAGGTGAAGCCGATGGTACCATTGTTGGCGGTGCGGCCGCTGGCATTGCCGGTGACTACGCCGCTCCAGCGGCCGGTGACGGTGGCTCCCGACTTAACCGTTCCATTGACGTTGCGAATCGTCACCACGGCCCGGGCGGTGGTGCCGCGGTTGTTGGTCGCCGTCGTCATGGCGATGCTGGCCACGTAGATCCGGTTATCAGGAGTGACGGTGATGGTCACCCGTGCGGAATTGGAGAGACCGCCTTCATTGTCCACAACGACGAGCGAGGCCGTGTACGTGCCGACGGCCGTATAGGTATGGACGGGATTGGCTTCAGTGGAGTTGGCGGTGCCGTCTCCGAAAGTCCAATTATACTGAACAACGGTGCCATCGGTGTCCGTCGAGCCCGCGCTGGAGAATTGTACCGTCAGCGGGCTGCGGCCGGAGATCGGTGTCGACTGGGACGCGACGGCGGTGGGCAGTTGATTGCCGACGACGGTGATGGTCACCTGAGTGGAGCTGGAGAGACCGCCATCATCGAAAACGACGAGCGAAGCGGTGTAGGTGCCGACAGCGGTATACGTGTGCACGGGGTTGGCTTCAGTGGAGCCGACGGAGCCGTCGCCAAAATCCCAATCATACAGCGCGATGGTGCCATCGGTATCCGTCGAGCCGGCGCTGGAGAACTGCACGGTGAGCGGGCTGCGGCCGGAGACTGGGGTCGACTGAGCGGCGACGGCGGTGGGCGGTTGATTGCCGCTGCCGATCACGGTACCGGTCAATGAATACTGGCCGATGCTGCTGTAATCATTGTAGGCGGTTGTTGGGTCGCCGGTGCCGGTGCCGTCGATGGCCACGTAATACGTTCCGGCGTCGACGGTGAGAGTCAGGCTAGTTCCCAACGTGTCGGTGGGGCTGGCGGTGCCGAGGCGGTTGCCGCTGCCGTCGTAGAGGGCGAGTTCGATGTCGAGGTTGGGGGAGACCTCACTGGGTTGAGCGTTCAGGGTGATTTGACCGGCGGCGGTATTAAAGCCGAAGAGGTCGGCATCCAGCCTGGTTCCGATGATCCCGGTGGCGTTGAGGGCGGTGCCGTTCAGTGCGGTGGCAGTGATGATGGTATCGCCGTGGTCATCGGATTTTTGAGGCACGTGGGCCAGCATGGCGGTGAGGTCGTCTTGCGTCCGGTTGGCGAAGGCGTATTCACCTTTGCTGAAGTGGGTGACGGCATTGTAGTAACTATTGCCCATGATGGGTGCCCAATTGGCATGGCCGGCGTAATATTCGGTGGCTTCGTTGGCCACGGTGGCCGGGTTATCCAAGCGGCCGTCGTGTTGGAGGCTGACGGTGTGGCCGACCTCGTGGCTGGTGGCTTCAGCGACGTATTTTGGGACGCCGTTGCCGAGCTGGGCGATGAAGACGAAGCAGGGGGTGTCTGAGTTCCAGCTAAAAGAGTTGAGGTAGGCGACGCCCCCGGCTCCGGCTCCGAACCAATCGGAACTACTGCCTCCGATGCAGACGCGCACGCCGTAGGTGGTATCGGCCGTGGTGGTTTTGCGCAGCGCTTCCAGCCCTGGGTCGGCGGTGGTCACATTCACGTTATGGGCCGAGTAGTCTTCGCTGACGTGCTGCCAGATTTGCAGGATGTTCGCGAGTTCGGTGGCGGAGAAGGCGGTCGTGACAGTCGCATCCACACTGTACGGAGGCGTGACGAGGGTGGCGCCATTGTTCCAGAGCGTACCGGAAGTCGTGTGTCCGTTAAAATCGAGATAAATCGTCCGACTGGCTCCGGGATTGCTGTGGAGCGCGAAAGTCTCGGTCACCGTGAGCGCTTGGGCTGGGAGCGCATTGGCCGTGATGGCAGTGGTGGCCTGCGTCGTGGAGACAACAGGCGCCTCCTGACAAGCATAATAAAGCTGCCCCTTGCGGTCGGCCCGTAGCGAGCTCTGCGCGGCGCACATCGTCCGGAGCTCCATGCCCGTTTTTCCATACCACTCGGCCACTCGCGGGAGGTTAGTGCCTAATGCTTTCACGATTTCCATGCCCGCTACGTCCTTGGCCAGCGTGATAGATGGGAACGGTGGAGCGTCGGGAGACTGAGCGGACGCTCCTAGCACCGTGGCTAAAACGCCGCCCATAAGGGCAAGGTGGAATCGTGTGTTCATAGTTTGGGGAAAATACTGACTCATCTTAAGAATACAGCGCAGGCAAAAGAGGACAATTTTTTCATTCCTTACAAATGTAACTAATTGTTAATAGTGCTGTAAAATATATTGATTATAAAATAATCTCACTTTTTAACTTCGATGGATACTTTTGTGATCTGATGTTTCACTTAAGACCGGTGTTTTCCGGGCGGGGTGCGATCGGGGCCGAAGTATTTCTCACTGCGATAGCGGAGCCAGACGCGCAGGACTTGGGGGATTTGATCTTTTTCGGTGTCGGTGAGTTGTTGGTACAGAGTGAGGGCGCGTTCGCGTTCGCCGCGGCAGGCCTGATTGCGGTGGGCGTCCCAGTGGCTGCGGGCGAGGCGGATGAGGCGGCAGACCTCTTTAGTGAGCGCCTTGCCGGTGAGCGGGGTTGAGGCGTTTTTTTTGGTGGCCATGGGGGTGGGGATGAATGGGCGGGTGGCTTTTTTTGCTGGAATCTGATATTGCCTGCCGGCGGAGATTTTAGTTCAGTGGTGGTCGCGTTTGTTTTTCCGGCTGTGGGTGTTTGGGGGGCAGGCGCATCGATTTTTGTATTCGTGGTATTTACCAATTTCCCATCCTTTATATGAAACGTGAATTACGCGGCCAGAGTGTTATTATTACGGGAGCGAGTCGTGGCATTGGGAGGGCGATTGCATTTCGACTCGCTGCGGCGGGCATGAAGGTAGGGTTGTTGGCTCGGGATGCCGCTGGATTGGGCGAGGTGTGTGCAGGCATCAGGGCGAGTGGAGGTGTGGCTGAGGGGTTGGTGTGTGACTTATCGGAGCTGGAGGGACTGCCGGAAGCTTTGCGGATCTTGAGGGAATCCTTGGGACGGGTCGATTGTTTGATCAACAATGCCGGTGTTTTTTTGGAGCGGCCGTTGATGGAGACTGGGACGGGGGCTTGGCAGGAGGCGTTGGCGTTGAATTTGACGGCGCCCTTTGTGTGTTGTCGCGAGCTGATGCCTCATTTTGTGGCTCATGGGGGTGGGCGCATCATCAATATTGCCAGCACGGCTGGATCGCAGGGGTATCTGAATCAGAGTGCTTATTGTGCGAGCAAGCATGGATTATTGGGGATGTCGAAAGCGCTGGCGATTGAAGCCCGGCCGCATGGCATAAAAGTATCGTGCATCAGTCCGGGCGGGGTGAATACGGGATTTATCAAAGGAACTTATCTGGGGGCGCGTCTGGAGGGGCAGGTCATGATTGAAGCGGAGGATGTGGCTGAGAGTGTGGTGCATGTACTGGAAGCGCCGGACAACGTTGAAATGCCGGAGCTGGTGTTGCGGCGGTTTTCGTCGGTCTGATTCGCGGCGTGGGGAGAGCTGGATTTTGTCGATGGTGGGGCGACGGGGCGGTGTGACGCCGCTCGGACTACGGAAACTGACGATGGAGGGATCAGGATGCAGGATTTGTGTTACGAGATGATCGATGATTGAAATGAACTGCACGAAATGCTCATGATGATTCGTCCTGCTGCCTTGATGGGGCTGGCGCTGCTGCTGATGTCGGCGGCGGCGGTCCGTGGAGACGAATTTTTTGAGTCCCGGATTCGTCCGGTATTGCACGAGCAGTGTGTTCAGTGTCATGGGCCGGAGAAGCAGGAGGGTCGGCTGCGGGTGGATGCCCTTCGTTTTCTGTTGGAGGGTGGTGAGTCCGGGCCGGCGCTGGTGCCTGGGCGTCTGGAGGATAGTCTTTTGCTGCGGGCGATGCGGCAGGTGGATGCCGACCTTGCGATGCCTCCGCTTAAGGCTGGCCCCAAGCTAGCTGATTCGGTGTTGGAAGATTTTGCTCAGTGGATCGAAGCCGGGGCTGATTGGCCGACTGATGCTTCTTCTGCCGGTGCTGCGGCCTCGGCGACCCCGGCGGCCTTTGATTTGGAAGAGCGAAAAAACCAGCTTCCTTGGATCTGGGCTCCGCCGCAGCGGCAGACGCCGCCGGAACTGAAAGACGGGGGGGCGGCGGGCGAGATCGACCGATTTATTCTGGCGGGGTTGGAGGCCAAAGGACTTCGGCCGGCGCCTCCGGTCGATGATGCCGGCTGGTTGCGGCGGGTGAGTTTTGCTCTGACCGGGTTGCCGCCAGGGCGCGAAGACCTTCGTGATTTTTTGGCGGATACCACGGATGTGCGGCGCGAGCGGGTGGTTGATCGGCTGCTGGCCTCGCCGCATTTTGGTGAGCGCTGGGCGCGGCACTGGATGGATGTGATGCGATACGCGGAGTCGCGCGGTCATGAGAGCGACTTTATTATTGCCAATGCGTGGCGGTATCGTGATTATTTAATACGGGCCTTTAATGCGGACGTGCCGTACGACCAATTTGTGGCCGAGCATGTCGCTGGCGACCTGCGACCGCCGAGGCTAGATCCGGCGACGGGGGCCAACGAGTCGGTGGTCGCGACTGGTTGGGCATTTCTTGGGGAGGAGAACCACAGTCCGGTTGATATCCGGCAGGACGAATGTGAGCGCCTTGACAACAAAGTGGATGTTTTTTCCAAGGCTTTTCTGGCGTTGACTGTTTCGTGTGCGCGTTGTCATGATCATAAGTTTGATGCGATTACGCAGAACGATTATTATGCGCTGGCTGGTTTTGTGGTGAGTTCCTCCTTCCGGCAGGTGCGATTTGAGACGATGGAGGCGGAGGCTCGGGTGGCGAAGGAATGGGTGGAAGTACGAGAGCGGGGGGCGGGCCAACTGACGGCGGCCTTGGCGGCGGCGGTTCGACCGGGGGTGGGGCAGGTGGCGGCTCATCTTATGGCGGCGCGGCGGGTTTTGCGGGGTGGGGTGGTGGAAGGGCTGGCGGCGGAGACGGGGCTGGAGGTCGGGCGCGTGCGCGAGTGGGTAGAGCATCTGACTTTGGCGAGCACGGTGGAGGATCATCCCTTGCGATGGCTTGGTGTGTGGGCGGTGGATCCGGCGGCGGACGAGCCTGTGGGAGTTGCCGGTCGGTCGGTGCGGCTCTCGGGAGAAGATGTCACGCTTCCTGCGACGGCGGCGATTCTTGCTGATTTTACCAAGCCCGGGGCGACTCCTTGGCAGGTGGATGGGGTCGCTTTTGGCGACCATCCGCTGGCGGCTGGCGCAATCATGTTCGGCACGCCCGAGCGGCCGATCGCGCGATTTCTCCACAGTGGGGCGGCGGTGCGCGACCCGTTTTGGAATCGGTTGACACTGGCGCCGGGCACCGAGATGGACTCGGGCTCACTGGGGGCGGCCGCGCGCGCCGGTCAAACGCTGCGGACTCCCAAAGTCACGCTGCGCTCAGGGCGCCTGCATTATTTGATCCGTGGACGGGCCCAAGTCTATGCCGGCGTGGATTCGCACCTCATGATTGCTGGGCCGCTCCATAGTTCGCTCGTCGCCAGTTTTGACACTGGCGGCCGGACGGCGTGGGTGACTCATGATTTGACGGCCTATGCTGGCCACCGGGCTCATCTTGAATTTGCCCCGCAGGGAGAGGCGGCGCTGGAAGTTTTGATGGCGGTGGATGCGGCGGAAGTTCCGGGCTGGCGGCCGCTGGACACTTGGCGGTCGGACCGGCCGGAGGCGACATGGCCGGAGCTGGCTGCGATGTTGCAGGCTGATTGTGTCGAGGTCACGGAGGCGCTGGCGCTGGCGTCGGGATCACCGGCGCTCACGCCGCGTCAGGCGGTGTTGGCTGACTGGCTGTTGCAGAATCCTGGGCTGACCGGAACCTCGTTGCAGCCGCTGACGGCGGCGGCGGTTGATTTTTTTCGTGAGCGCGACGCGCTGGCGGCTTCACTTCGTTGGGAGTCGGCGACGGCGGTGGCGTGGGCGGATGGGGCGGGGGTTGATGAAAACGTGTTATTGCGCGGCAAGCCGTCCCGTCCTGGGGCGGTGGCGCCGCGGCGGTTGCCGGAAGCCTTTGGATTTCCTGCCATCACGCCCGGGGACACGAGTGGGCGGGCGGAGCTGGCTGACCAGATGATTGACCCGGCGAATCCGCTGGTGGCTCGGGTCATGGTCAACCGCGTTTGGCATCATTTATTTGGTCGCGGGTTGGTGGCGACGGTCGATAATTTCGGAGTGCTGGGCGAGCGGCCGTCGCATCCGGAATTGCTGGATCATCTGGCGTGGCAGTTTGTGCACGAGGACGGCTGGTCGTTAAAGCGGCTGATGCGGAGGCTGGTGTTGACGCGCACGTTTGCGCAATCGAGTCGCGGAGCGGATGAGCGGGCGGCGGTGGTGGATCCGGCCAACCTGTGGTGGCACCGCATGCCGGTGCGGCGGCTCGAGGGTGAAGCCATCCGCGATGCGTTGCTGGTGGTGGCGGGTCGATTGAACCCGGTGGTCGGAGGCGCGTCGGTGCCGGTGCATTTGACGGAATTTATTGTTGGTCGGGGGCGGCCCGAGACCAGCGGCCCGCTGGATGGAGGGGGGCGGCGCAGTCTGTATCTGGCTGCACGCCGAAACTTTCTGCCCACCATGATGCTGGCGTTTGATTTGCCTACTCCCTTCAGCACGGTGGGTCGGCGGAACGTGACCAATGTCCCGGCGCAGTCATTGGTCATGATGAATGATCCGCTGGTGGCAGAACTGGCGGGTGCTTGGGCGGCGCGCCTGTTGCGTGAGCTGCCCGGTGCCGGAGTGGACGAGCGGGTGGTCTGGCTTTTTGAAACTGGGTTAGGCCGTCCTCCAGAAGCGGAGGAGGCGCAGGCGGTCGCCGAGTCGTTGGCGGCGCTGCAAGAACTGCATGCCGGAGCGGCCGAAGACCGTATTTGGGGCGAATTGTGCCATGCGTTGGTGACCGCCAATGACTTTATTTATCTGCAATGAAAACCTCTTCCCTGCCGCTTCCTCATCTTTCTCGTCGGGCGTTGCTCAGTCGCGCGGCCAGCGGTTTTGGCGCTATGGCGGCGTCGGCCTTGCTTGGAGGTGAGGCGGGGGCAGTTTCGGCGGGGCCGGCGGGGTCGGGCCTCCGGCTGGGAAATGCTCATTTTCCTCCCCGCGCCCGCAGTGTGATTTTTCTGTTTATGGAGGGGGCGGTCTCGCAAGTCGACAGTTTCGATTACAAGCCGATGCTGGAGAAGCATCATGGACAAGACCCGCGTCAGGCGATGGGGCGGCTGGAGAAGACGCAGTTTGAGAGTGTGGGCACGGTCATGAAATCGCCGTGGGCATTCAAGCAGCGAGGGCAGAGCGGGTTGTGGATCAGTGATTTGTTTCCGCACATTGCGGAAAAGGCCGATGACCTTTGTGTCATCAACTCGATGACCTCGATTTTCCCTGAGCACACCAGCGCCAATTATTTTCTGCACAGCGGGCTGGGGTTGCAGGGGCGTCCGAGCCTTGGCTCGTGGGTTTCTTATGGGCTGGGCAGTTTCAATAAAAACCTGCCTGGTTTTGTGGTGTTGAATGGCGGTCAGATTCCATCGGGCGGGTTGGATTGTTTTGGCAGCGGATTTCTGCCGGCCAGCTATCAGGGGTCGCTGCTCAATGCGAATGGAACGCCATTGGCGAATATTGTGCCTGGAGAAAAGTCTCCGCTGCAGCAGCAGGTCAAGCGGCGACTGGCGGAACGGCTGAACGGCCTAAGCCTCGAGCGATCTGGTGGCAGCGACGCGTTGGAAAGCGCCATCGCCAATGCCGAACTGGCCGCTCGCATGCAGACGACGGTGCCTGATTTGCTGGATCTCGCCGGCGAGTCAGCGGCCACCCGCCGTCTCTACGGACTGGAGGCGGCTGACCCTCACACGCAGACGTACGGTCGCCAGTGCCTGATTGCGAGGCGCATGGTCGAGCGCGGTGTGCGTTTCATTGAGCTGACTATCCCGATGGTGGACGGCTATCAGCGGTGGGATGCACACGGCAATTTGGCTAAGAACCACGGGGACAATGCGCGGGCGGTGGACCAGCCGGTGGCCGGCTTGTTGGCGGATTTGAAGCAGCGGGGGTTATTGGATTCCACCTTGGTTTTGTTTGCTGGTGAATTCGGGCGCACGCCATTTTCCCAGGGTTCGGACGGTCGTGACCACAATGAATTTGGTTTCAGTGTTTGGCTGGCGGGCGGCGGGGTGCGACCGGGCACTGCGTATGGAGCGACTGATGAATGGGGGTATCGGGCCACTGAGAACCCGCTCGAGATGCATGATTTGCATGCGACGATGTTGCATTTGCTGGGGATAGATCATGAGCAACTGACCTACCGGTTTGGCGGTCGTGATATTCGTCTGACTGATGTCAGTGGCCATGTGGTCTCTGGAATTCTGGCCTGAGGTTTCACGCCTTCATTTTTTTACCCTCAATTTATTTATGATGCTTCGAACTACGATTTTTTTGACGTCCGTTTTGTGTTCCTTGATGGAGGTGGAGGGACGGGCGGCGGAACCGCCGGTGATCCGGCATTCCTATCTCATCTTGGGGCAGAAGACGGCGATCATTGATGAAGAAGGGAAAGTGGCGTGGGAATACGAGGGTGGTAGCCGTGACGGGTTTGTGCTTCCGGATGGACGGGTCTTGTTGGCCTATGGTGACCGGGTGGTGGAAGTGACGAGGGACCGCGAGATTGTCTTTTCTTACAAAGTGAGTGGCGAGAATAGCGAGATTAGCACAGCCCAGCGACTGGCCGGCGGCCGCACACTTATTACGGAATTGGGCGCGCAGCCGCGGGCGCTGGAGGTGGATGCTGCGGGCGTGGTGGTGGCCAGTGTGCCGCTTCAGCCCGGGACCGATAATGTGCATATGCAGACGCGCATGGCCCGGAAATTGCCAAACGGTCACTATCTGGTGCCACACCTGTTGGATTTTGCGGTGAAAGAATATGCCGCCGACGGCACAGTGGTGAGCACTCTGAAAACCGACCGGCCGGAGCTGGGCGGGAGGGCCGCGGAAAACTGGCCGTTTACCGCCATCCGCCTCGCCAATGGCCATACCCTGAGCTCGCTAACCCACGGTCACAAAGTCGTCGAATTCAATCCGGCCGGCGAGATCGTCTGGATGGTGACTAATGACGACGTCAAAGGCGTGTTTCGTGATACCTGCGGTGCCCAGCGCCTCGCCAACGGCCACACCGTGATTGGTAGTCACGCCGCGGCCACCGGCGTTTCCATGGTCGAAGTGACCCGCGAGAAGACGATCGTCTGGACCAGCGACCATCCGTATGCCGCCAACATCCATCATTTTCAGATCTTGACCACGAACGGATCTCCCGAGCCACTGCCGCCATTGAAATAGCGGCCGGCGGTGATAGCCCCGTGGCCCCGTGGCCCCGTCGCTCATGGAGCGCGGGGCATTTTTTTGGGGGTGTGGGATCAGGTCAGGATGCCTTTGACGACGGACCCGTGGACGTCGGTGAGGCGGAAGTCTCTTCCTTGAAAGCGGTAGGTGAGGCGTTCGTGATCGAGACCGAGGAGGTGGAGGATGGTGGCTTGGAGGTCATGGACGTGGACCTTGTCGGTGGCTACGCTGAACCCGAGTTCGTCGGTTTCTCCGTGGCTAAATCCTTTTTTCACGCCGCCGCCGGCGAGGAAGAGGGAGTAGGCATCGGGGAAGTGATCGCGGCCGAGGGTATCGCCTCCGCTGGTGCGGCCTTCGCGGAACGGGGTGCGGCCGAATTCACCGCCCCAGACGATGAGGGTGTCGTCGAGCATGCCGCGCTGGCGCAGGTCGCGGATCAAGGCGGCGACGGGTTTGTCGGTGCGGCGCATTTTGTCGGACAGCCCGCCGCGAATGTCTTCGCTGGGGCCAGTGCCGTGGAAATCCCATCCCCAGTCGAAGAGGTGGACGAAGCGCACGCCTTGTTCGAGCAGTCGTCGGCCGAGCAGGCAGTTATTGGCAAAGCTGGCCTCACCGGGCACAGCGCCGTAGGCTTCCAATGTCTTGGCTGATTCTCTGGTGATGTCCATGACTTCCGGCACGCTGGCTTGCATGCGGAAGGCGAGTTCATACTGGGCGATGCGGGTCGCGGTTTCCGGGTGGCCCAGAGTATCGGCCTGTTCTAGATTCAGGTCGCGCAGGGCATCGAGACTCTGGCGGCGCAGTGAGCGATCCATGCCGGGAGGGTCGGTGACGTAGAGTACGGGATCGCCTTTGGACCGGCATTGCACTCCCTGATAGACGGAAGGGATGAAGCCGGTGCCCCAGCAGCTTTGGCCGCCGCTCGGCTGTACGCCGCTGCTGATCAGGACGACAAAGCCTGGTAGATTGTCGTTTTCTGATCCGAGGCCATAAGTGACCCATGACCCCATGGACGGCCGTCCTTGCCGAGCCGAGCCGGTGAAGAGCAGCAATTCGGCGGGGGCATGGTTGAATTGTTCGGTGTGCATCGATTTGATGACGCACATTTCATTGGCTACTGACTGGAAGTGAGGCACGGCATCGGACATCCAGATCCCGCCGTCGCCATGCTGGGTGAACGAGCGCGGAGTGCCCATGAGTTTCGGTACGCCGCTGGTGAAGGCAAAAGTTTTGCCTTTGATGAATGCATCCGGGGCATTCTGGCCGTCGCGTTTGACGAGTTCCGGCTTGTAATCGAAAATGTCGAGGTGGGGTGGGCCGCCTGACATGTGCAAGTAGATGACGCGTTTGACCTTGGCGGGAGCGGGGGCGGGGCGCGGGGCAAAAGGATTGAGGACCGGCGTCACGGCCGAGGCCTTGGATCCGAGCAGCGCTTCCAGAGCGATGGCGCCGATACTGAACTGGCCGGCTCCGCGCAGGAAATGGCGGCGCGTCTGGTTTTGAAGCTGATGAAGATGTGGATTCATGGGGGCGTGGGGGCGGAGATGACTCAGCGTTTCATTAAGGTTTCGTCCAGATTGAGCAGGACACTGGCCACTGTCGTCCAGGCGGCGAGTTCGACGGGGTCGGCGTCCGGAGGTAGGGGGCCGACCGGTTGGGTGGCCATATCGGCGGCTTTGGTGGGTTCTTGTCGGTAAAACGCCAGAGCTTGTTCTCGCAGGGCGAGGAGGCGCTGGCTTTCGGTGGTAGACGGGGAGCGAGCGAGGACCAGCTGGAATCCGTCGTGAATGACCTGCGCCGGGGATTTGGTTTTGGTGGCGACGCGGCGGGCTAGCGCCTGAGCGGCCTCCACAAAAACGGGATCATTCATGGTGACCAGCGCTTGGAGCGGGGTGTTACTCGGGCTGCGCCGCAGGGTACACACTTCTCGGTTGGGGGCGTCAAACGTGGTCATCGATGGATACGGGCTGGTTCTTCTCCATTCCGTGTAGAGGCCGCGCCGCAACCGGTCTTCGCCTTCGCTCGGCTGCCAGTCGAGGCCGCCACCAAAGGCGGCGGCGAGACCGAGGGACGGTCGCACCGGGCGTACCGGGGGGCCGAACATCTTTGCTGAAAGCAGGCCGCTGGCCGCCAGTGCTTGGTCGCGCACCATTTCTGCCGTGAGGCGCACCCGCGGGCCGCGGGCCAGCAGCCGGTTCTCAGGATCACGTTCGGCCGCGCCAGGAACGAGTTTCGATGATTGGCGGTACGTGGATGAAGTGACGATCAGTTTCAGGAACGACTTGAGATCCCACTTTTGACGAACGAGTTCGGTGGCCAGCCAGTCGAGTAATTCCGGGTGCGACGGCTGGTCGCCCTGAGCTCCGAATTCTTCGCTGGTCCGCACGAGGCCCAAACCGAAGAGTGATTCCCAATACCGATTGGCAATGACGCGGGCGGTCAGCGGGTTGTTTTCATCGACCAGCCAGCGGGCGAGGGTCAGGCGGTTTTTCGGAGCGTCGGCGGGCAGCGGATGCCAAGCGGCGGGCACGCCGGCGGTGACGGTGTCTCCGGGGGTTAGGTAATTTCCCCGCAGCTGAATGTGGGTGGTGCGGTGCTGATCGGGCGGCAGTTCCCGGAAGACGGGCACGGTGACGGGCGGCATGGAGTCGAGCTGGGCGCGCAGACTGGTGGTGGCTTCGCGGTCGGCGGCCAGTTCAGGGGAGATTTCCTCGAGATAGAAGGCGGTGAGGCGCGCGCGGGATGCCTCATCGCGCTCGGATGCGGGCCGCGCCAAATCCTGCGCGAGGCGCGCCGGGACTGGCTGCAGCGAGGTGATGGCGGGGTCGCTGGTGGCGCTGAGGCGGAACCGGCCGAGCGTGTGGTTGGCGAACGCGGATTGTTGTTCGATGGTGACGCGCAGCGTAGAACCGGGTGTGAGTTCAGCGGGGGCGGAGAGGAAGAGAGTGAGGTCATGGGCCGTTCCGGGGGCGCCGCCGATGGCCCATCCTTTTTGGCTGCCTCGTTCTTTTTTGCGGGTTTTTGATGCAGCGGACGGCGTGTCACCGGCCACGGCGTCCTCGTCAAAGTCTGGCTGGGAATAATCGGCCATGGCGCCGGCTAGCGGTAGCGGGCGCCCGCCATCGATGTTGAAGGCAGTGGTGCGGGCGGCCGGGAGGCTTGATTTCTCCCAGACCGGCTGGCGGTTTTCATCCAAGGCGATAAGGCGGAATCCCTCGAGTCGTTCCGCCGTTTCGACGCGGTTCCAGACGACAATTTTTTCCAGTGGTTGAGCGGAGAGTAGGTCGACTTCCCACCATGGATCATCGGTTCCATCTGCGGTGTGGGAGACCGATCCTTTGGTGTATTCGCCGTCGGTGGTGCCGTCGATGGCGCGGCTGGCATGGGCGTCGGCGTAAGTGGACTTTTGGGTGGCGGTTCCTTTGAGGGCGGTATTGGTGCCCTGGCTGATAACCTCGACTTCGGCCAGCTGGAGGATGCGTGCTTTTCCTGGCAATTCAATGCGCACGTAACGGGCGGAGGGTGCGGGCGCAGTGGCGGGCGGGATGACGGTGGCTTGGATGCGGGTCACGACAAAGTTGCCACCGGCATGACCGGGCCCTTGATGGGGAAGTGACGCATGGGGCAGCGCTTCCAGTCGCAGGGCGGTGAGCGGCGGTCCGGCGGTGACGAGGGTGTCGATTTCGTAGGTGTCGGTGGCGGCGGTGGCGGGCACGGTGATGGTGCCATCTGGTTCCTGGCTCATGCTGAGCCCGGCTTTTGAGCGCAGGGTGGTGGGATGGAGCGACTGCCATTCCGGAGTGATGGGAAATCCGGCGGCCCACTCGGTGGCGGCGGCCTGCAGGGCGGGAGTAGGCGAGTGGAGACGCGTGTTGATGGCGGCTAGTTCCGCCTCGATTTTCTGTCGTTGTTGTTTTTGGGTATCGCTGAAGAGGCTGAGGAGCGGGGCTTCGTCTCGCTGGTCGGCATCGGCGGTATTGTTAAAAAAGGCGAAGACTTGGAAATATTCGGCGTGGGTGATGGGGTCGTATTTATGGGTGTGGCACTGGGCGCAGGCCATGGACGTCCCCATCCACGTGGCGAGGGTGGTGTTGACCCGGTCGACGACGGCGGCGTTGCGGAATTCCTCGTCATTCGTGCCTCCCTCGCTGTTGGTCATGGTATTGCGATGGAAGGCGGTGGCGGTCAGTTGCTCCTCGCTCGGCTTGGGCAGCAAATCGCCGGCGATTTGCTCCAAGGTGAATTGATCGAACGGTTTGTTGGCGTTGAATGATTTGATGACGTAGTCGCGATACGCCCAGATGGTCCGGGCCGGGTCGTCAGCGTAACCGGCCGAATCGGCATAACGGGCCAGATCCAGCCATTGCCGCGCCCAATGCTCGCCATAGGCTGGGGAGGCGAGGAGGGTGTCGACAAACCGTTCATAAGCCTGGGGCAACTGATCATGAACAAAGGCCATGACTTGTTCTGGCGATGGCGGTAGTCCAGTCAGATCGAGGGCGGCGCGGCGGGCCAGCGTCTCGCGGTCGGCTTCGGCCTGCGGGGTCAACTTTTCGCGTTCGAGGCGGTCGAGGACGAAGGCGTCGACGGGATGGATTCCGGCTTTGGGTGGCTCGATTCGGACGGGTTTTTCATAGGACCAGTGTTTTGAGAAGCCGGCGCCTTCGGTGATCCATTGCGAGAGCAGGGCAATTTCGTCGGCAGTGATTTTTTTCGCCGACTGAGGTGGTGGCATGACGTCGTCCGGGTCTGTGGACGTGATACGGGCGATGATGTCGCTGTGTTCCGGGTGCCCTGGGACGACGGCTTTTTTGCCGCCGTCGAGCAGCATGCGGGCGCCTTCTTCGGTATCGAGCCGCAGGCCACCACTGCCGCTGGGTCCGCCCTTGCGTTCAGCTTCGTCTGGGCCGTGGCACATGACGCAGTTGTTGGAAAGGATGGGACGGATGTCTCTGGCGAACGACAGCGGACCGCGGGGGGCGGCTGCGGCTGCGGCGGTGGTCAGCAGCAAAAGTCCGAGCGTGCGCGCGGCGGTCATCGGGTGACGCCTAGGGCGGGTGACATTGTGCGAGATCTGGCCGGAGCGAAACCGGGCAGGGATGATGGGGTCAGGTGTCATGAGGGCGTCACATCACAATGGTGGGCGGCGTGCCATCAAAGGAATGGCAAACCACATCATACTTGTCGCGATACGCTTGAGTAAAACCAGAAAATAAGACGCAGAGGACCCGAGGCGGCGGCCTGATTGTGGGGGTGGCATCTGCCTGATGAGGTCAACGGGGAGTGCAATTTGATGGACCTGAATGGCGGATCAGTGCAATATGGATGATCATTCATTTTATTTATTTCTATGCACACGAGCCCCGCGATTTCTGCTGACGATTTTGATTCTTCCAAGGTGATTTCTCATGGTGTGGGGACGTCCTCATCGCGGTTTTTAGGGGCTGCGTTGGCGGTGGCGGCTTTGGGCGTACATCTGATCATGGCTCCGGCGGCCATGGCCGAACCCGCCGTCAAACCGAACCAGAAGATTGCTTTTATGGGAGATTCCATCACCCAGCAGGGGGCGGAGCCGGATGGGTATGTCACCTTGGTTATCAAAGGGCTGGCGGCGGTCGGGGTGAAGGCGTCATCGATTCCGGCCGGCATCGGCGGCCACAAGTCCGATCAGATGTTGGAGCGTCTGGAACGCGACGCGCTAGCCGGGAAGCCAGATTGGATGACGCTGAGCTGCGGGGTGAATGATGTCTGGCATGGCGCCAACGGCGTGCCTTTGGACCAGTATAAGAAAAATATCACGCAGATCGTGGAGCGGTGCCAGTCGGCCGGAGTTCAGGTCATGATTTTGACGGCGACGATGATTGGGGAAGACGAGCCCAACGAGAACAACCAAAAGCTGGCTGCTTACAACGATTTTCTCCGGGCACTGGCGAAGGAGAAGATGTGCTTGCTGGCTGATTTAAATGCGGACATGCAGAAGGCGGTGGCTGCGGCTGGAGCGGGTCAGGCCGGGGTGTTGCTGACTACGGATGGCGTTCATATGAATCCTGCGGGAAACAAGATGATGGCTGAAGGTGTGCTCAAGGCCTTTGGGTTGAGCGCGGAGCAGCTGGAGCTGGCTCGCAAAAGCTGGCAAGCCGGGGCGGGTAATTAGCGCTTTTCTTTCGGCCGGGAAGGAATTGGATAGCGAAAGCCGAGGTCGGGTCGTTGTTCACGTGACGCGTGAACAGGGGCTTGCGGCCGTCATTTTATTCTATCTCCATGATTTCGTTTTCCAAATCCCTCGTTCTGATGGCCGCGGTTGGGTCCGGCCTCGCTCTTGTTTCCACTACCCTCATGCACGCTCAGGATACGCCTGCCCCTTCCTTACGCCGACCGGGCGCCCGCCAGCAGATCATCGGTGGCTCGCCCGAGGTGGGAGCGGACGGACGGGTGACATTTCGTTTTCGATCCGCTAAGGCGGGGCAGGTCGTCGCCCGCGGCCAGTTTGGTGCGGAGGTCGTGCTGACCAAAGACGGAGAAGACAACTGGTCCGGGACCACTCCCGGGGCGGTGGGAGCTGGGGTTTACGAATACTCGATGGTGGTCGATGGCACCAGCCTGCCTGATCCGCTCAATCGGGCGCTCAAGCCGCAGCGGTGGCCGGGCTCGAGCATCCTCCACATTCCGGCGGATCCACCCGCCCCATGGGATCCGCAGGAGGTGCCGGCCGCTGCGGTTCACCGCCATACAGGGTGGTCAGCCGGACTCGAAACCTGGCGCTCGATCGTCGTTATAACGCCTCCGGGCTTGCGGGCGGGCGCTGCTGCTGACGCGCCGCTGCCGGTGCTTTACCTGAGTCATGGGTTCAGCGATACCGAAGAGACGTGGACCGTTCATGGCAAGGCCGACCAGATTTTGGCTTCGCAGGTGGCGGCGGGTCGCGCCCGGCCCATGCTGATTGTTATGCCTGATGCGCACGCTTTGCCTCCTCCCAGAGGGTGGAGTGATGGTTATGCTGCCGAGAATACCGACGCCTTTGCCCGTGAGCTCATCGATGAAGTTATCCCATTCATCGAGAAAAACTATCCGGTACGCACAGTGGCGGCGCATCGTGCTTTTGCGGGGCTCTCGATGGGCGGGCGCCATGCTCTGACCCTGGCCTTGCGTCATTCCGATGTGTTTTCGCACATTGGGGCATTTAGTGCGGCACCGCCTGACGAGCCGACGATGGAGGCTGGACTCCCCCAGGCCGCGCGCCTCAACGACGGGCTCAATCTTTTCTGGATCGCATGCGGGAAAAAAGATTTTCTCTTTGAGCGCAATGAGGAGGTGCACGCCGCCCTGACCAAGGCCGGAGTCAAACACGACTACGTCGTCACCGAAGGGGATCACAGCTGGCCGGTGTGGCGTCGTTATCTGGTGGATTTTCTGCCTCTGCTGTTTCGTTGATCCTAGAAGTGGATCAGGCACCGGTGGCCATCGCCGGTGAGCTGGGCGATGAGGGTGGTCGGGACGTATGTCTCTGGGTAAGGCGGGGTCGACCGATGATGCGGGTTGCCCTGATCCCGGAAGCAGGTTGAGCAGGACGGGCGGGGGCATAGAATTGTGGATATTCTGTTGATTTGTTTTGTCTTCCTTTTGATTTTCTGATGTCATTCTCGAGTCAGTGGCGACCTTTGCGGGTGGTGATTTTGGCGGCTGTAGCGGCCGCGAGTGGGGGTGTGCGGGCGGAGGTTGAGTATGTGGGGCAGGTGAAGCCGTTGTTGCGGGAGCGGTGTTATGCGTGTCATGGGGCTTTGAAGCAGGAAGGCGGCTTGCGGCTGGACACGGCTCGAATGATTCTTCGAGGGGGTGATTCGGGGGGGGCGGTCATACCTGGCGATGCGGCTGGCAGTCTGCTGGTGGCGCGGGTGATGGCGGGCGACGAGGACGAGCGGATGCCTCCGGAGCATGAAGGCGAACTTTTTAATCCTGGGCAGGTTCAGGTCTTGAGAGACTGGATTGATGCTGGGGCGGTGGCTCCGGACGACGAGTTGCCGGAGACTGATCCGCAGGATCATTGGGCCTTTCGTCCGCTGGCGAGGCCGCCTGTGCCGGCGGGGGACGGGCTGAGCGGGGGGCATCCGGTAGATGCTTTTATTGAGGCGCAGCATCGTGTGCACGGGATTGTACCGCAGCCGGAGGCGTCACCGGAAGTCGTCTGGCGGCGGTTGTATTTTGATCTCGTCGGGCTGCCGCCCGGGCTCGATGACCTAGAAGCGGCTGGGCGTGGGGGAAAAGAGGATCAACGGGCGCAGTACAAGACGGCGGTGGATCGACTGCTGGCTGATCCACGGCATGGCGAGCGATGGGGACGCCACTGGATGGATGTCTGGCGGTACAGCGATTGGTGGGGGCTCGGCGATCAGTTACGCAACAGCCAAAAGCACATGTGGCACTGGCGCGATTGGATTGTGGAGTCGCTGAACGAAGACGTGTCGTATGCGGAAATGGTTCGTCTGATGCTGGCGGCCGACGAGTTGCATCCGGGAGACATGTCCAAGCTGCGGGCCACCGGATTTCTGGCGCGGAACTTTTTCCTGTTTAACCGCCATCCGTGGATGGAGGAAACGGTGGAACACGTGAGCAAAGGCCTGATGGGATTGACGGTTAATTGCGCCAAGTGTCACGATCACAAATACGATCCAGTCTCGCAGCTCGATTATTACCGAATCAGGGCTTTTTTTGAGCCTTATCAGGTGCGGCTCGACATGGTTCCGGGAGAAGTCGATTTCGAGCGTGACGGGGTGCCGAGAGTTTACGATGGTTTGTTGGATGAACCGACATGGAGGTTTATCCGTGGTGATGAGGCGCGGCCTGACCGGACGACGGTCATGACTCCTGGGGTGCCGTCGATTTTGGCGTTGGGTGAGTTGGTGGTGCGACCGGTGGCATTGCCACCGGTGGCGTGGCAACCGGAGCGGCAGCCGTGGGTGATTGACGCGCATGTGGCGGCGGCGCGCGGGCAGTTGGTGGCGGCTGAGCGGGCGCGATTGACGGCTGAGGAAGAAGTGGCTCGTGCGCAGCAGCGGCTGTTGGAGGCGGAAGCGACTTCGGCGGTGGTGTCTGGGGTGGCGGCGGCGCCGTTGGCGGGGGTGATGACCGAGGGTTTTGCGTCGATGGACTCGGAGCGTTGGAGTTTGCTGGGGGGTGAGTGGTCGCTGACGCCGGGCGGGCTTGAGCAAAAGAGTGACGGGCCGGTGACGGCGGCTCTCCGGTTTTTGGAGCCAGTGCCGCGAGATTTTGATGTCACGCTGCGATTCACCACGCTGGGGGGCAGCCAGTGGCGCAGTGTGGGACTGGCTTTTGACGGTCCGGGTCGACCGGTGGAAGAACCGCTGACGCCGGAGGAGAGTGAGATCTCGGTGTATGCCAGCGCTTTTGCCGGGGGGCCGAAAGTGCAGGCGGCTTTCCGTCGTGGATCGGAATCGCAGTATCCAGGTGATGGCGCGTCGCCGCGCCCGGTGACGGCCGGACAAGAGCACCGCCTGCGGGTCCAAGTGCGGGATACCTTGGTTAATGTGTTTTTCGATGGCGAGCCGGTACTGGCGTGGCGCTCGCCCTTGCCGCGGCGTCCAGGGTGCCTGCAATTCACCACCTTTGATGCATTGGCGATTTTCCATGAAATCACGATCGCGCCGCTGGCCGAGGATGTTCGTTTGCGGGAGCCTAGCGAGCCGGTCCCGCCGGCTTCTACGCTGGCGGGAGCGCGTGCGCAGCAGGCGGCGGCGGCGGCTCGACTGCAAACGGCCGCGCAGGCGGAGGTGGTAGCGGCGGCTCGGGTGCGGAGTATCGAGACCCGCGGGGAAGCGATGCGCGTCCGGTGGAATGAGTCTGGTGACAAGGTGGCCGGGCTGCCGTCGCTAGCGGCGGCGGCAGTGGTGGCCGGACGCGAGCTGGAAGCGGCCCAGGCTCGGCTGGCGGTGTATGAGAAGGAAGAACGACTCTTGACGGCGGCACCCGAGCAAAAAGAAGCGGTCGATAAGGAACTGCGGGAGGCCCGCGATGCATTGGACCGGGCGGCGGCGGCGGTGCATGAGCCGGTGGCGGCAGATGCTTCATGGGCCGGACTGGTTGGCGCTCGGTGGACGCCCACGCGCTTTCGCAATTCGTCCGCCGATGATCCAGACGTTCCGTTTCCTCAAGTCAGCACCGGTCGGCGGACCGCCCTCGCTGAGTGGATCACCGACCCCCGTCACCCGCTCACGGCGCGGGTGGCCGTCAACCATCTCTGGGCCCGCCACATGGGGCAACCGTTGGTGGCGACTCTGTTTGATTTCGGCCGTAAGGGCGCGGCCCCTACGCATCCGGAACTGCTCGACTGGCTGGCGGTCGAATTTATCGAAAGTGGATGGAGCATGAAGCACCTGCACCGCTTGATCGTGACCTCGGCGGCGTATCGCAGGTCCTCTTCGGTGGCTGGCGCCGAATCGTCGCTCGCCGTGGATCCCGACAATCGCCACTTGTGGCGCCGCACACCCGTTCGGCTCGACGCCGAAGTCGTCCGTGATTCCATCCTCGCACACAGCGGGACACTCGACCTCACCATGGGAGGGCCGCCCGTGCTGGCGGCCCAACAGGACGCCTCCCTCCGCCGCAGTCTGTACTTTTTTCATTCCAACAATGAAAGAAATATGTTTCTGACGACGTTCGACGGGCCTGCTGCCAAAGAGTGTTATCAACGCGATCAAAGCATTGTTCCCCAGCAGGCGCTGGCCCTGTCCAATAGCGGGTTGGTGCATGAGGCGTCGCAACGGATTGCCGCGAGGTTGTCGCGTCCGGTGGACGGAGCGGCGGATGGGCCGGCTGCAGCGGATGCGGTGGTTGATGACCTAGAATTTATCCGGCGCGCGTGGATGGTTTTGGTAGCGATTCATCCGGGTGAGGCGGAAGTGGCGGCGTGTCGGAGAGCGTTGGCGGAGTGGCGGCGGCTAGAGCCAACGGTTTCCGAGGTGGCGGTTCGTGCTCATTTGGTGTGGTCGTTGATCAACCACAATGATTTTGTCACCCAGCGTTAAACGATGAACTTTCCCCGTCCTAGTTGCATGAATCGTCGTCATTTCCTTGCTGATGTTGGTCTTGGTTTTACCGGGCTGGCGTTGGGGGCGATGATGCAGCGCGAGAGCCGGGCGGAGGGAACGTTGTGGTCGCCGCCGGACGGGTTGCCGCAGACGGTGCCGAAAGCGAAGAGCGTGATTTGGCTTTTCATGAATGGCGGGGTCAGCCACATGGAGAGTTTCGATCCCAAGCCGATGTTGAACCGGTATGCGGGCAAGACGATTGCGGAGACGCCGTTTGCGGCGGCCCAAGATCCGGCGCGGCTGGCGCTGGAGCGGCTGCTGGTGCCGGACGCCAATGGCAACCAGCGGAACACGCTGTATCCGTTGCAGGTGGGCTTTAAAAAGCATGGACAGAGCGGCATTGAGGTCAGCGACTGGTTTCCGCAGATTGCCAAGCATGTCGATCGTCTGGCCGTCGTACGATCGATGTACACGACCGACAGCAACCATGGGGCACAGGCTCAATTTCACACGGGGCGCAACATGTTGGACGGCGAGTTTCCGACGCTGGGGGCGTGGGTTCATTATGGGCTGGGCAGTTTGAACGATAATCTGCCGCAGTTTATTTCCATGGGGACGCGGGAATACTGGATCAAGAAAGACGGGTTGTATCTGGGGCCGGCCCATGACGCGGTGCCCTTGCGGATTGATCCGGTGCGGCCGCTTGATTTTGGCCAACCGGCGCAGCCGGGTGCGGACGGAGTGCGCGGGGTGGGTATGGATCTGGTGCGCCAGCTGAACGGTCTGCGCGGGGTGGAGTACCCCGATGACCCGATTCTGTCAGCGCGGATCGCGTCCTATGAACTGGCTTGGCGCATGCAGCAGTCGGTGCCCGAGGTCATGGATTTTTCCAAAGAATCGGACGAGACCAAAGCGCTCTACGGAATTGACCAGCCGCACACCCAAGAATTTGCCTCCCAGCTTCTGGCGTCGAGGAGACTGGTGGAGCGAGGCGTCCGGTTCATTCAGATCCAGCATGGTGGTGGCGGCGCCGGAGCGTGGGACGCTCACAGCGGATTAAAAGCCAATCACGAATCGCTAGCACGATCGGTCGACCAGCCGGTGGCCGCTCTGCTGGAGGACCTCAGTCGCCGCGGGCTGCTCGACGAAACGCTCGTTGTTTTTGCTACTGAATTCGGCAGGACACCTGGGTCACAGGGGGCGGACGGGCGCGATCACCATATTTACGGATTTAGCGTGTGGATGGCGGGCGGCGGCATCAAAGGCGGCGTTGTGCACGGGGCCACCGATGAAATCGGGTTCCATGCGGTCGAAAACCGTCACTACGTCACCGACATTCATGCCACCATCTTGCAGCAGCTGGGGCTGGATTCCCGGCGGTTGGAAATCCCCGGGCGCAAGCGACTGGAGATTGACCACGGCCGACCGATCACCGCGATCATCGGGTGATTTTGTCAAGATTTGCACACTGACCCCATTTTTCAGTCCTTCTCGGCAAGGACGATGTAGTCCTTCAGGAAGGCCAGTACCTGCGGGATGGCGCAGAAGCTTTTTACATTGGCTTCCAAACGTCCCAGAACGGAGGGGGGACATTCCTGTCCCCCTGCTTTTTCAATCGGCCGGGGACTGGAAAGTCCCCGCTCCTGTCCGCTCTCTAGTATGAACTGTCTTTCCCGTAGCTTCGCCTTCACCGGATTCTCCCGGATATATTCCGCCACCTTGAAAAAGTGCTGCTCGTGACGAATCAAGCGATCCCAATACTCGTCCTGCCAAAGCGCCCCCGTTTTCCCAGCCCGTTTGTTGATCTCCCGCGATGTAAATCCCTTCCAGGATTTTACGATTTCCGGCAAGGCATGCCCTTCCAGCGGACGAAATAGCACATGCACGTGATTTGGCATCACCACGAAGGAGGCCAGCTCATACCGATCCCCATTGAAGTGCCGCAGCGCATCGGCGACGACCGACGCGTTGGCAGGATCCTTCAGCAAACACGACCCGCTTCCCTGATCCAGCCACTCGTCGATCTGATGGGAAAAGAGCTCGTGATACTCGGCTTCGGTCTTTTCGTCCCATGGCTCGGGGTGATGCTTCATCCACGAATCCCGCTCCGCTTTCCATTGATCCAGCTTTGCCTTCGGCATTGCGTCCCCCAGTCGCCACGTGACGAACACCCAGGCTTTGCCTTGCTGCCAGTGAGGGAGGTGGTTTTGCGTGACGTCGATTTCGCTGTGCGGATTGAAAAAGGAGTGGGGGTTTTCTAACCCCCATTTTTTTGTAATCGGGGGACAGGAATGTCCCCCCTCCAGCTTCCAATTAAAGATGTTTCGCCGCACCGTGTTCCAGCTCACCCCGAGGGCAATCGCCTCGTCCTTATTGGCGTTGTTGCATTCGATCACGAGCACCGGGATGCCGTTGATGAGAAAGACCACATCCTCCCGGGTGCCGTAGTCGCCGTTGTGAAAGGCCCACTCCTCGGTGACTTCGTAAACGTTGTTCGCTGGATCGTCGTAATCGATCAAGATCAGGTCGAGCTCGCGGTTCTCTTCGTGGTCGAAGAACTTGCCCCGGTTGCCGTAGATGTCGGTGTGCAGATGGCGGAACTGCTCGAGCAACGCGCCCACGGCTTCGGCGTAGCGCGGGTTGAATGTGCGCAGTTGAGCATCGAGCAGGTCGTCGAAGAAGAGTGAGAACGGAGCGGGGACATTCCTGTCCCCGTCCTTCTTTCGAAAGGGGGCAGGAATGCCCCCTCTCCTTTCCTCGGCTTTCTCGCGCGGCACAATCGTCCAACCGATGGCCTCGGCGTATTCGAGGATCCGGGCTTGGACGGTTTTGTGTTCTCCGGGTGTGGGCATGGGCAATTAAGACGTGAGCTTTATACAGGAACCGCGATTCTTTATCTGCTCCCTGCTCGTGGCAGCACCTACAAAGGCCCCCGCAGAGCCAGCCTAGTCAAATCTGCGGTATTGTTTTGGCCTGATGACGTTCATGGCTCGAGGCAAGAAAGGTTTCATTTGGTCGGTGCTTGGTTTTGTGCGATGAGGTTGTCAGGACTGGGAATTCTCGGTCGGATGGCGGTCTTTGGGGTTACCCGGAGCCGCCTTTTTCGTTTCAGGGAAAGACCTTCCACCCGGTCGAAGAAGCGTGAGAACGGAGCGGGGACATTCCTGTCCCCGTCGTCCCCGTTCTTCTTCCGCAAGGGGGCAGGAATGCCCCCTCTCCTTTTCTCGGCTGCCTCGCGGGCGCGTCTGGCGGCTGGCTGAGTGACTGGGTGTTTCTGATGGTTGATTTGCGGTGGGGGTTTTGGCATTGACGGGGGCGGGGCGGTCGTTCCACGGTAAGCGCATGAGCTGGCATCGACGATCTTTCATGCGTGTGGCTGGGGCTGGCCTGACGGCGGTGGGTTGGGCGCCTCGAGGTCGGGCGCGTGCGGTGTCGCCGTCGGCGGTGATCGTGCGTCGCCAAGCGGCTGACCGGTTTGATTTGGTGTTTTCGCCGGAAACGGCGCGGGCGTTCAAGATCCTCCAGCTGACGGACACGCATTTTGGGAATCCTGATGCGGTGAAGAAGGAGGCGGACGTTCGCAGTTGGGGTGAAATCCCTCGGTTGGTTGAGCGGGAGCGGCCGGACTTTATCATGCACACCGGCGATTTTATTGACAACGATGTGTCGGGATCAGTGGCGGGGGCATTTGACAAGATGCATGCGCTGGGTGTGCCGTGGGCGCTGGCTCCGGGGAATCATGACGGGCCGGTTGAGGGCACATTGAGTCCGGAGCGGTATCGTGAGCGGATGGCGGAGGGGACTGGGGTGATGGGGTATGTGGAGCGGGACGGGCGTCGCGAGACGGCGTACCGGATCGATGTGATTGCTGGCGATGCTGGGGTGGCGGCGCGGCCGGTGGCGACGGTCATGGTGTTTGATTCTGGGCCGACGGGTGGCACGAAGCATGTTTCGTCTGGGCAGCTGGCGTGGTTTGACGAGCAAGTGGAGGCCGACCGGAGGCGCGGAAATTCGGGGCCGATTTATGCGATGGTGCATATTCCGGTGATTCAATTTAAGAAGCTGGCTGATTCTGGGCGGTATACCGACCGGCTGGGCGAGGAGATTTGTTTTGAAACGGATACGGGCCGGACGTTTGAGGTGTTCAAGCGTAGCGGGAGGGTGCGCGCTATTTTGAGTGGGCATGATCATGAGAACACGTTCCATGGGGTCTGGGACGGGGTGGAGCTGATCTATGGGCGGGTCAGCGGATGGAGTGCGTATGGTGGCGGGCCGCGGGGTGGGCGGCTGTTGGAACTGGATTTAGCGCAAGGCACGCATTCTCATCGCATTGTTCTGCCTAGCGACGTTTGAGAGGCGGGGTGGCGTGGGTGTCAGGTCACGGGTTGAGTTGGGGTGGCACTTGACACTTCCGTGCCCCACGCGGATGGACAAAGGGTGAGCACACCCACTGCCGTTTACCGCCACATTCAAATCCGTGATCTTGATGCTGACGCCCTGGTGGCGCTCAGTAAAAAGATGAAGCTGGCCTTGTTCCGGGACGACATGCTGGCCGTGCAGTCGTATTACCGCGACAAAGACCGGGAGCCGACAGATGTTGAGCTGGAAGTCATTGCGCAGACGTGGTCCGAGCATTGCAAGCACCGAATTTTCGGGGCGCGCATTGAGCATACGTTGGACGGGCGGCTCGAGGTGGTGGATGGATTGTTCAAGAGCCACATCAAGGCGGTCAGCGAGCGGATTTTCGCCCGGAAGCCGGGCTTTGTGCTGGGAGCATTTGTCGACAATGCCGGGTTTATCGCGCTGGATACTGAGCGCGCGGTGTGTTTAAAAGTGGAGACGCATAACCATCCGTCAGCGATTGAGCCGTATGCGGGTGCCAATACCGGCCTAGGCGGGGTGATCCGGGACATTCTGGGAGCCGGCAAAGGGGCGAAGCCGATTGCGTCGATGGATGTTTTTTGTTTTGGACCACCGGACACACGTCAGGAAAGTTTGAAGGCGAAAGATGTGATTCACCCGTTGGGAGTGATGCGCGGGGTGGTGCGTGGGGTGCGGGATTATGGCAACCGGATGGGTATTCCTACGGTCAACGGGGCCATTCAGTTTGATCCTGCGTACACGTACAATCCGTTGGTATTTTGTGGGACGGCGGGGGTGATTCCTCGCGCGGACATTGACAAGGCGATGCGGGCCGGGCTGCAGATTGTGGCGGTTGGGGCGCGGACCGGGCGTGATGGATTGAAGGGAGCGACCTTTTCCAGCGTGAGTCTGACGGCGGACAGTCATGCGGAAGACCAGAGTGCGGTGCAGATTGGCAATCCGATTGAGGAGAAAAAAGCCAGCGATTTGATTCTGCATGCGCGGGCGGAAGGATTGATTGTTTTTCTGACCGATTGTGGTGCCGGGGGTTTTTCTAGTGCGGCTGGCGAGATGCTCAGCGAAGTCGGAGGTGAGTTATTTTTGGAGCGGGCACCGCTCAAGGAGGACGGACTGGCCAGTTGGCAGGTTTTGTTGAGCGAGAGCCAGGAGCGCATGGTATTGGCGGTGGAAGAGGCGGATGTGCCTCGTTTGCGTGAGCTGGCCGACATGCATCAGACGGAAATGACGGTGTTGGGGCACAGTGATGGCACGGGGATTCTCAAGATTTGGCATCATGGCGCGCTGGTCTGCGAGTTGGATAATGCCCGTTTGCACGAAGCACCGCGCCGCCATCTGGTCTCGTCATGGAGCGGGTCGCCGCTCGCTGCGGACGCGGCTGCGGACGCGGTCATCGCATCGCCAGCTCCCCTGCTCAAACAGTTGTTGGCTGATTTTGCGATCTGCTCGCGCGAGCCGGTCATCCGCGAATACGACCACCAAGTTCAGGGAAATACGATTCTGACCCCGCTGGCTGGAGCGACCGGCGACGCCCCGCAGGATGGAGCCGTCATGCGGGTCGACGGCTCACCACGCCTCGTCAACTTGGCGTGTGCGTTGCTTCCGGAATGGGGGAAATTCGACCCTTTTCGCGCGGGTGCGGCCACCGTCGACGAATGCATCCGTCAACTCGTCGTGACCGGAGCCGATCCCGATCAAATTGCGATTCTCGACAATTTCTGCATGGGCAATCCGGATGATCCGCGTGAACTGGGGGGATTGGTCGAGAGTGTGAAAGGCCTGTGCGAAGCCGCCGAGATTTACGGGGCTCCCTTTATTTCAGGGAAGGACAGCTTCTATAACTTTTTCATGACGGATGAAGGTCCGGTCAGCATTCCGGTCACGGCGCTGGTCAGCGGGCTGGGCATTGTCATGGAGGCGGCTCACGTGACGGGATCCAGTCTGCGGCGCACGGACAGCGACGTGATGCTCCTTGGGGCGTGGCAGGGAACGCCGCTGGGTGGCAGTGTGGCGGCGCGCGTGCTGGGCCGCACCGGCGATGCCGTGCCGGCTACCGATTGCGCGAAAAACATGGCGCTTTACCGGGCTTATTACGAAGCTGTTAAAAGCGGATTGATCCTGAGCGCGCATGACGTGAGCGAAGGCGGGCTGGCGGTGGCGCTGGCTGAAATGGCGTTCTCCGAAGTGGCAGGGCTCGAGATTGACACCCAAGTTCCACTTTTTGCGGAACCCACAGGATGTCTCGTGGTCGAGGTGGCTCCGGCTCACCGCGAGAACTTGGTCCGGCAGCTGGCGGCGGCGGGAGTCGAGAGCGTGTTGTTGGGCCGGACGACGGCGGCGCACCGGAGGCTGGTCATTCGCACCGGCGGCGAGGGCGTTGATGAACCGCTGGCTGACCTGAAAGCACTGTGGAAAGGCAGTTTGGCGGCCTGGTATTAACGGTGCGTCGATCAATAGGCTTGAGGGTGTCTTTGTTGTCGTGTCCCACGCCGCGAATCTCACGGGAAATAGGGTATCAAAACGCCGCTGAGGGGGCGTGAAGAGAGCGGTCGACGAGGACGTCGGCGTTCCCGGGGGGCTGAGTTGCTGTGGTGATGCGATGACTTGCGGAGCGGATGGCGGGGGGGATGGTGGGGGCTGGTGTGGTAGAACCGCATGATCTTAATTCCGCATGAACCCGACTCGATTTTTACCTTTGTTGTTGCTGGCGGTCGCTTGTTCTATTTTTACGGCGGGCGGCCGTGGGGAGGGGCCGTTGTTGCCGGAGGGCGGTAGCGGCGGGGGTGAGGCGCCAGCGGCCTTGAGGGCGGGAGTGTATGCGGTGGATATTGCTCCGCCGACCTTTCCGGTGCGGGTGAATGGCATGTTTACTGAGCGCAGTGCGGAGCGTGTGATTGATCCATTGCTGGCCAAGGCCATGGTTTTGGATGACGGGGCTACGCGTCTGGTTTTTTGTGTGGTCGACACCTGTATGATGGACCGCGGGTTGATTGATGTGGCCAAAGAAATGGCGTCGACGGCGACGGGAGTGCCGGCGCACCGCATGTTGGTCTCGGCGACCCATACGCATTCTGCGCCTTCGGCGATGGGGTGTTTGGGGAGCCGCGTGGACCCTGGGTATGCCGCCTTTTTGCCGGGCAAGATAGCCGAAGCGATCGTGGGCGCGGTCGAGCGGCTGCAGCCGGCGCGGATCGGGTGGACGGTGGTGGACGACTGGGATCACACCTTTAACCGTCGCTGGCTGCGCCGGCCGGATCGGTTAATGAACGATCCCTTTGGCCAGCCCACGGTGCGGGCTCACATGCATCCGGGGCATCAGAGTCCTGATGTGACGGGTCCGTCCGGACCGGTGGATCCTGGGTTATCGCTGCTGGCGGTGCAGACGGCTGCGGGTCAGCCGCTGGCGGTACTGGCGAATTATTCGATGCATTACATTGGTTCTGAATTGCTTTCCTCAGATTATTTCGGTCGTTTTGCCGGGCATTTGGCCGCGCAACTGGGGGCCGGTCCTGAGTTTGTCGGGATGATGTCGCAAGGGACCAGTGGCGATCTGTGGGCTGGTGATTATGGAGCGCCGGCGCACGATTTGAACTACGACACCTTTGCCGGGGAAATGGCGGAGCGGGCGGCCCGGGCCATCAGCCAGATAGAGTGGCGCGACCGGGTGCCGCTCAAAATGGCTGAGCGCACGCTCACTTTGAAATACCGCACGCCCGATGCCGGACGTCTGGCGTGGGCGGTTGAAATGATGACGGCGCTGGGTGACCGGCTACCATCGTCCCTGCCGGAAATTTACGCGGCTGAAGCGATTCATCTGCACGAGCGACAACAGAGTGAGCTGAAGCTGCAAGCGGCTAGCGTCGGAGGATTTGGTATCACCGCGCTACCGAATGAAGTGGTTGCTCTCACTGGTCTGAAAATCAAAGCCCACAGTCCGTTGGTGCCGACCATGAACATCGAGCTGGCCAACGGAGCGGACGGCTACATTCCACCGCCCGAGCAGCATCACCTCGGAGGCTACATCACTTGGCCGGCCCGGACTGCCGGGTTGGAAGTAGAGGCCGAGCCGCGAATTGTCGAAACCGTGTTGTCACTTCTCGAGGAAGTCTCTGGAAAACCGCGGCGTGTTCCAGTGCTTGAGCATGGTCCTTATGCGCAGGCGGTTTTGGCGGATCATCCGTTGGCCTACTGGCGACTCGACGAGATGACATGGCCGGCGGTGAGCGATGCGGGCCCGCACGGTCGTGCGGCGGTGATGGAACCGGGAGTCGCTGTGTATCTACCTGGGGCTGGCAGCGGGAGCGGGCATCGTCCTGCTCCGGCGCTGGTAGCTTCCCATTTTTCCGGGCCCCAGATCAATCGGGCGGTGCATTGTGCCGGTGGGCGCGTTACGGCGGAGATGCCACTGGGCGATGTGTACACGGCGGAATTCTGGGTGTGGAATGGTTTGCCGGCCGGCGAGCGCGCGGTCACTGGCTATTGTTTTTCGCGCGGGGTGGACGGCGATGCTGTGGCGCGGGGTGAGCATCTTGGTATTGGGGGCACCCATTTGCCTGAAACGACGGGCCGCTTGTTTCTCTATAATGGCAACGAGCGAAACGAGGTTTTGGCTGGTCGCACGGTGTTGGCGACCAAACAATGGCATCATGTGGTGTTGGTTCGTGACGGCGCTTCGGTGCGGGTGCATCTGGATGGGGCTATCGTTCCCGAGATCAGTGGCGAATATGTCCACACGGTGCCGGCGGGTGCGGCGGGGGTTTTCTTTGGAGGTCGCAATGACCGGATGTTCGGCCTCGAAGGAAAACTTGATGAAGTCGCCTTGTATGGACGGGCCTTGAGCCCGGACGAGATCGCCGCTCATTATCAAGCCTCGGGACTGCACGCGCCGGTGGCGGCGGTGCCTAGGCCACCGGTTGCGCCACCGGTGGCGCCGGCGTTGTCGCCGCGTGAATCGTTGGCTTTGATTCGGGTGCCGGATGGATACGAAGTCGAGCTGGTGGCGGCTGAGCCGCTGACGGTGGATCCTGTGGCGATCGACTGGGATGCTTCGGGTCGGCTGTGGGTGGTGGAAATGGCTGACTATCCGCTGGGGTTGGACGGTAGGGGGCAGGCGGGCGGGCGTATTCGCGTGTTGAGCGACGCTGATGGTGACGGTCGGTATGACAAGGCGGTAGTTTTTGCGGAGGGGTTAAATTTCCCCACGGGATTGCTGACGTGGCGTGACGGGGTGATTGTGACGGCGGCGCCTGAGGTATTGTGGTTACGTGATACGGATGGTGATGGTATAGTGGACGTGCGTGAAGTATTGCTTACTGGTTTGATGGAGGGCAACCAGCAGTTGCGTGCTAACGGGTTGCGCTGGGGTTTGGACAACTGGGTCTATTGTGCGGCGGGCGGGCATCATGGTGATTACGGGGTGGGTAATGCGCTGCAGGTTTCCCGTACTGGGCAGAGAGTGGAAGTGGGGAGCCGGGATTTTCGTTTTCGTCCGGACACGGGCGAGCTTGAACCGGCGAGTGGGCCGTCGCAGTTCGGGCGCAACCGTGACGACTGGGGTCGCTGGTTTGGCACGCAGAATTCACGGCCGCTGTGGCATTATGTACTCGCGGATCATTATGTGCGCCGCAATCCGCATGCGTCCACGCCGGACGTCAGGCACCAGGTGGTGGTGCCGCTCAATCCTAAAGTCTGGCCGCTCAGCGCGCCCGAAAAACGATTTCATTCATTTGAAAACAGCGGTCATTTCACCTCGGCTTGCGGTGGGATGATTTATCGCGATGCGTGGTTATTTCCTGTTGGCGGCGTTCATGCTTTTACTTGTGAGCCGTTTCATAATCTCATTCAGCATAATGTTTTAAGTGATGACGGGATCAGTTTTGCGGCGACTCGCGACCCGGCTGGGGACGGGCCGGACTTTTTTGCCAGCGAGGACCGGTGGTGTCGGCCGGTGATGGCCCGCACGGGGCCGGATGGGGCGCTCTGGGTGGTCGATATGTATCGTTATATGATTGAGCATCCGGACTGGCTACCGGAGGATGGGCGAGCCGAGTTGTTGCCGCATTACCGGTTGGGTGACGACAAAGGGAGGATTTATCGTGTGCTGCCGGCGGGGGGAGCGGCCGGAACGCCGCTGCGACTTGATGCGGATTCGCCGGCTGGACTGGTGGCTGCATTAGACTCTGCTAACGGCTGGCAGCGGGACAAGGCGCATCAGCTCCTGCTCTGGCACGACCACCGGGCGGCCGTGCCGGCATTGATGGAGATGGCAGTGGCGCATGCCAATCCGCTGGCCCGCGTGCAGGCGCTGGGAGTGTTGGATGGTTTGCGGGCGCTGGATCCGGAAATCGTCCTTCGCGCGCTGGCGGATCGACATGCCGGCGTGCGAGAAAATGCTTTGCGGTTGGCGGAGACACGGGGGACGGCGGAGGTGGTGGCGGCGGCGGCGTTGATGACGGCTGATCCTGACCCCAAAGTCCGACTGCAGCTGGCCTTGACGCTGGGCGAGTGGGAGTCTCCGGTGGCGGGAGCGGCGCTGGGTCGTTTGATGGTGGCGGGACAGACAGAGGCTTTGGTGCGGGCGGCGGTCATGAGTTCGGCGCTCCCTCACATTCGGGCGCTGGCGGCGGCGGTGGCGGTCGATGATGGCGGTGCCGTGCGGGCGGATGCGACTGTCGAGTTAATGGACATGGCCTTGGCTGTTCACGATCGGGAGGCCTTGGCGTTGTTGGTGGGGCCAGTGTTTGCGCCGGCTGACGGCATCGGGGTAGCGGCGCCTGAGCGATTTGCGGTGGCGGCTGGATTTCTCCGGTCCTTGGTGCGCCGCGGTCGGACGGTGGAGGAATTGGTGGCGGTGGACGACGAGTTGACCGAGCGATTGCGGGGGATGGAGGCGTTGGTGTGGGGCGCGTGGACAGTGGTGAATGACCGTGGCGCTTCGGTGGATGATCGTTCGGTGGCAATCTCGTTTTTGGGGCTTGTTTCTGGGCAGCGGGCGGCGGTGCTGCGGGTGTTAACCGACTGGTTGTTGGAGTGGGATGAGGAGGGCGACCTGCGGCCGGCGGCGGTGGCGGCGTTAGTGGAGACTGGGGATGAGGCGGTGCCGGGGATTTTGTTACAGGCTTGGGCCTTGGCGCCGCCTCGGCTGCAGGAGGCATTGTTTAGCGCCTTGTTGACGCGCGAGTCATGGACCCAGGCCTTTCTTGGTGGGTTGCCGGATGGGATGCCGCTAGTATTGGATGCGGCCCGGCAGGCGCGTTTGCTGCAGCATCCATCGGCGGAAGTGCGAACCTTGGCGGCCAAACGGCTGGCGCCCACACCGCTCCGGGCCGAGGTTCTGGCTCGCTTTCAACCCGCGCTCCAGCTCGCCGGTGATCCAGAGCAAGGGCGGGCCACATTCATTCGTTTGTGTGTCAATTGTCACCGCGATGGTGAAGTGGGCGTGGAGGTGGGCCCCAACTTGCAGTCCGTGGTGGATCACCCCCCTGAGAAATTGTTGACTAATATTTTGGCCCCCAACGTCGACGTTCAGCCCGGCTATCACGCGTATCAGGTGCGGATGCGCGACGGAACTGACGTCTACGGGCTGGTGGCGTCTGAGACCGGGAACAGCCTGACGTTTAAGGCGGCTGACGGTACGACGCGGCTCATCTTGCGGCAGGACGTGGCCTCACTGCAAAGCACAGGATTGTCGTTGATGCCGGAGGGCTTAGAGGCGGGCCTGACGCCTCAGGATCTGGCGGACTTGATCAGTTATCTCAAGCGGGCCCGGTAGGAGGTGTGGGCGCGGGGGAGGGCTGACCGGTAGTCTCCCCCCAAGGGATGTGGGTTTGGGATGGGATGAATCGGCCGCGGATGTCATCGCGCCCTTGGAGCAGTACTTTCGGCTGCGGGGTGTCGTACTCGCTGATGGCGCGCCGACAGAGAGCGGCCAGGCCGCCGCTTGGGGAGCGGTTGATGATGAGAGCGAGTTCGGTATGCGGAAAATCTTGCATCATGTCGAGGTCGCCCTTGCTGTCGCCAGCGACCATGATCGGGCCGTGGCCGTGGCGGGAGACCAGAAAACGATTGATGGTACGGGATTTGCCTGGTCCGTAGGTTTGATCATACCCTGAGCGAAACTGCGGCTTGATGGCCCCCCGTTCGTCGCGTTCCAGTTCCATCCCTAGGACCCGTGCGGCTGGAATGTGGTAGCCATAGGCCGGGTTGGAGGCAATTTCTTGAATGACATCGACAAACGAAGCGGTGCAGACCCACACCTCGATGCCGGCGGCTTGGAGCGCGCGGCTGAGATCCTGCATTTCGGGTATGAGCCGCAGTCCGTTTTTCCATGACACTGAGAGCACACCGGCTTGACCCGGGCGGGAAGTAGGACTGGTCCACGTTCTTTTTTCCACCGGTTCCTGCAGCTGCCAGTCGACCGCCTCCCGGGTCAGGGCGCGAACTTCTGATTCGGTGTGTCCGGCGAGCAGGTAGATCAGCCATGGATAGGAAAGGGAGACGTCAAAGGTGTCGCCGATGGCTGCGTAGAGGAAGCGCACCTTGGTGATGAAGTCGGTGTAGGGCGGCTGATTTTTGATGAACTCGAGCGGTTGATCGCCACGGAGCCCGGCAGAGTGGTCGTAGAGCCAAGTATAACTGTCTACGATATCGCGGACGACAGGGTCGAGGCTCAGCGGCTGGCCATCGGGGCCGGGGTGGGCGGGAATAAATGGCGTGGTGGGGACGTCGGTGCGCAGCGCTTGTTCCAGTTCCGTCGGATCCATTTTGAACCGGAGGTTTTGCAGCTGGTAGATGAGGGTGGCTTCTTGGACATCGAGGAAGACCATGGTGTTGTCCCAATCGAGAACGACGTAGGGTGGTTGGTCTGGATTGAAGCGCGGGCTCGTTTTCCCGTGAGTAGCGAGAAATTGTTCGAGCTGGGATTTGTTAAATCGATCCCATTGATGAGGGGCGAGGGCGGCGGCGGCGATCGGAGCGCTGGCTGGGGTGGATTTCATGCAGAATCGTCGTCCGGACGGATGTGATGTTCAGGTGGTGCGGAGGCAGCGGCGGGCGAGAGATGAGACCATGTCACCGGCGAAGACGAGGGCGGCTCCGAGGAGGACGAAGAAGACCATTTCGTCGTAGCGATCGGCGGCGCGGGCGTCTTTGATGAGCCGGCCGAGGGTGCTGACGCCGAGGATGCCGAGCACGGTGCCTTCGCGCAGGCAGGTTTCCCATCGGTAGAAGAAGTAGACGAGAAACCGTGGCAAGGAAACGGGGACCAGACCGATGGCGAGCAGTTGGCCGCGGGTGGCGCCGAGGGTGCGCAATCCGACGGGCACCGGGGCTTCGGCATTTTCGATGATTTCAGCGCCCAGTCGGCCGAGAATGCCGGCATTATGGAGGGCAAGCGCTAGAATGGCGGCCCAAAATTGGTCCGTGACGAAAGCGATGAACACGAAGGCCCAGACGTATTCAGGAACGGCTCGGCCAAAAACGAGCAGGCATCGTGAGGCGGCGACCGCTAATTTCCACCCCCAGCGGGCCGGCCAGCTGGAGCGGGCGCCGGACGGCACAAATGGATGAGGCGTGGCCAGCGAGCGCGCGGCGAACGGCAGGAGCAGCCAAGCCAGTACGCCGGCCAGCACGATGGCCACGATCGACATGGCCAGCGTGTTCAAGGCGGCTTGCAGGCCGGGATTGGGGCCGGCGAAAAGCAGGCGGTGGGCCCATGCGGCCACGTTTTCCCATGACCCTTGTCCCTGTTGCATCGGCCAAGGGATTATTTCGCGGCCGAAGCGCTGGAGGTTGGCGGTGCGGCGGGCGGTTTCCATGTCATCCAGTCCGAATCCTCCGGTGGTCCAGGCCCAGACGATGCCTGCGGCCAGCGCCCATCCGGTGAGCTTAAGCCATCGGGTGCGGTGGCGACCGGGGCCGTTGGCGCTACCCGTCATGGCTCGGCGCACCGCACCGCTCCAGAAGTCGAAGACCAGCACGAGGGCGAGAAGGGCGTACAGATACGACCAGACTTCCCGATAGTGGAGGTTTTCGAACGAGAGGGAGAGCGAATGCCCGAGGGTGGCGATGCCGAGAAACCCGAGGACGGCGGCGGAGCGCAGCCCGCATTCAAAACGATACAGGGAATAAGCGCATAGTTCGGCGGCAACGCGCGGCATCAGGCCGAGGAAATAAAACTGGCGCGGATCGGCGCCGAGGCTGCGGAACGCGATCCGGGTGTCCTCCGGCGATTCTTCGCACATTTCGGCAAATACCTTGGCCAGAGTACCGCTGTATGGCAGGGCGATGGCGAGGGCGGCCGTGAGCGGGGTCAGGCCAAAGGCGGCTAGAAATAGGGTGGCCCAGATGAGTTCGTGGACTGAGCGCAGGAAAGTCATGGTCGCGCGGGCGGTCAGCCAGAGGACGCGTGGTCCGCGCTGGGCGCGCGGTGACTCGGGCCACCAGGCGGAGCAGGCGCAGAACCCCAGCGCCAGTCCCATGACTAGGCTCAGGCTGACGGCGGCCAGTGCGATGCGCAGCGTGTTGATGGTGGCGGCGATGACTTGGCTGAGAAACGGAGCGGCCGTGGCCGGTAGGCCCGAGCGGTCTTCGTAATCCCACGCCGGAGCGAGCGCGCCAGCAAAAAACCGGCCGGCCAGCTCCCATCCGCCGCGGCCCGGCTGCAGTCCGCGCCATGAGAGGTCGAGCCATGCGGCGGAACCGGCAGCGAGGAGGATGAGGGCGACGATCAGTAGCCGACGAGCCGGCCATGGGCGGGCCTCAGCGGGTGGCGGGACGGCTGTCATCATCCATTTCTCCCGCGGTCAATTCATACAGAGCGTGGAATTCGGCGGCTCCCACTTCGGCGCTTGGACGATCGAACACAATGCGTCCACCGCGCAGGCCAACCAGCCTGGGGAAAAACTCCCGGGCCAGATCGAGCTGGTGCAGGCTCACGATCAAGGTTAGTCCGTCTTCACTGGAAAGGCGGGTCAGGAGGCTGAGGGCGGCGCGGGCGCGGGCCGGGTCGAGACTGGAGACCGGCTCATCGGCGAGCAGGGCTTCGGGGTGCTGCCAGAGGGCGCGGGCGATGGCGACCCGTTGCTGCTGACCGCCAGACAGCCGGTCGGTGCGGGTCTCGGTGCGGCCGGCTAGGCCGACCCGTGCGAGCAGAGTGGCAAGGGCTGTGCGCACCGTCCGGCCGGGAAGAAAGACGTGGCGCAGGGCGGCCCAAAACCCGAGTCGTCCAATGTGGCCGCAGGCGACGTTTTGCCAGGCTCGCAAGTTGGGCACCAAGCCGAGGTGCTGGTGAATAAATCCGATCCGCGTGCGCAAGGCGCGCACGGCGCCCGGGTTCAGGGTGGCGAGCGCGGCTCCATCCACGGTGACGCTGCCCGTCGTCGGCAGGGTGGCCGCGATCATGGTGCGGAGCAGGGTGCTTTTACCGCTGCCGCTGGGTCCGACGAGAGCGAGACGTTCGCCCCGGTGGATGGCGAGCGAGACATCATGCAGCGCCTCAATGTCTCCGAAGCGCACGGTGACGCGATGGACATTGATGTCGGGCATGAGGCAAGGCGGGGGCCCCCGCCGGTCCGTGGAGGGTCGCCGGCGGAGGATAATGGGGGGATGGTCGGCGGCTCAGCGAACCAGTCCCAGCTCGCGGCAGACTTCCTCCACGGGAGTGTATTCGGCATTAGTGGCTTCGATGAGCGCCTCCCGCGGGAATGCCTTGAGTAGATCCGGGTTTTTGGTGGTCATGGCGATGAGGGTGGCCTGCAGTTTTTTGGTGAAGCCGGGGCCAAAATCTGATTCTAGGGCGGGGTGGGCCGTGAAGTTGTAGTCTGGAAAGGTCGGAGTTTTCCAGATCACGCGGCAGGCGTCGGGGTTGGTGGTACCGGCGGCCACACGCTTATTGTAAACAGTATAGTCCACTACTCCGGCCTGAACTTGGCCCGCTTCGACCAGTTCACACGTCTTGTCATGGCTGCCGGTGAAGATCGGCTTTTCCGTAAAAAATGCTTCCGCGCTCGCACCCGTTTGCTGCTTGATGAACCAAGCCGGCATGACCCGGCCCGAAGTCGACGTCTCGGCGCCAAAGGCAAATTTGAGTTTCCCTAAGGCGGCGGGAAAAGTGTCGGAGAGTTCCAGGCCGGAGTCTTTGCTGGCGATGAAGAACGATTGAAAGGCTGTATCTTCGCGGCCCTGCACAATCGCTTGGGCTCCGGGCACGGCAGCTCGGGCTTGCACGCCGGTCACGCCCCCAAACCACGCCAGTTGAATCTGGCCGTTTTTGAACATGTCGACGGAGGCCTTGTAATCCGAGCTTGGGACAAACTCGACCGTTATGCCCAGCTCTGTCGACAGGTGAGCGGCCATCGGATCAAATTTGGCTTTTAATTCGGTGCTGTTTTGGTTGGGGATGGCGGAGAATCGCAGGGTTTTCGGCGCGCTGGCGGCTGGGGTTGTTTTGGTGGCGTCGGCTTCCTTTTTGGTTTGGGGGGAGCAGGCGTTGAGGGCGAGCAGGCTGGCGAGGGCCAGGCCGATGAAAGTGGGACGTTTCATAGAATGAGCGTGAGTGAGGGTGGGGTCCTCGGCTGGGAGGCGGGATCGGATGAAGTGGAGCGATGGAAACTGGCGGATTTGATTAAGCTCCGAGGAGGAGGCGAGCCGGGTTTTCCAGACAGTCTTTGATGCGGATGAGGAAGGTGACGGCTTCTTTGCCATCGACCACGCGGTGGTCGTAGCTCAACGCGAGGTACATCATGGGGCGAATGACGACCTGTCCCTGCAGCGCGACCGGGCGGTCCTGAATCGTGTGCATGCCGAGAATCCCGGATTGCGGAGGATTCAGGATCGGCGTGCTGAGCAGACTGCCATAGATGCCGCCATTGCTGATCGTGAAGACACCGCCCTGCAGGTCCTCCACCAGCAGCTTTCCGTCGCGCGCTTTCTTTGCCGCATCGAGGATCGCTTGCTCAATCTCAGCAAATGACTTGGTATCACAGTCGCGGATGACCGGCACAACCAGCCCTTTCTCCGTGCCGACGGCCACCCCAATGTCGTAATAGTGCTGCTTGACCAGTTCATCGCCCTCAAGACGGGCGTTGATTTGCGGCACAGCCTTGAGGGCGTCGACCACCGCCTTGACGAAAAATGACATGAATCCGAGCTTCAGGCCGTGGCGCGCGACAAAGTTGTCCTGCAGTTGTTTGCGCAGTGTCATGACCGCGGTCATGTCCGCTTCGTTGAAGGTGGTCAGAATGGCCGCTGTCTGCTGCGCGGCTACGAGGTGAGTGGCGATTTTTCGGCGGAGCGGCGAGAGCCGAACGCGTGTCGTACGCTGGTCGCTGCCGACGCTGGGAGTGGTGGCAGCGGTCGGGGCCGGGGCAGCGGCGGCAGGGGGCGAAGCCGGTGCCGGTGCCGGTGCTGAAATCAGGGGTGGGGCACTGGCGGCGGTTTCGGCAGGTTGAGGTTTTTCGGCCACGGCGACTGGCGCGGTGGCGGTTGTTGGCGCTGGAGCTGGGGCTGCGGCGGTATTTTCGGTCAGGGTGCCGACGATGGCGCCGATGGAGACCTCGGTTCCGGCGGGCACCGTGATTTTGAGTACTCCGGCGGTCTCGGCGGTCAGTTCGGTTGAGACCTTGTCGGTTTCCAGAGTGAGCAGCAGGTCACCGGCAGCGACGGCGTCACCGTCGGCCTTATGCCATGTGGAAATGAGTGCGGTCGAGATGGACTCGCCGACGGTGGGAATCTTGATATCAGGCATGGTGGGTAGTTGGGCGGGCCGGGCGGGGCGGGCCGGTTCATCCCATAGCCACATCCAAGCCACAAATGGGGCGGTGTCGAGCTATGAAGCGAAGCAGTTGGATTGGGGGGGAGCGGCTAAATCCGGTTGCTCAAGCCCCGGCATGATGTCACCGGGTGATTTATGATGAACAAGAGTGTTGTGAAATCCTTGGTTGGAGCGGGCCGTTGTGGCGGCTGGGTAGTGGGCGGGGCGTGCTTTTGGTGGCTGGCGGTGTTGGCGCCGGGGCTGGAAACGCCCTTGCCCTCGGGGCTGCCGCCGGGGTTTGAGGCGGTTATTTATGCGGCGCCGCCGATGATCAACTACCCGACGTTCGTGTGCCCTGGGGAGGCGGGGCAGTTGTTTGTTTCGGTCGACAAGAATGGATCCATCGATACGAAGCCGGACCGTGGATTTATTGTGAAGTTAGTGGATGATGATGGGGACGGTCGGGCTGACCGGCGGACGGATTTTGCGATGGTGTCGAGTCCACGAGGGTTAGCGTATGATGGCGAGTGGGTTTATTGTTTACATCCTCCGGGGTTGTCGCGTTTTCGTGATACCGATGGGGACGGAGTTTCGGACGAGCGACAGGAGTTGGTGAGTGGGATTGGTTTTGATTTGACCCAGCGTCCGCCGGACCACACGAGCAACGGGGTGACGCTGGCGATTGATGGCTGGCTGTATTTGGCTATTGGCGATTTTGGATTTATGGAGGCGCGGGGGACCGACGGCAAGAAGGTGCGGCTTCATGCGGGTGGGGTGGTTCGTGTGCGTCCGGATGGTCGTGATATTGAGATATTTGCGACTGGTACGCGCAACACCTATGAAGTGGCGGTGGATCCGTGGTTGAATGTGTTTGCGCGAGACAACACGAACGACGGCGGCGGCTGGGACATGAAAGTGCACGCGCTTTTTTACGATGTGGACATGGGGTATCCGCGGCTTTTCAAAAATTTTGCGGACGAGACGATGCCGACGCTGGGCATTTATGGGGGTGGTTCCGGGGTGGGGGCGACGTATGTGCAGGAGCCGGCGGTGCCGGCGCCCTTTGGGGACATGTTGTACACGGCGGACTGGGGTCGTAATGCGATTTATTACCATCGGCGCCATGGGGAAATGGGGGCGTGGTTTGACTTTGGGCATGAGACGTTTTGCGAGATTGAGCGGCCGACCAGCATTCAGGCTGATGCGGCGGGCAACATGTATATTGCCAGCTGGAAGGGTGGGGAATTCACGTACAAAGGCGAGGATGTCGGGTATATCGCGCTCGTGCGTGCGCCGCGAACCCAGCCAGCGGTGGAGGCGGCGCCTTGGCCCGCGGCCGGGCAGCCGGCGGCCGGGCTGGCTCGTCAGCTGCTGGATCCCAGTCATCGGCGTCGGCTGGCGGCGCAGCAGGTGATTTTGCGCGATCCCTCGCGGGCCCGCGAGGTGGCACCGGTGTTGAAAGAAATGCTGGAAGAAACGGGCGGGTCTCAAACCGGGCGAATTGCGGTGTTGGCGACGGCCAAACTGCTGATGGGACCGGCCTCGGGCGGTATGATCGGCCGGTACGGGGCCAATGATCCGGCGTTGAAGGAATTTGCTATCCGATTGACGGGTGACCGCCCGAAGGAGTCGCCCTCGGGGGTGTCGCGGCATTTAATAGCCGCGTTGCGGGATGAGAGTGATCGCGTTAAGACACAGGCGGTGATTGCCTTGTCGAGGCTGGGGCGCCTTGAGGCGGCTCCGGAGATTTTGGCGATTGCGGCGCGGGCGCCGCTGGCTGGTGGGGATGTGGCCGCGGAAGCGGCGGTGGAACCACGGGCGGCGACGGCGGTGGTCAAAGGGACGGCTGGCCCGCGGCTGCATCCGCTCGAGGGTGATATCACGGGAGCGAGCCGCTTGTTTTTGGTGGTGACGGACGGGGGCAATGGCAACGGGGTGGATCATGCCGATTGGGTGGAGCCGTTGCTTTCCGGTCCTTCCGGGGAGAAAAAACTGACTGAGTTGCCGTGGGTGAGTGCGACGGCTGGGTGGAGCGAGGCTCGTATCGGTCTGAATGCGCTGGGCCAGCCATTGAGTATTGCCGGTCGGCCGGTGGCGTGGGGGATTGGCACTCATGCGGTCAGCGTGATTGCTTATGATTTGCCGGCGGGTCATGGATGGACGCGCTTTGCGGCGATGGGGGCGCTGGATGACTCGAGCATCAACCAGAATCCTGAGGCCGGCAGCGTGCAATTCCAACTGTATGTGGACGCCTTACCGGCTTCCTTGAGTGGTGCTCTAGACGATGGAGTAGCGGGGGCCATGGACGGGCGCCGTTCGCTGCCGCACGTGGCCAGCCGGGCCTTGATCCGACTGCAAGCGCACGAAGCCTGTTTTGCGGCGCTTGATGCGGTCGATGGCGACCCTGCGCAGCGGGCGGCGGCATTGCGAGTGTTGCGAAACCTGCATCTGCCGGTGGTGGTCGATGGTTTGTTGGAGCGTGTCGAACGCACGCAAGAGGATGGTTTGCGCCGCGGACTGGTCACGGCGTTGATTCGTCTGTATTTCCGCGAAGCCGACTGGGATGGGACTTCATGGGGGACGCGTCCGGATACGACTGGACCGTATTACAAAAAGGAAACGTGGTCGGAAAGCCCGCGGATTGAAGCGGGGGTGCGGGCGGCGCTGGGCCGGGCGTCAGCTGGCGAGGCGTCCTTGATCGTAGCCCAGCTCGGGCGGCACAGTATCGCGTGGCAGGACTTGCCGATGAGAATCGATGGGGGGAGCGGCGGTCCGGACCCGCAATGGGCCCAAGATGCGGCCACCCTTGCCTCCGCCATGTCAGAGGCGGCCTCGCCACAACCGGGGGCGGTCGGCGGCCTGGATCCGGCGGTCGCGATTGAGCGGACGTTGGCCGTGCTGGCCGCGGGTACCGCCGATGCCGCGGTCGGCGAAAAAGTGTTCACCCGCCACGGTTGCGCCGCGTGCCATACCGTCGACCCCAACGCCTCGCCCAAAGGGCCCAACCTGCATGATATCGCCCGCCGCTATCAGCCGGCGGAACTGCTGATGAGCATCCTGAATCCAAGCGCCACTATCGCACAGGGGTTTCCCACGCATGTCATCGAAACGGCGGCCGGCGATACCTACGCCGGTTTCATCATCAAGGAGAGCGCCGATGATGTGGTCCTGCGCAACATGGCGGCCGTGACGCAAGTCATCAAAAAAGCAGACATTAAAACCCGCCATCAAGAAGAAGCCGTCTCCAGCATGACGCCAGGATTGGTGCAGTCATTGCCGCCGGAGGCGCTGGCAGGTCTGGTCAAATATTTTCAAGATATCAAGTAAGGCCCGTGGCCAGAGGGCGGTGGGGGCGTCAAAGGGCGGGGGCCTGCGGCGCCGCCGTCTCGTGGTCTCGCGATGCAGAAACAAATCCGGTGGCCGTGATAGGGCGCCACGTCAGGGCCGCTAACCGACGGAGTCGGATCAGTGCTCGACAGGGAAGTTTACTTCCCGCTGGCCGGCTACGCCGGCCCTGGTTTCCACAACTGGCTCTCAGGCCACATCGCTCAAGACACGGCTCCGAAACCGCTTCTTCGCATCCGGCCCCCTGCCAAAAAGACGTTCGGAGAGGCGTTCGGCGCCGCGACTGTAGCCGGGTCCGCTGGCCCCGGTTTCCACAC
>CAJBME010000127.1 GCA_903954065.1 uncultured bacterium
ACCCCGGTCAAAGCTCATAACCTGTACCTCGAACTGAAATCGAAGAAAAAGCCTGCCAAAAAGAAATAGTAATGAGCGTAGCGCGTTTGTGCTCAGCGCAGCGCGTTGAGGGCGCTCGCGAGGTGCGGTTGCATCTCGCGAGCGGCTGATTCTACCGAGTCAGGCGCTGATTTTGTTTCATGGGCCAAGCAGGTCATGGTGACGCCGGGCAATCCGCACGGCGTGATGGCGGTGAAGCCCGACATGCTTTCCGGGGTGATGTTGATGGCAAACCCGTGCAGTGAAATCCAGTGCCGGACGCCGACGCCGATGCTGGCGAGTTTGCGCGGTCCCACCCAGACGCCGGTCATGCCTTCGCGGCGGCCAGCTTCTGCTCCGAGGTGGCAGCTGAACGCAATCAAGGCAGATTCCAACGCTCGGAGATACTGATGGAGATCGCGTCCGCGGTGCTGTAGATCGAGAACCGGGTAGCCAACGAGCTGTCCCGGTCCGTGGTAGGTTGCTTGGCCACCGCGGCTGATTTCCACTACCGGATGAGGCAGTGGCACCGCTTGGGAGTCGGCTTCGCTGCTCAAAGATGATTTGTCAGGTGTTCGTCCAATCGTGTAGACGGGCTCGTGTTCGAGCAGGAGAATGGTATCGCCGATGGTGCCGCTGCGCCGTTGATCGACAAGATCATACTGCAGTTGCAGGGCGGCCTCATGGGTGACGCGTCCGAGCCAGCGGAACGAGAGTGACGACGGGCGTGATTCTGGGGACATGCCGGGGTGGCGGGCGAGTAAGTGGGGTGGGTGGGTGGAGGGCCTTAGACGCGGGTCATGGTGCCGGTGGCATTTTTGAGCGGGTCGTCAGTTTGAAAGTGGGTGAGACCGATGGCGATGGCATCGGCGGCGTCTGGAGGCGGGGTTTCGGTGAGTCCGAGCAGGGCCCGGATCATGAAGGCGACCTGTTGTTTTTGCGCCGCTCCCTTGCCGACGACCGCCTGTTTGACGCGGCGGGGGGCATATTCGTAGATTTCCAAGTCATGTTCAGCGGCGGCGAGCAGGGCGGCGCCCCGGGCGGCGCCCATGATGATGGCGGTTTTGTAGCTCTGGACAAAGATGATGCCTTCGACGGCGCACACATGGGGCTGATGATCGCGGATCACGCGGTGCAATTCCTCGCGAATGGCCACCAGACATTGGGATTGGCGCCGGGCGGCCGGGTTGTTGATGACACCCCACGTGAGCGCCTTGGTCTCGCGACCCAGTCGTTCCAAAACGGCATAGCCAGTGTTGCGTAGCGCCGGATCAATGGCCAGTACCCTCATCGACGCACAGTGCGGGCAGCCCGCACCGCCCGCTAGCAAAATATCAAGGCATGTTGAGCTAGGAGGAAAAAACTAGCCCTAGGCCACGCGGAGTCCGGTCTTGTTGCGGGTTGGCGGTTGACGTCGGGGGGGGCGTGGCCGCACACTCAGTTGTGGATGTTTTGACTCGTTGTTTTTTGGGGGCTGGAATTCTGGCCGGGGCTGTGACTGGGGCGAGTGTTTTCGGTATGGAGGTGGGAGTGGGCCGGGGGCCGGGAGCGGTGCGTGAGCGGTTAGGTTGGGTGACGGGCCCGGGGCCCTTGGGCTTGGATGACGGTGGGGATGGGGTGGTGTGGTTGCGGCGTGATGGGGCGGTTGAGTCGGTCTTGGCTGCGGGCAGCGACGGCGGAGCGGGCGGGGACGACCTATGGCGGCCGTGTCGTGGGCGGATGCGGGTGCGGGTCGCTTCGGCTGAAGCGGAGGCGTTGGCGGTGGATTATCAATTGCGGTGGAAGTCGGTGGCGGGGCTGCCGATGGACTGGAAGGTGGCGGTAGTTGATCCAGCTCGTCTGTTGGTGGTGTTGCAGCAGTTGCGAGACGATCCCCGGGTGCGCGAAGTTGAACCGGTGCTGGGGGCGCGGCGGTTAACGCGCGCGGTTCCGGACGATTTTTTTTTCCCCCGTCAGTGGCATCTTTTGAATACGGGGCAGAATGGAGGCACGGCTGGGCAGGACATCAACGTGGTCGGGGTCTGGGGGGATTTTGGAGTTACCGGCGTGCGCGGGGCTGGGGTGCGTTTGGGCATTGTTGATGATGGTCTGGAAAGCGGGCATCCGGATCTGGCGGCGGATGCGATGACCGACCGGGACTGGCCTCCGGCCAACCAGTTTGGCGGGCCGGTTCGCGATGATGCCAATCCATTTTTTGAAGCGGACAATCATGGGACGGCGGTGGCAGGTATCGCGGCGGCGCGGGGGAATAATGGACTGGGAGTGTGCGGGGTGGCTCCGGAGGCGCAACTGGTCGGATTGCGTTTGCTGGGGGGGGCGCGCAACGGGGTCGGCGTTTTTCTGGATGATCTTGATGTGGCCGAGAGTTTTTCGTATCTCGCGCAGTCCGGATCGGCGACCATCGATATCAAGAACAATAGTTGGGGACCGGTGGATGAGCGGTTTGTGCTGGAGGCGCCCGGGCCACTGGCGGCAGCCGCGCTGCGCTGGTCGGCCGTGCACGGGCGCGATGGACGGGGGACGGTGTTTGTCTTTGCCTCCGGGAATGGCCGCGAAAGCGGGGAGGATGCCAATCTCAATGGTCATACAAATTTTCCCGAAGTCATCTGCGTGGCCGCGGTCCTCGATGACGGCTCCATCGCCCCTTACAGTGAACCCGGTGCGTGCGTCATGGTTTGCGCTCCGGGCGGACCGTCCGAGGCCGTCATCCTCGGGTTGAGCAAAGACGGCCTGCTGACCACCGACCGCAGCGGCACCCAAGGGTATAATTTTAATCCGGCCAGTGCGAACAACGGATTTACGAGAACGTTCAATGGGACCTCCGCGGCCGCGCCAGTCGTCAGCGGTGTGGTCGCCCTCATGCTCGAAACCAATCCCGCACTCAGCTGGCGCGATGTGCAGGAAATTCTGGTGCGCACGGCGCGGACTCACCGGCCGTCTGATCCGGGGTGGTTTACCAATGGGGTCGGATGGGATTTTCATCCCGACTTCGGCGCCGGTCTGGTCGATGCCGCGGCGGCCGTCGCACTGGCGGCGTCATGGTCTCCGCTGGCTCACCTCAAGGCCGCGGATGCGGGGGTGGTCGATCTCATCACCATTCCGGATGGTAACCCCACCGGTCTGACTATTCCTCTGGTTCTGACGTCAACCCAGCTCCGCGCCGAGCGCGTCACCGTCGACGTGCGCCTTCTGCACTCGCGCCGCGGTCAGCTGCAGCTGGAATTGACATCGCCATCCGGCACGACCTCGGTGCTGAAACCGGTTATGTCCGGGGATACCCAAGCGGATTTTTCCCCATGGCTCTTTTCTTCGGTTCACTTCTGGGGAGAAGCCGCCGATGGCGTCTGGACACTGCGCTGTATCGACACCCAGCCGGAAATTACCGGGGCCCTCGTGAGCGCTGATCTTCGCGTCTTCGGGACGTCGCCCCAAAAAGATGACTACGAATTCTGGTTGGATGAACAATTTACGGCTTCCGTGGTTAGCGACCCCGCCCAGTTCGGCGTCTGGGGGCCGGCCGCTGATCCCGATGGCGATGGATGGTCCAACGTGGCGGAAGCTTATTTCGGCATGAGACCAGAAGTTTCGGACGCTCCCGCGGTGTGGCAGGTGGCTGTCACCGATCGCCAGATGGCCTTGAGGTGGCGTCCCGGTAGTCTTGACGAGGTCGAGGCCACGCCTCAGTGGTCGCCGGACCTCGTGCATTGGTATCAAGGCGACGAGGCACCCGACGGGGTGGAGCGCGGGTTTGAACGATTCAGCGACGGATCCGATGAGGTGGCCGTGCTTTCGCGGCAAGGGCTAGAGCAGGCGTACATTCGACTTTCCATCGCGCGCCTGCCATCTCAGTTATAGCGGAATCCGGTCAAAAAGGAACTTGGTCCTCATCATCGTCGGGCGACTCATGGCTGGCCTGCGACGATGGGGCTGATTCCCGCTGTGGGGGACGGCTGGTGGGAGCGCTGCTGCCGCTGCCATAGCCGGAAGATGATGAGGGTCCGCCTGAGGGGGAAGGGGGAGATCCTTCGCCACCGCCGCCTTCGCGTGATCCGAGCAGCTGGATGCCATCACCGATGACTTTCAGCTTGCTACGCTTTTGGCCGGTCTGTTTGTCGTCCCAAGTGTCCAGCTGGAGGCGGCCTTCGACAAAGAGCGGCCGTCCTTTTTTGCAATATTGGTGCACTACTTCAGCCGTGCGGCCCCACAGGGTGACGTCGATGAAGGTGACTTCTTCGCGTTTCTCCCCGCTTTCGGTGCTATAAACGCGATTGACGGCCAGACCGATGTCGGTCACGGCCTGCCCCTTGGGCGTATACCGGATTTCGGGGTCACGGGTGAGATTCCCGATCAACATCACTTTGTTCAGCGAGGCCATGAGTGCAATTCAGAGGTCAGAGAGGAAACCCCTTTTCATACCGGGGTTGGGTCGGTGAGTCGAGAAAAATCAAGAAGCAGGCCCTGACGCGGCCGGTTGGCGCGCGGCGAAGGTGAAGCCGGCGGCGGGATAAACCAGCGGCCGGTGGGGAGGCGACTTTTTCTAGGCGCTCTTGCGGAGCACGTGCTGCAGGAAGACATCGCCATTCAACTTCAGGCGATTGCGCACTTTTTCGATGGCGGCAGGCTCTGCTTCAAAATGGAAATTGGCATAAAACCCTTCGTCCACTTTGCGTGGGTTATAGGCAAATTTCTTGCGGCCGAGTTGGTCGATTTGCTCGAGGCGCGCCCCTTCGGATTCGATTTCTTTGCCGATCTGGCCGAGGATTTTATCAATGCTTTCTTCTTTGCCCCGGGTGTCGAGGACAATGGTCAATTCGTATTTATGGCTCATGGATTTGGGTGTGGGGCTGAAGGCTTGGGTGTTGATGCGGGAGGGACGGCTGGAGGAAAATCGACCTCGGGCCGGTTGAAGAGATTCATCGCTTTGGGAAAGCCGAGGCGAGCCGCGTAGTTTAATGCCTCCACCGCCCGGTCAAGTCGTTTCTCGAGTAGTCCGCGTTCGGCCTCATTAAAACCACCGAGGACATGGCCGATGGTGTCGGGGCCACCGGCCCGGGGGGCTCCGATCCCGAAGCGCAGTCGCGGAAACGAGGCGGTGCCCAGATGGGAAATCAATGATTTCATGCCATTATGGCCTCCGGCAGAGCCGTCTTCTCGCAGTCGGAGCACGCCAAAGGGCAGGTCTTTGTCATCATATACCGCGAGGCATTCGGCCGGCGCAATGCGATAAAATGAGGCCACCGCCCCCACGGCTTCCCCGCTCAGGTTCATGAATGTTTGCGGCTTGACGAGCCAAAGGCCATGCACGCGGGCGACTTCGGCGCGCCACTTTTTTTCCAGCACAAAGCGGGCTCCCGCGCTGGCAGCCAAGCGATCGAGAATCATCCAGCCGACGTTGTGCCGGGTGCCGGCATATTCGCGCCCAGGATTGCCCAAGCCGGCGAGTAGCCGGATAGGAGTGATGGCAGGGGCGGGGGTGGGCATCGTGGAATCTACTGGCCCGCGGGAGTCGGCTGGGGAGGACGGTCGACGGGCGACAACTTCGGTACAAAAACGGGCAAATCGTAGGCAGCTTCCAGATCGTCCACCGTTTGGATTTTTTCAAGGTTCGGATACCGGGAAAGTCGTTCCACCTGCAGAGTCATGGCATATCCCAGCGGCCGCTCATTGATGGCGGTATACTGGTTGTTCATGACGACGAGGTGAGCAATGCGGATGGTCCTCGGTTCGTAGGTCCCGCGGTTCACGGCCACCACTTCATATTCGAAGATGCCTAAGGCGCTGCGGTAGGTGACCTCGGCCAAGTTGGGAATGGCAGATTTTTGCTTCAGGGTGACTTCAACCTCTAGCGGGTCTTCGGCTGGTAGGGGGGGCGGCCACGAAGCAGTGGCGCCGCCCGGCGGTGTTTGGTTGTCGGTGGAACGCAGGCCTGACGGGGCGTCGGCCACGGCCTCGCCTGCGGATCGGGCCGGACGCTTGCGCCGGAAAATGTCCCAAAAACCACGCCCCTTGGCCGAGCCGCCCGCCCGACCCGCTTCGGCGCGCTCCGCGACCGCCCGCCGACTGCCCGGGACGCGCCCTGAATAAGTGATCACGTCCCGGGCGACCAGCCTCGACCAAGCGGTCGCTTCATTCGGTCCATAATGAATGCCGTCCGTCCCCGGATACGGGTCAGTGAAACGCGTCACCGCATAGCTGTCGAATGTGCGACCGTATCGGCTGGCCGTGCGGGTCAGAATGGTGCGCATTTCTTCCTGTAGCTCGGCTGAAAACCGTTCTGGATGCGCGCTGGCGGGGGTGATCCAATAAAGCTTAGCCCCGGAGGCCGTGACAATCTGACCAATGCGATTGAGTAGTCGCTCGAGCTCCGCAATATTCTCCTCCTTGGGCCGGCTTTTGGAGGTCAGCACACTGTACATGTTGGTACCGCCCTGAATGACTACCATTTCGGGCTTCCATCGTTCCATCATCTCATCGATTTTTGGCACTCTTTCGAGGTAGGTGACCCGGAATTCTTGCTTCGGAGTTTTTTCCCAATAGCCGATATTTGTCGAGGTGACTCCGAATTCAGGCAGCCAGTCATAGGCCGACGCTCCACCGGTCACGGAGGTGTAGACTTCCATGCCGGCGGACCGCAACTGGGCGTCCAGATTGCGTCCAAAAGCGCCTTTGGAAAAGGAATCGCCCAGATACAGCACCCGAGTCATGCCGCTGGCCGGCGCCAGCAGGAGCAGCCACAAGGCGGCCGCCAAGCCCGGCCCGCGGCAGCCAAAAAGGAAGGCAAAAGCGCGAATCGCTGTCGTCATGTACGTAAAACTGATAAAATGTGGCCGCCCGTTCAGATGAAAACACGCCGCCTGAACCGCGCCGGTCGTCTCAACCGCAAGACGTGACGCAAATGTCATAAAATTCAGATGATGAAAATAGACACCATTCCAGAATCTTGCAAGGTCCACTCATGGCTGTGAAGATTGAAGAAAAGTAACAAATAATGTTTAATGTATCTAAAATAACTTCCTCTCTGGTGTGCTTCCGCACAGGAAACAAAAAACTCCGCTCCACTTTCCGTTGAGACATCTGGTTTCCATTTGCTGGGCCTGTTGCTTTTGGCTCGCGGCCGGGGCGCTTCGAGCCCAGTTCGAGTGGCCGCAACTGAAATTCACGGAAGTGGCTGCCGTGACCTTTCCGGTGCAGGTCACTCATGCGGGTGATGGCTCCGGCCGCCTTTTCATGGTGAGCCAGCAGGGAAGAATTCATATTTACCAGGACGGCCAGCTGGTTGGCTTGCCGTTCCTTGACATCGAAAGCCGGGTGTCCTCAGGCGGCGAACGCGGTCTTTTCAGTGTCGCGTTTCCGCCGGGTTATGCGAGCAAGCGTTACTTTTATGTCGCTTATTCGCGTGTAGAAGACGGCGCCATTGTGCTCTCCCGCTTTGGTGTTCCGGCGTCTTCGCCGAACACGGCTGACGTGGCCAGCGAACAAGTCCTGCTGGTGGTGGAGCATCCCAGTGACAATCGCAACGGTGGCCAACTCGCCTTTGGTCCGGATGGATATCTTTATTTCGGTCTGGGGGATGGCCACTTGCCGGGCGACCCGCTGAACAACGCTCAGAATGTGAATCGGCTGCTCGGAAAAATTCTGCGCCTCGACACTGAAAACGGAGCTGTACCTTATGCCATTCCCCCCACGAACCCTTTTGTGGGGGTCGACGGACACCGCCCGGAGATTTGGGCGCTAGGCTTGCGCAATCCTTGGCGGTTTTCGTTTGATCGCGAAACCGGCGATTTTTATGTGGCAGATGGAGGAGAATCCGAGTGGGAAGAGATAAATTTTGAGCCTTCCGGAAGTCGTGGTGGCCGCAATTACGGTTGGAGGATTTTTGAAGGCTCTCACCCCTTTGACGTGCCAGTGGGGTACGATACCAGCGCCCTGACAGCCCCGGTGATTGAGTATTCCCATGAGTTTGGTCAGTCGATCATAGGTGGATTTGTGTACAGAGGTCCGCCCTCCCGTCTGAGCGGAATCTATTTATACGCTGATTTTTTCGCGCCAAAGGTCTGGGGTGCCAGACGCGAGGGCGGATTGTGGGTCACGCAGGTGATCGATACGTCATTCAGACAATTCAGCAGTTTTGGAGAAGGCGAAACCGGCCGCTTGTATGGCGCCGACTACTACCAAGGGAAAATTTTCGAGATATCCGAAGATGTGATCGTCCGGGCACCCGTCTTGTCGCCTGTCGGCGCGGTTTACAAGAATGACCAAGTTGTTTACGCGACCTCCTCGACGCCTCATGCCATTTTTCGCTACACCACGAATGAAAGCGAGCCCACGGAAAACGATCCTTTGTTCCCAGCGGCGGGCCTGCTTTTGAACGCCCCTACGGCTCTCAAAGTAAAAGCCTTTCATGCTTATTTGCTGCCTAGTCAGTCGACCTCGGCCAGCTACGGATTTTCCGCGGCTCGACCCACTTTTTCATCAGTATCGGGCCAGATTCAGCCGGAGACTGGGCTGACTGTCTTTTTGTCTTCGACGACCGCCAACGCGGCCATTCGTTATACCTTGGACGGCTCCACCCCTACCGAAACCTCGGCGCTCTATGGCGGGCCGATTCATCTGGAGGTCGGGCCAGCCAGTATGCGCGCGGCCGCTTTTAAAACCAACTATGCATCGAGCACTGTGGCGACGGCGTCATGGACACGCCCGACGCTCGCCAATCCGACCATTTATCCCACCAACGGTCGCATCTATGGCATGAATCGGGTGTGGTTTACGGGTGCCGGGGGGATTCATTACACCTTGGATGGTACCGCTCCCACCGAAGCATCGCCATTGTTCGTGGATCCGTTTCATGTTTCCGCGCCGTCCACACTCCGGGCCAGAAGCTTTCAGTATGGGTACAATTCAAGCGCAGAGGTATCGGTTAATCTTTACCTGTACAATCCTGAGAGCGGGTCGCACACCAACGGCGCGGGATCCGGGACCGCGGGATATCTCAACTCGGCGTTGTTCGACACCGCGCAGTTTCGCTCTCCCGAGGCGCTGTGCATCGATGCCTCCGGCACCCTCTTTATTTGCGACACAGGCAATCATGCCATCCGCACCTTCACTCCATTCGGCTCGGTGACGACTTTGGCGGGCAACGGGACCGTTGGATTCGTCAACGCCGCGGGAACCGCCTCACGCTTTAATGCCCCACGTGGAATATGCCGCGATCCAGAAGGAAACCTGTACGTGGCGGACGATGGAAACCATGTCATTCGAAAGATTGATACCGCCGGGTCCGTGACCACTTATGCAGGAAGTGGAACTGTCGGAATGACCGATGGCCCGGGACCAGTGGCCCAGTTTTCAGACATTCAATGTGTGCAACTCGATGTCGCCGGCAACCTCTATGTGGGAAGCCGCGGCGTCATTCGCAAGGTGGATGCCTCGCGCAACGTCACAACCTTCGCCACCTTGCCAAATCCCGGCCGCGTCGCCATCGCCATCACGCCGGATGGGCGTCTCTTCGCCACCGATGCAAGCGCCGTCGTCTATGAGATCTCTGCAGCTGGTGCCGTGAGCGTCTATGCAGGAGGCACGGTCGGTCTGTCCGATGGAGACCGCACGGTGGCACGCTTTGCCGTAAACCGCTCGATCGCTTCTGATGCCCTCGGAATTCTCTACGTGTGCGACCGCGACACAGTCAGAAAAGTGGCACCAAACGGTGCCGTGTACACCATGGTCGGATTTGACCCCGAGGGCGGCTTGAGCAATCTCTCGGGCCCACGCGGGCTCGCCGTATCGAGCACCGGTGTCGCTTGGATCGCGGATACTGGTAATCATCGCATCCGTCGCGCGTATCCTTCTGATTGGGAACGCGATGGAATCCCCGACGACAGTGAGGGCGGATCAACGCCATTCGTGGTCGGGGTCGACGACCGTTTGATCGATACCGATGGAGATGGGCAGCCGAACGACGTCGAGTACAGCGGCGGAAGCAATCCTTGGAGCTCGAGTTCACGCTTCCAAATGAACAGCCTGATACCCAATGAGAATGGTCAGATGGTGGTTCAGTGGCAATCGATCGCTAATCGCCGCTATCGAGTGTTCCATTCCAATGATTGTCAGACTTGGACAGACATCGGGACTGACTTTATCGGAACCGGCGGTATCATTTCATTACCGATATCGACTGCCGGAACGAGCGCACGATTTTTCAAAATAACGTCGGAGTAGCATCATTGATTAAGGCAGCCCGTGGACGGAGGCGATTTGTAAGGCGTGTCGCTCGTGGCTGCAGGATTCCGATGTTTTTGTCATGTAGGGCGAGCACAGCGAGACAAACCCTCATGCGGGTGAGTGTGGGCGGGTGTGACGGGCGCGATCCCGTCATCTCCGATTCGGCACGGTTGGAAGTCCACTGTGCGTCAACATGTCAAAGACTAAGTTGCAAACGGCCCTCGGAGCCTTCGTCCTGATCTGCTCTTTGATTAGTTTTTGAGTGTTTGGAAGCGAGATTCCTTTGCGATTATGATAATGGTTGTAGCCAACCTCCCAAGCGTCATAGCGGTCACCTGTCGGGGTGTCATTCTTACAAACGCCCTGCATTGAACCCGAAAGCAACTGGGACGCCAGTAGCTCCATGGCTGCTGTGTATCGAGCCTGATTTTCGCCGTACACATCGACACCTTGATGCCAAGCGATCTCGGCGGCATGGAGCGCCGAACCAAGGCCAAACTGAGAATGGTGACCATTGTCGCGGCAGGTCTCCTGTGTCAGGCCGTCAATCAGCCGTTTGGGAGACGACCAGAACGCCTGTGGATCGCCTCCGTCGCCAGCAATCGGCGAAAGTGTTGGGCCGTCAGATTTTAAGTAAAAGTAGGCGCGGTTACGGATCTTCAATCGATCGAGCGCCATCGAGAATTTCTCCTGATCCTCATTGAAAACGGCGATCGCCATGAGCGCATCGATCTGTGTCAAGTCAACATTGCCATTCCAAGTGCTTGCGGTCGTCAACTGTGGATAGAAGGCCCTTCTGAACATGCCTTGAAATTTCTCAACGTCGCGTGCTTTCCAAGCAGGATGCCCCCGCAGTATCTCCGCGGCAGAGGCAAAGGACCATCCAATCCAACCGGCTTGCAATCGATCCTGTTCGGATCCCGCGGTAAATCCTTGAAGTGATGACCAAGAGTTGAGGATCGCGACGGATCTGTGGGCGTATACGTCCTCATCAGTGAAGTACCACAGCAGCGACTGAGCGTAGGCCGCAATGGCGTCGTTTTGTGAGATCTCAGCGTCTTTGTTAGTCGAGTTGATGGTGCGCTGGCCATGTGCACCTCGGGTTGCATATCCCGATCCCTTAAGCTGTTCGAACTCGCCTTTCCACGGTTGGGCTCCGGCTTTGATCCGACCTTTGACAAAATCAAGTTCGGCGGCTGCGTTAATCCCGCCCGGGTGGATGAAGTCCATCGCGGAAGCCATGGTTGTCCACGCTCCCATAAGTATGAAGACTAATGCGCTCAATTTGATGTCACTCATGTGATCAAGATACGAGGAATGGTTATGGGCCACGGGTTCCGTGCCGAACGTCTAGCTCATCCACGGCGGGGTGGGAAGTTCGAATTAAAGGTGAACGTTCGATAGAGGTATTCCTGGTGGGATTCGCTCTCCATCAATCAATAAGCCTTCAGTAGGGCCCCCTAATGGCCTCCATTGCGTTGTGAAGAGCCTCGCCCGTTGACGAGAATGCAGCGATCAGCCTTGAGGGTGTCGATGATGTCTTTGATCAGGGGCGGTGGCTGGAGCGATTTGGCGCGGGGCGGGGTTGGGGGATGGGTGAGGGACATTCGAATGGCCCTTTTTTCAGTTTTGCTGAGCGGGTCCCTTATCTCACTCGGTCTACGCTGCGCATTGACGGCGGCCTGATGTCGGGTCTCGTAGTCTGGTCTGCCGCCATGGGTTTCGGTTTTATTCCCCGGGGGGTCTTTACGTTATGCCAGTTGTTGTTTCGTCTGACCGGTCACCGCCGATGACCCGCGCTTTTGCGTGGTCATTGGTTCTTCATGTGGTGGCGGTATTGGTGGCGGCCATGCCATTGGTGCGGGGCGCACTGGACGCGTGGCAGCGTGCGGGGCAGGCTGCGGTTTCGCCGGTGGTGGCGCCTGTGGAGGTGGAAGTCGTGGTCCCTGAGGTGGTGGTAGTTCGTCCGGCTCCTCAGCCAGCGCAGTCGTTTATTCGCACGGACGGGTTGCCCGAGGCCAAGCCTGAGGCGGGAAAAAGTGCTTTTATTTCGGACCGTGACACGCGGGCGGCCAGTTTGTTGCCGGCTGATCCATCGGCTACCGTGGCTCAGCCGACGCAGGATGGGGTGGACATTCCGGTGGTGGAGGTGATTCGGCGCGATCAATCTGATGGCGATGATGAGGCGCTTCCTCCGGCATCGACTCCGGCTGCGGGCGCGGTGGCCGGGGCCGAGTCACCGCCTGAGGAAGTGGATCCTTTGAGGCCGGAGGAAACTCAGGAGCCGCCGCCGGAGGTCGCGCTGCGGCCGCCTACGCCTACGCCTGCGGCGCGTCCGGACGAACCGGCCGTGGAGGTGGCGTCGACTGACTCGCCATCGCCAGATCGGCCGACAGCGCCGCGCATGGCGCTGGCGCCGGACGCAGATGTCGCTGTGGAGGTGGATCCGGAACGGACCCCGCCGGTGCGCCCGCCGGCGCCGGTGCCCGCGCCTCCGGCGGTGGCGGCCGCGTTGCGCGATCCTGAGGTCGATGCCCGGCCGCCCAGTCGGCCGCCCGAGGCTCCTTCGGGACGGCCTGCGGCCAGTAAACCGCCGTCTGGCTTTTCGGGGTTGCGGCAGCCGACCAAATTGCGCGGAACGATTTCCAATCAGGGGACGGCCAGCGTGGATGCTGAAAACACGCCGACCGGACGGTACATGAAACAGGTGACCAGCGCGGTTGAGCGCGAATGGCATCGCAAACGTCGGCTGAACCGGGATTTTGTGACGTTTGGCACGATCAAACTGGAATTTCACGTGGATGCCCGCGGCGAAGTCCATGGCCTCACGATCAAAAACCGTTCGGGGGCCAATGCGGTCATGCAGGATTTTACGCTCAATGCGGTTCTTGATGCCACTATTCCGCCGATGCCGGCTGGATTGCCGGAAATTCTGGATCGCGAACTTCTCCTCATCAGCTATGACATCATTGTCTACTAGCGGCCACGGTCATCGGGCGGCCTGTCGGCCGGTGGTGGCTGCAGCTTCCGAGAAAGGAAGTTGGAGGCAGGCCGGCCCGTCTATTTTTTGCCTGCTTTGCTTTGCGGTGGCGGGGCCGGCCGTCCGACCTGATTTTTTCCATCCTCATGACTGATCTTCATTTCTTCATTTCGCCCGCGATGCCGTTGATGGCTAATTTCTCCGAGGGGCTCGGCTCGGTGTGGCACTTTCTCGCTTCGGGCGGGGTGTTCATGGGGCTCATTGTTGTGTGTTCGATCATGGCGGTCACGGTCATTGTGGCCAAGTTTTCCGAATTGCGGGAAAGCCGGGTCATGCCTGCGGGCACGGTGGACGTGCTGGTCCGTCTGGCGTCGGGTCGGGATGTGAGCGACGCCCAGATTCAGCAAGTGCTGCAGCATGATGCTTCGCCGCTGGGGGTGACTGCGCGCGCAGCCCTGCTCGTGCCCCATCGGAGCAAGGAAGAAGCGATGTCTTCGGCTCAAACGGTGGCCCGCGAGGAAATCATCCGCCTCGAGCGGGGAGTGCCGCTTTTGGAGTCAATCATTGCGGCGGGTCCACTGCTCGGACTGCTCGGGGCGGTGGTTGGCTTGACCCGCGTGTTTAAGGCGCTGCGTCCGGATGTCACCGACCCCTCATTGATTGCCGGGGGCATCGCCGAAGCGCTGAACACCACGATCGCGGGATTGGTCGTGGCCATTCCGTGTGTGTTTTTCCACAGTCACTTTTCGCGCTGCATTGAACATCTGGCGGCGCGCATGGAAGTCCTTGTTGAACAGGCGCTTTCAGCCTGTTTCACCGCCCCGATCAATCCCGCGCCGCCGCAGTGAACGGAGTTTTAGCCATGTCATTTTACGTCAAAAAACGCCGGACTCCGGTCATCCCCATCGTCGCACTGGTGGACATCCTCACGGTCTTGCTGATCTTTTTTGTGGTCACTACCACGTTCAAAAAAGAAAATCGCAACGCCTTGCTGAAGATTGCCCTGCCTCAAGCCGGCTCTCTGACGCCCAGCGTTGAAACCGCCCCGCGCACGGCCCTCAGCGTGTCGGCCGCCAGTGAGGTGTACCTCGATGAAAAACCCGTGGCCATGGACCAGCTGTCGGCCGCCATCACCGCCTTCCGTCAGGCTCAGCCGTCGGCCCGGCTCGAATTAAAAGCCGATGAAAACGCTCCGCTCGGGACCCTAGTCAAAGTGTGGGATGCGCTGGCCGCCGCCGGGCTCAAAGTGAATACCGACGTGCCTACCAAAATCCTCCTGAAACCAGAATAAACACCGGACACACCCCGTTCTTTCGGAAATTTTCGGTATCCACCCCGCTTTCTCGTACGTTTTAATTTTTTACCCATGATTCTGCCTATTGTCATTTATGGCGACCCCGTGTTGCGCGTCGATTGTCCTCCCGTCACTGATGTCACCGAGGAGACGCGCACGCTGGCCGAGAATATGGTCGAAACCATGTACGAGGCCGACGGCGTTGGTCTGGCGGCACCTCAAGTCGGGGTCGCCCTCCAGCTGGCCGTCGTCGATGTCTCCCATGCCCCAGAGCTGCAAAGCTATTTTCGCGTCGATGGCCAAGAGGCCGTCCTCAAAGAATGGATGCCGCTCGTCTTTACCAATCCTGATATCGAGCCCGGTCGCGCCCGTGCAGAATCGAATGAAGGCTGCTTGAGCTTCCCTGGGCTGCGGTATCAAATCAAGCGTCCCGCCCAGATCACGGCTCGCCTCACACTCCTCGATGGTCGGGTCATCACCGTGGAAACGGACGGCTTGCTGGCCCGGGCCCTGCAACACGAAACGGATCACCTCCACGGCCGCCTGTTCATCGACCGCCTCAGCTCAGTCGATAAACTCACCCTGAAACGACGCCTCCGTGAAATGTACGAGGACATCGAGGAAGAAGAACGGGAAGCACGTCTGGCCGCACGCAAAGCCCGCTCGACGCCCTCAGAATAACCAACGCTCGCACGTGAACGCCGGTGGTCAGCGGCGTCCCGCTCGATGAGTGAAGGGGGAAAAGGCGGGATTTGACAGCAAATGACGACCAAGTCGATAGACAATAGGGTATTTCTACTTGCGTCTTGGTTTATTCTTTGGTATGAATGACGTGCGCTTGTTTCACTTCACCATGGTTGGCGGGTGAAGCGGCTCATTGATTTATTTTTCCATGGATCTTCTTCGTTTTTCCACCTGCGGTTCTGTTGACGATGGTAAATCCACGTTGATTGGGAGGTTATTATACGATTCGAAGTCGATTTTCGAGGATCAGCTAGCGGCGGTTGAGGTGGCGAGCCAGCGTCGTGGGCATGTGGAGGTGGATCTTGCTTTATTGACGGATGGATTGAAGGCGGAGCGGGAGCAGGGGATTACGATTGATGTGGCGTATCGATATTTTGCCACGCCGCGGCGCAAATTCATTATTGCTGATACTCCTGGTCATATTCAGTACACGCGCAACATGGTGACGGGGGCGTCGACGGCGCAGCTGGCTATTTTGTTGGTTGATGCGCGGCAGGGGGTGATTGAGCAGACGAGGCGACATGCTTTTATTGCGAATCTTCTGCGTATTCAGCATGTGGTACTGGCGGTGAACAAGATGGACTTGGTTGACTGGAGCGAGGAAAAGTACAACGAGATTGTGGCGGATTTCCGGACATTTGCTTCGCGGTTGGACAATATTGTCGAGGTGACGGCCATTCCGATGGCGGCCCGGCATGGTGACAACGTGGTGGACAAGTCGGCCCACATGCCATGGTATCAAGGTCCGACGTTATTGTATCATTTGGAGAATGTGTACATTGGAGCGGCTGACAATCATGTGGATGCGCGCTTTCCGGTGCAATGGGTGATTCGTCCGCAGAGTGACCAGTGGCATGATTTTCGCGGTTATGCCGGCCGGGTCGCGGGCGGGGTTTTCAAGCCCGGTGACGAGGTGCAGGTTCTTCCGAGTGGGTTTTCCACCAAGGTAAAAGCCATTCATTCTTATGAATCCGAGCTGACAGAAGCTTTTGCCCCGCTCTCGGTCACGCTGACTTTGGAGGATGATATCGACGTCTCGCGCGGTGACATGCTGGTCAAGAAAAACAATCCGCCCCGGTCCGGGCAGGATTTAGAAGCAATGATTTGTTGGTTTTCAAGCGAGAAGAAGCTAGTTCCGCGCGGGAAGTATATTCTTCGTCACACCACCCGCGAAGTGCAGGCTTTTGTTAGTGAGGTGAAGTACAAGGTGAATATCAACACGCTGCACAAGGTTGAAGATGACCGTGAATTCACCATGAACGATATCGGACGGATTTCGATCCGGACGAGCGCTCCCTTATTTTTCGACGACTACCGGCGCAACCGGATTACTGGGAGTTTTATTTTGATTGAGCCGCAGACGAATGAGACGGTGGCGGCGGGTATGATTCAATAGCAGCGGTCGCTGAACGATGACCGCCGCTGGAGTGACGTCGGCGGCGTCGGACTTGATCCCAAGCTCAAGTCCTGTTTTAAATCCCACGGCTTTCGTTCAAGCGCCGTGCTGTCGGTCTGGACTGGGACTTAGACGGTGATGAGTTCACCGTTGAAGCCGCGGAAGCTAATGGGGCTTGGTGATTCGTTGTAGGTGAGTTTCCAGTCTTGGAGGACGGAGAGAGCGACGGCTTGACCGAGCATGAGTCCTTCTTGGGCATCGCTGCGCCAGTGGACGCCAGCGAGGTTGCGGCCGATGGA
>CAJBME010000128.1 GCA_903954065.1 uncultured bacterium
AACGGCAAGATCCAGACCGACGGCTACGCCGTTTACGACAAGTTCGACCACGAAGGCTTCATCCACTTGGGGTGCTGGAGCCACGCCCGCCGCCCGTTCCATCAACTGGCCACCGTCCTGAAAAAGGACGCCCCCAAAAGCTGGCATTCCGGTGGGCGTTTCGGTTGAGAGGGGGTGCGCCCCAATGTGGTTACCACCCACTTCCGCCGCCGGGAACCTGGTCAGTTGGAGCTGGGGATTTGAATCGGCGGTCGGTCGGATTTCGTTTTTTATCGACTTCCAAATCAAGACACATGTGAGATACCCGCCTATTCGACGGCCCATCTTGAAACATGTGGGTGTCTCCTATTCATCATCAAAGGTTCGGCGGCGAGGCACTCGGCCTGGGTCGGCTCGGCGAGGGGTTCTCCTTCATTCGCATTGAATCCCGCGTAAAAGTACCTCACCAGTTCGCGCGCATGGCCCGAGGTGTCGGGGACTTCGGACGTCCGGAGTCCCCCCCGGGGCGGCCCGTTCCCCTCCATCGCCCGGCGGAGCATTCCCAAACGGCTTCGTGCTGGAGCTCGTAACGGCAGCCATTCGATCTGTTGGCGAATGACTTCCAATCGAACCGACGCCGCCAACTCCCTGGCCGTTTCCTTGTTGAATCCTTCTTGAAGGAGAAGATTAAACGGGTGGAGATCCGCCGCCGCCTCAACCTGCGGTTGTTTCTCCGTTTCGTTTTTTAGTTTCGTTTTAATACTGGTGGGGATTTCGGGCTCTACGACTGGTCGGGGAATCGGGCCGTCACTGGTGGGGATCTCGGGCCGATCCGGGTGCGATTTGCCTGGTTGGGATTTCAGACCGTCCTGATTCCCCGACCAGCCATCTACCCAGCGCAGGGCGTAGACGGCCGACCGTTGTTCAGCCTTCTCGTGGGTGAAGTTTCCGGCCTCCAGCCGGACGATGTACTGGCGTGCCAGAGCGGTGCGCAACGCCGCGGCCAACTCTTTCCTCGAACTGAGACGGGTGAAGTTCTGAATTTGAGAATACGACAGGGAAGCCCATTGGCGACGCGCCCCGCGGCGGGTGGCAAACCCGATCGACGACCGGATAATCGAGCCGACGACCTTGATGACCGAGAGCGGTTCGTTCGGAACGATATGATCGAAAAACTGATTGGGGATGTCGGTCCGGTTTCCTTCGCGCTCGAAAAACCCCCGGAAGACCGCGGGGTCCTTTTCGTAGCCAACGGAGTCGTGCCAGCAGAGCCGGTACAGGGCACTCTGGCCGGCCTCGTGCGCACGATTCGGGCGACCCTCGCGGACGCACTCCAAGAAATGGCCGGCAATCGCTTCATCGAGGGCGGCACGGAGCCGGTCACGACTCACACCCGCCTTGGCGGCCAGTTCTCGAAACGAGATCTCGATCTGCTCCTCTTGTGGTCGACCATACTGATCGCACCACCCTAGGGTGCGGCGGAGAAAATAGGCCACCACCCGTATAGCGCTGCGAGAGCAGTGAGGAAGGCACACGTCGAAAAACTGGTTCGGCGTGAATGTGGTGTTGCTCACCGGAGGCAGGAAACCGGCGAAGTCCGGAACGGAGGGAGCGGGATGGGACGAAAGTGCCGGCGCATCTGCCTCCGGCGCGCGAACGATGAAGTTCTCGGCGGTTTGGGAGGACATGGTGGGTTGGGTTTAAAAGGCAATGGTGGTCGTCAGCCGTTGCGCCGCGTCCCTTTCTCGCGCGGCCAGCTGCTGGGCGTAATGGCGGATGATGTAGTTGACGATCCAGCTCCGGCTCCGGCCTTCGCTGCCGGCGAGTGCGGCCAAAATGGCCAGCACGTCCGCATCGAACATCACCCCCGCCGCCCGTTTGTTCGGTCTCGGCATGCCGCCATTGTATCAGATTCAGCCCCAACCTGTCAGGTTGGCGGTGTGGATAACCCAGGGGG
>CAJBME010000129.1 GCA_903954065.1 uncultured bacterium
CGCCTCCATAAAATCCACAATTTCAGCACATACCAGACATCCGCTCACGTCGCAGAAACTCGCCGACGAGTCAGTGGGTGTCTGTGATTGGGCGATTGTTCCAGCCACAACCGAGCAGGTATGTGGATGGGGTTACCGGATGGGCTTCATCACGCCGCATTTGCGGTGATTCGAGCGACTATTCTCCGCAAGTCTGCGGAGAAAGCTGGCGTTGCGGGAAACAAGAGGCCAATGGCAGACACCCACTTTTCACAGCGAACGAGACCCTCCCCATCACAGACACCCACCCTTAAGGCCTCCGCGGAACAATGGGTGTCTGCAAAGCGCGTCCGCATCCCTCAAGCTACAGATCCGAAACTACTTATTCGCATCCGGCACCCTGCCAAAAAGACGTTCGGTCAGACGTTCGGTGCCGCGACCGGGGTCAGCGACCCCAGCTACAGTAGATCCGAATCCGAAACAACTGCGCAGGCGGCCAAGCCGCCACTGTAGCCGGGTACGGTGGCCCCGGTTTCCACACTTGGCCCCCGGCCACATCCCTCAAGACACTGGCTCCGAATCCGCCTCGACGAATCTGCTTTTAGGCTCATTTCCCGGCCGCATGCGCCGCCGACGGCACCGGCGCCGCAAACGCCACATACCAGACACCCACTGACGTCGCAGAACTCCCGCCGAGCTGGGGCTCAGCGTTCCCAGGGGTGCTCCCGGGTGCACGGGAAACCAGTTGACTCATCAGTCAAGACCGGCTTAAAACATCTTCATTCTGATGTCGACCCCACGCCCCAATGACACTCGTCACCGCTTGCTGGAAGCGGCGACCTCGTTGATTTGGGAGAGCAGTTATGGGGCGGCCAGCGTAGAAGGAATCTGTCAACGAGCGGGCGTGAACAAAGGGAGTTTCTACCATTTTTTCCCCTCCAAGTCCGAGCTGGCGGTGGCGGCACTGGCGTCCGAATGGGAGGCGCGTAAGCCGCAGTGGGACGAATTTTTTTCTCCGCTGGTGGCCCCGCTCGACCGGTTGCGGCGCTGGCACGAGAGGTGTGTCGAGGAGCAAGTGCGGCTGGCGGCGGAGAATGGATTTGTCGTCGGGTGCCCGCTTTTCAGTCTGGGCAGTGAAGTGGGGACGCAGAACGAGCCGATCCGGCAGAAAATCGACGAATTGCTCGGATTCCACCTGTGCTATCTTGAGTCCGCGATTGCCGAGGCCCATGCTCGGCAGCACATCCACGCCCCGAATCCCGCCGCCAAGGCCCGCATTGTGCTGTCTTACGTTGAAGGCCAAATGACGCGGGCCCGCATTCAAAACGATCTGGCCGCGGTGCGGGAAATCGAAGACGGGGTCTTCGACATCTTGGGCGTAGGCGCCAGCTGTGTCCATTGACCCCTTTGTGCTGATGCCTGCCGTTCCCCTGCCCTCATGGGTTCATCGCCCGCGCTTTCTAAACCGACCGGTCAAATCATTTCCTTATTGTCGTATGCGTCCGTTCTATTCACCCCTGCTGACCACGCTTCTGGTCACGCTCACCGCCTTGAGTTCCAGCTGTGATCGCGGCGGATCGCCCGCTTCGGCGGTGGCGCCGTCGGCGATGCCGCCGACTCCGGTCATGGTCTCCCCGCCGGAGCAGCGGGTGCTCACCGAGTGGAAAGAGGCCAGCGGCCGACTGGACGCCAAAGAAAGCGTGGAAATCCGCCCGCGGGTCACCGGGCATATTGACCGGGTGACATTTCAATCCGGGCAGTTGGTCAAAAAGGGAGACGTCTTGTTTGTGATTGACCCCCGGTGGTATCAGGCGGCCTTGGCCAGCGCGGAGGCACAGCTCGCGCGCGCTCAAGTCAATCTGGCCAATGCCACGCGGGAATGGGAGCGCAACCGGCAGCTCGAGAAAGCCAAAGCCATCTCGGCCAGCGAGGCGGATCAATGGCAGACGCGGGTGGAAGAAGGCAAAGCGGCCGTACTGGCTGCGCAGGCGGCCCGCGACGCGGCGGCGCTCGACGTCGAGGCCACTGAAGTGCGATCACCGATCGACGGCCGGATCAGCCGCGCCTTGCTGACGGAAGGCAATTATGTCAGCGGGGTCGCTGGATTCACCACCCTACTCACCACGGTCGTCAGCGTAGACCCGATGTATGTCTATGTGGCGGTGGATGAAGCAACTTATCTAGAATACGCCCGCAAGCTGAGGGAGAAAAAAATCAGTTTAAATGCGGAGGGCAAAATTCCGGTGCAGGTGCAGTTGAGTGGCGAGGATGGATGGCCTCATCACGGATGGATTGAGTCATTCGACAACCGCATTAACCCAGGCACCGGCAGTATTGTCGTGCGCGGGCTGATGCCAAATCCCGACCTGAGCCTCGTGGCTGGCGCCTTTTGTCGTGTGCGCGTGCCGACCAGCCTCGAGTATGAGGCGCTGCTGGTGGACGAAAAAGTCATCGGCACCGACCAAGACCAGAAATACGTACTCCTTCTCGGCGCTGGCAACGTCGCCGAATACCGCTCGATCCAGCTCGGCGAAAGCATCGGCAGTCAGCGCCTTATCCGCCAAGGGTTGAAATCAGATGACAAAATCATCGTTTCTAACCTGCAAATCATCCGGCCCGGAGCCCCGGTCATGCCGCTGCCCCCCGCCCCAGCCGCTACCCCAGAAGCTGCCGCCACGCCCGCACCCGCTAAAGCCGCACAACGATAAGCGTCGCCTCCACCTCCGCCTCGCGCCGCCCCCTGCCTCCTCCGCCAGATTCACCATTTCCGCCCGTTCATTCTTTCCTCGTCCCCGCACATGGGTTTCAGCCAGTTCTTCATTCAGCGCCCGATTTTCGCGGCGGTTTTATCGATCATCACGGTCGTCGTGGGCGCGATTTCGCTGCAGTTTCTGCCGGTCAGCGAGTATCCGGAAGTGGCGCCGCCGACGATTGTCGTCCGGGCCATTTATCCGGGAGCGAGTCCGGACGTGATTGCGACCACGGTGGCCTCTCCGCTGGAGGAAGCGATCAACGGGATCGAGGACAGTCTGTACATGAGTTCGCAGGGGACGACGGATGGCATCATGACGCTGACGGTGACCTTCAAGCTGGGCACGGATCTGGACCAAGCTCAGGTGAAAGTGCAGAACCGCGTCAATCAGGCGCTGCCCAAGCTCCCTGAAGAAGTGCGCCGTCTGGGCGTGACCACGCTCAAGAGTTCGCCTGACCTGACGATGGTCGTGCATCTCATCTCGCCGGACGGCCGCTATTCCGACGTCTACGTCCGCAACTATGCCACCCTACAAATCAAGGACCAGCTGGCCCGGCTGCCGGGGGTCGGCCAGGTGCAGCTTTTTGGCTCCGGTGATTATTCGATGCGGATCTGGCTCGATCCGGAAAAAACGGCGGCGCGCGGACTGAGTGCGCTCGATGTGGTACGTTCGATTCAAGAGCAGAATGCCCAGGTGGCGGCCGGCAGTGTCGGGCAGCCGCCGCTGGCGGATCCGACCGATCTGACCTTAACGGTGAATGCGCGCGGCCGCCTTGTGACCGAGCAGGAATTCGGCGAGATCGTCCTAAAAAATGGCGATCAAGGAGAGCCGGTGTATCTGCGCGACATCGCCCGCGTGGAACTGGGCGCCAGTGAGTATTCGCTGCGCTCGCAGCTGAACAATTCCACCGCCGTCGCCATCCCCATTTTTCAAAGTCCAGGATCGAATGCCATCGCCCTCTCCGACAGCGTGCGGCAAACCATGGCGGAACTCAAAGAAAACTTCCCGGAAGGCTTGGATTACAAAATTGCGTATGACCCGACGGTTTTCGTCCGCAAGTCGATTGACGCCGTGGTGGTGACGTTACTGGAGGCCATTTTGCTAGTGGTACTGGTGGTCATCGTCTTTTTGCAGACGTGGCGGGCGTCGATCATTCCACTAGCGGCGGTCCCGGTCTCATTGATTGGGACCTTTGCGGTCATGCATGCGCTGGGGTTTTCGGTGAATGCGCTATCGTTGTTTGGACTGGTGCTGGCTATTGGCATTGTGGTAGATGACGCGATTGTGGTGGTGGAAAACGTCGAGCGGAACATTGGACTTGGTTATCCGCCGTTGGAGGCGACGCGTCGCGCGATGCGAGAAGTGACCGGACCGATTGTGGCCACGGCGCTCGTTCTCTGCGCCGTCTTTATTCCCACCGCCTTCATCAGCGGACTGACCGGCCAGTTTTACAAACAATTCGCGATTACGATTGCCATCAGCACCGTGATCTCGGCGTTTAACTCGCTCACTCTGTCACCCGCGTTGTGCGCCTTGCTGCTGAAACCTCACGGCGCGAAAAAAGACTGGTTCTCGCGCCTCATTGATTTTTGCTTTGGATGGTTTTTCAACCTGTTTAACCGCACCTTCAAGGCCGGCGCCAACAGTTACGGCTGGCTGGTGGCCAAGTCCATCCGCTACGCGGCCGTCGTCCTCATCGTCTACGGCGGGTTGATCTGGATGACCAAAAAACAATTTGACGCCGTGCCCGAAGGATTCATTCCGGTGCAGGACAAACAATACCTTGTCGCCTTCGCTCAGCTCCCAAATGCCGCCTCACTGGAACGCTCAGATGCCGTGCTCAAACGCATGTCGGAAATCTGCCTCAAACACCCGGGTGTCAAAGATGCCATCGGCTTCCCCGGGCTTTCCATCGCTGGCTTCACCAATAGCGCCAATGCCGGTATCGTCTTTGTCGGGCTCGATGACTTCGAAAACCGACGGTCCCCGGAATTGAGCGGCAAATCCATTCAGGAAGCGCTGCAGCAAAAGTTCTTCATGGAATTCGGAGACGCGCTAGTCCTCATTTTCCAGCCGCCGCCGGTCAACGGCCTCGGTGCCATTGGCGGGTTCAAGATGCAGATTCAAGACCGGGCCAGTCTCGGGTATCCCGCCCTGTACCAAGCCACTCAGGACTTGATGAACAAAGCGCGACAAGACCCGCGGTTGACCGGCATTTTTTCCAGTTTCGAGCTGAATGTGCCGCAGCTGCAGGCCGACGTCGACCGCCTGAAGGCGAAGTCGCAGCAGGTGAGTTTGCAGGAAGTTTTTGGCACGTTGCAGGTTTATCTGGGGTCATTGTATGTGAATGATTTTAACCGGTTTGGGCGCACCTATCAGGTGGTAGTGCAGGCGGACGGCGAATTCCGCCGCACCCCGGAAGACATTGGCAAACTCCGCGTCCGCAGCACGACGGGACAGATGGTTCCGATCAGTTCGCTGGTGACGATCAAGGACAGCTTCGGACCGGACCGCGTGCAGCATTACAATGCGTACCCGTCGGCGGAAATTAACGGCGGCGGGGCCCCCGGCGTCAGTTCGGGCGAAGCCGAGGCCATCATGGCCTCCCTCGCCGCCGAGTCGCTCCCCCGCGGACTGAAGTTCGAGTGGACCGATCTCACCTATCAGAAAATCCTCGCCGGAAATACCGCCCGCTTCATCTACCCACTCTGCCTCTTGCTCGTCTTCCTCGTGCTCGCCGCGCAATTCGAAAGCTTCCGCCTGCCGTTGTCCATCATCCTCATCGTTCCCATGTGCCTGCTCAGCGCCCTCGTCGGCGTGCGCTTGGTCGACGGCGATAACAATATTTTTACTCAAATCGGCCTGATCGTGCTGGTCGGACTGGCTTGTAAAAATGCTATTTTGATCGTGGAATTTGCGCGCGAGAAACAAAATGAAGGCATGGCTCCGGCCGAGGCGGCGCTGACGGCGGCCACTCTCCGCCTGCGTCCCATCCTGATGACCTCCATCGCCTTCATCGCCGGCGTCTACCCGCTGGTCACCAGCACCGGAGCCGGCGCGGAAATGCGCCGCGCCATGGGCACCGCCGTCTTCTCCGGCATGATCGGCGTCACTTTCTTCGGCCTGCTCATGACCCCCGTCTTCTACTTCGTGCTCATGCGCCCATGGCGGAAAAAACTTTCCCCTGCCCCAGCCCCCTCCATCCATCCCCACGTCTGATCCATTCAGCCCGACCCAGCCCGCAGCCAATGCCCCCGCGCCACTGGGCCTGCAGAACACTCACCTCCACCTTCGCTCCAACCACACTCTATGATTTCCGATTTCCAAGCCGCCGCCGCCCTGCGGACGTCCCTGCTGGGCGACGCCATCGCCCTGGGTCCACACTGGATTTATGACCCCAGCGACATCACCCGCCGCTTTGGGGTGATTACCGGTCCGGTCCAACCGCCCCCGGATTTGTACCACCCCACCAAAAAGGCCGGCGACCAAACGCACCTTGGCGATCAGGTCGTGACCCTGAACGCATCGATTGATGCCTGCGGCTTTCGTTTCGACCCGGAGGATTTTTCGAGTCGCTGGGAGGCGATGTGGACCGGCTATGGTGACTACTTTGACAAAGCCACCAAAGTCACACTGGCGGCGCGCCAAGCGGGCACCCCATGGGCCGTGGCGGGTGCGCCCTCGGAAGAACTGGGCGGAGCCGCGCGCATGGCGCCCTTGTTGCTCAGTGACGCCGCCCGCACCGAAGAGACGCTGATCGCAGCGGCCTGCACTCAGGCCAGCATGACCCACCGCTCAACACTGTCGCTGGAAGCAGCACGCTTTCTGGCGCGCGCCGTTTGGGCACGGCTTGATGGAGCCACGCTGACGCAGGCACTCGACCACGCGGCCGCTGGCTCGTTCACGGAACTGCCAGCCATCAGCCTGCGCAGCCAAGCGGCCGACCTGGCCACCAGCGGCGACGCCCGCCACATCGTGGCCACCACCGGTGCCTCGTGCCATATTCTCGAAGCGCTGCCCGCCTCGCTCGCCATCGCCTTGGCCTTGGCCAGCGACCCTCACCGCGCCCTCTGCGAAAATGCCATGGCCGGCGGCGATAATGCCGCCCGCGGATTAGTCATCGGAATGCTTATCCCGGAGGGGCCAGCCGGAAACGAGTAGCGACCCTCCGCAAGATCGGTTGACGAGCCGACCCATCAGCGAGCCAGCCGAACAACCAACCGAAAGCCTCGCTCGCCGACGAGCCGCCAAGCCGACGAGCCGCCAAGCCGACGAGCCGACAAGCCGCCAAGATTTCTCAGGCGGCCTTCACCATGCGCGAGCCCGGACGTTTGGCCGGTGGCCGGGACGGGGTGTCGGTGGTCGCTGACCGGGGCGAGGCCGGGCGGCGAATGCGCTGGGGTGAGGGGGTGGTGGGCTGGTGGTCCATCCGTTGCAAAGCTTGGCGCAATTGCATAAGAGCCCCAACCTGCAGCTGACGAGTCCGCTCCCGGGTCACTTTGAGGTGATGCCCGATTTCCTCGAGCGTCTGCGGCGCGGCCCCGTCCAGTCCAAACCGGCGGTTGATGATGTACCGCTCCCGTTCCGGCAAAAATGGCAGCACCTTCTGCAAACACGCCATGAGGTCGGCATGAGCAAATGTCTCGTCCGGCGAAGCATGGTCGACGTCAGGCAGCAATTCCGCCAGCGTGCGGGGCTCCCCCCCACGCGCATCACCCACCGGACTCTCCATCGAGACGAGCGGCTGATTCACCGTGCGCAACTCTTCAAGCTTCTTGAGGGTCATATGCGCGCTGACGGCAATTTCGTCATCCGTCGGCTCGCGGCCGAGCGTCTCAGCCAACGAGGCCGCCGTCGAATGCACTTTGCGCAGGCTCTCCGCAATGTGACCCGGCAGCCGGATGGCCCGGGGGATTTTCTCAAACGCCCGGAAAATCGCCTGCCGAATCCACCACGTGGCGTACGTGCTGAAAGCCACACCCACTTCTGGATCAAAGCGTTCAACCGCCCGGACCAGACCCACATTGCCTTCCGCAATCAGGTCTTCGAAGGGAATGCCGCGTCCTTGGAAACGCTTGGCAATCGAGACAACGAGTCGCAAGTTACCTTCAATCATGCGGTTGCGAGCGGCCATGTCGCCATGCTGCACTTCCGCACTTAATGACTTCTCGTCTTCTCGACTCAGAAGCGGCCGCTGGCGTAATTGCTCGAAATAAACATCAAGCCCAGGGCTGTGAATCAGGTCTGTTCTCATGATGACTGCGGGGTTGTGGGGGTGGGTAGGGGTTGGGTGGGTTATTTGGGAGGAAAAGAGCGGGGGAAAAACGGGCGCGTCCTCCGAAAAGGCCACCCGTCGGTCCCTCAAAGAGGAGGGCGCTGAGAAAAAATCACTATGTAGTTACATGGTTAAGACGGCGCGAAACGCCGAAACATTTCAAAAACTCGTCATTTTTCGAAAAAAAGTTTTTTTGTCCTGCCTTGTCCACGTGCAGCAACAGGTATACATTAGGTCTCGTTTTAATTTTCTTTGATATTCACTCGTCTGCCCACTGAGTCCCGTCGCCATGCCCGCCAAGCCGAAGCCCAAGCCGAAAACCAAATCCGCCCCCAAGCCCGCCGAGCGCGGTGAGCTCATGACTGGGGCCGAAGTCCTTGTTAAATGTATGGAGCGCGAAGGCGTCGACCTCATTTTCGCGTATCCAGGAGGGGCCTCGATGCCGATCCACCAAGCGTTGACCCGCTCGAAGCAAATCCGCACGGTCCTGCCTCGTCACGAGCAGGGTGGCAGTTTTGCGGCTGAGGGGTATGCCCGGGTCACGGGCAAAGCGGGCGTGTGCATGGGCACCTCGGGTCCTGGCGCCACCAACATGATCACGGCCATCGCCGATGCGTATCTTGATTCCACACCGCTGGTGGCCATTTCGGGGCAGGTGCCGCAGCACATGATTGGCCGTGGCGCTTTTCAAGAAACGGACTTTTTCGGCATGACCCTGCCCGTGGTGAAGCACAACTACTTGGTGACCAATCCACACGACATTCCACGGATCGTGCGCGAGGCATTCTACATCGCCCAAACCGGACGTCCCGGCCCGGTCGTGATCGACATGCCCAAGGACGTGCAGGAAGCAAAAATCCAGCCGTTATTTGTCGATGAAATCAACCTGCGCGGCTACACGCCAGACCGGGAGCTGGACGAAGTCGCTCTCAACGAGGTGATTGGTCTGCTCAAGCAGAGCAAGCGGCCGGTCATTTATGCGGGTGGCGGTATTATTTCCGCGGAAGCCAGCAAGGAACTGACTGAATTTGCCGAACGGGCGCAGATACCGGTCACCACCACCATCATGGGAGTCGGGGCCTTTCCGGAGAGCCATCCTCTTTCGCTGCGCTGGCTGGGCATGCACGGCACCGTCTACGCCAACAATGCCGCCAATGAGGCGGACTTGCTGCTGGCCTTGGGCGTGCGCTTCGATGACCGGGTGACCGGCAAGGTCGAAAAATTCGCGGAACACGGGACAATTGTTCATATTGACATCGACAATTCCGAGATCAACAAGAACAAACACGTTCGTTTGCCCATTCTCGCGAATGTGAAACAGGCGCTGGCGCGCCTCAACCAGTTGCTCGAGATCGCGGGGTACAAGCGTCACAGCCGTACAGCGAAACCGACACTGCATACCGAATGGCATGCGCAAATCACGAAGTGGAAACACGACCACCCGATGAAATTCTGGGACACAGAGGACCAGATTCAGCCGCAATACGCCATTGATCAACTGTACCAACTCAACAAAGACCTCATCATCACGACGGGCGTCGGCCAGCACCAAATGTGGGCCGGTCAGTGGTATCGTTTTGAGGAACCGCGGCGCTTTATTACCAGCGCGGGCCTAGGCAGCATGGGCTACGGCCTACCCGCCGCCTTGGGCGCGAAAATCGCCTTCCCGGACAAAGAAGTCGTAGACATTGACGGCGACGGTTCGGTCTTGATGAACATTCAGGAACTCGCGACCGCCGTGGCCGAGCGCATTCCAATCAAAGTGCTCATCCTCAACAATCAACACTTGGGCATGGTCGTGCAGTGGGAAGACCTGAAATACAATTCAAACCGCGCCCACACCTTCCTCGCCGATCCCAAGGACACGTACGATCCGACCCACAAAAACGAGGACATCATCTACCCGGATTACCCAACGATGTGCGCCGGCTTCAAAGTGAAGTGCGAACGCATCATTCACAAAAAAGACTTGGTCCCAGCGCTCAAGAGGATGCTGGCCGCCAAGGAACCGTACGTGCTCGACGTCATGGTGCCCTACACGGAGCATGTTCTGCCCATGATTCCAGGCGGCATGACCTACAAAGACATCATTACCGAACCGATCGGCGTCAAAGCCGCCGCCAAAGCCGGCGTGCCCACCGCCTTGTAACAAGGCCGCCTGCACTGGTCGCGTCCTGTCCATCGGTCGCGAGTTCGCTCCGGCGGTCGCGTCAGCTCCAGCGGTCGCGAGTCCGCTCCATCATCAGCGGCCAGCGACCTCGGTCGGTGGCCGCTTCTCACAAACGGCCACGGGCGCAGGCCCACTTTCCGCCGTTCCCCAGTCCCCCTCATTTATGGATTCGGTTGACCACCAGAGCGGTGCCCGCCTAGCGGAAGCCTCCGAGCCGTCCTTTCTGGCGTGGACAGAATACGGGGCGGCCGACGGGCGGCCGGTCATTTTTCTGCATGGCTGGCCTTCTTCGCGGCTGATGGGCCGAGTCTGGGAGGAGACGGCGCGCCGACGCGGGTGGAGGGTTCTGACGCCGGA
>CAJBME010000130.1 GCA_903954065.1 uncultured bacterium
TGCCAGGCCTGCTGCCAGCGCTGCTGCCGCTGCTGCCCGGGTCGACGCCCTCTCGCGCCGCGGCCAGGTCCGCCGAAACCGAGTCGTACGCCGCCTCAAAGGCTTCGCAGCGCTCCTTCCAAGCGTGAGCCACCTCGGCGTTTGCCCGCGCCTGCGCAGCTGCCGTGAGCTTCTCACTTTCCACCGCTTTCAACTGCTCCATCACCAGCCCTTCCTTCAATCCACCCACCACCGAATTCACTTTCTCATCAGCAAATACCCCGGTCAGAATAGCTCCCAAGGTACCGCCAACACCGTGAATACCAAAGGTGTCGAGCGCATCATCGTAACCCAAGGCCTTCTTCAAGTAGGCACAGGCCGCAAAGGGCACTATCCCCGCCAAAACACCCATGATGATCGCCGATGTCGGCGTCACAAATCCCGCACCCGGAGTAATCACGACCAAGCCAGCCACAATGCCGGAACAGAAACCCAACACGCTCGGCTTGCCACGCGTGATCCACTCGACCAAGGCCCACACAAATCCCGCCGTGGCCGCGGCCAAGGTCGTCGTCGTAAAGGCAGTCGCCGCAATCGCATCCGCACCCAAGGCCGAGCCCGCATTAAATCCATACCAGCCGACCCACAACATGCCCGTGCCAATCGCACACATCACCATGCTGTGAGGAGCCATCGATTCTTTGCCATACCCTTTCCGCTTGCCCAAAATGATGCACAACACCAGCGCACTCCACCCAGAGGTCATGTGCACCACCGTACCACCCGCAAAATCAATCGCCTTGATCCCAGCATCCGGATTCAATGGACCACACATCAATCCCGTCGTCGCCCACACCATGTGCGCAAAGGGGAAATACACCGCAAACATCCAGAGCGCCGTGAAAACCAACACCGAGATAAATTTCATGCGCTCAGCAATCGCTCCCACAATCAGAGCCGGAGTAATGATCGCAAAGGACAACTGAAACATCGCCCACATCGAATCAGAAATCCAATAGTAGCCAGCTCCGCTCTTGCCCGATTCAACTCCGTTGAACATCGCGTACGCCGTATCCCCAATAAACTTGTTGCCGGCACCAAAACTTAAACTGTAACCAATGGCCCACCAGAGAATGGTCACCAGTCCGGCAATTCCCATACACTGAGCAATCACCGACAACACATTCTTCCGGCGAACAAGACCACCGTAAAACAACGCCAGGCCAGGCAGCGTCATGAAAATCACCAACGCCGTGCTGACCATCTGCCACGCACTGTGACCAGGCCCCGGTCCCGCAATGTTCGATGTCCACTCCACATCGCCGTCCTTGCCGGGCGCGCCGTTCTTAATGTATTGCTCAAGATCAAAGAGCCGCTGCTCCATGGTCGGCCCCGCCGGAGCCGCCGCACTCTCAGGCGCAGCCACCACTTCAGCAGTCACAGGTACCGGCACCTCCTGAGCAGAGGCAGGGCTAGTCAGTCCAGCCGTCGCCACCGCCAGGGCAGCCGGCAGGCAAAACAGCCAGGTTTTCATTCGATTCAATGTCGTCATGGTTTTCGAGTTTGTTGGATGGAGAGCATTCAGGCCGGAAGGGGAACCGAAGGCACGGGTTTCATGGTAGCCCCTCAACCCAAAGCAAAAACCATGCCAACTTTTCGAACGAGTCGCTCATAACCAGATATAACGCTGCTTTTCCCGCCGTTCACCACCCCGCTCCCCCATCGCCACACCCCCGCCAGTCAGCGGCATCACCACACGCGCCCACCCCGCCGAAAAAATCAAAATAACAAACCCGCGTTCTGAAGGAACGCCGCGTTCCATCCACCCCCTCTCTTCATGACCATTCTACTCTGGAAATGAAGGCCAAGACATCCCCCGCCACACTGCGGCGCTATAAGACCATCACAGCGAAGTTTTGCACCTCTCTTGGCCCCATCGCCGACCGCGCGGTTGCCTCAGTCCGGCCCGGCCATTGTGAGGATCATTTTAGCGCACTAACCAGAGAGGGGGTTTACTCCTTTGTCGTTCAAAAGGGGAATCGGAAAAACAAGGTGAAGCTCGTGGTGCCGCTCCACCCCCGACTGGCCGCGCACCTCCAGGCAATCCGCGCGATTGGCGGCGAAGGTTTCGCGACCGAATTCACCGGCGTCTGACCCTAATTTCGCTCATTTAGTCCATAGATCTCTAACGCTCAACTGTTTATATATTGCGTTTACAACATGTTGATGGTAAGTGTGTTAGATGAAGTACGCCCGTCACCCCGAATTTCCTCAATTTCGCTCCAA
>CAJBME010000131.1 GCA_903954065.1 uncultured bacterium
CGCGCTTGTTCAGATTCTCGTTGCGCCCATTCAACAACTTCACAATCCGTTCTCATCCAGTTCAATACTAGAAATTCCTCACTTCGCCAGATTTAGTTAAGATGTGTGTAAGAACGAGGGTGCAACCCTGTGAATCCACCTTAACGCGACCGGGCCACCAGTCGGTAAAACACCGGAGCCGCCCCACTGGCGACCGGACTGGCGGACCGCCACGTCTCTACCTGAAGACCAGCCGGGTCGCGACGACTGCCTACCCAGACGAGCCCTCCTGCCTCCGGCTGCCATGAATGCAGATCCGCGCTCGTCTCCACACCCAACAAATAACCATCCGCAGACAAATTCCGCGGAAACTCAAACTGCACATACGCCGGCCCCTCCGGCACCGCCTCGTCCACCACCATCGCGACCGCCATCGCCGCCACGGACGAAGCCCGAGCCGGATCACTGCCCAGAACATACTCCAGCAGATTGGGCAGCCCATCCCCATCATCATCCCCGCCGGGAACCAGCATGAAATTCACGCTGTCGGACTCTCCCGGCGCTCCCACCAGCGACGGACTGGATCTCCAGTTCGATCCCACCGCAAGATCAGGAGCTGGCTGGCTCATGGGATTGTTCAACACGATCGAAGCCCCGTCCCCCACCACCGGCCATGGGTGCTTGTCATCATAGGCAAAATCCCAAATCACAGCGCCCGCGCGATCCAGCAGGGTGAGCGTCTCTCCGCTATTGTTCAAGCTTCCGCCAAAAACTCCGGCCAGCCGAGCCGCCGCCGCTGGGCCATAACGCGCCCGAAAAGCCGCCGCATGAGCACCCACCGCCACTCGACCGCCCGGCGGCAGAAACCGCAGCGATGGATCAGCCAGCGAAAAATCAAATTCCTGCACGGCACCGCCGAGGCGGGCGCCGGTCAGATCCACTGTCTCGGTGGCCGATGTATTGAGCAATTCGACAAACTCAAAATCACTGGCCGCGGTGGCGCCGGCCGCCGTCTCGGATGGGGACGGATCGGCCGGGCTGTATTGAATTTCCGAGATAACGATATTCTGTCGCGAAGCGGGCACGGAGCCGACGGCGATGGTCGAGGAGGCCAGCGGCGACCACATGCCGGTAGATGGCCAGAAGAGGCGGGCCTTGACGGTGGTACTCGCGGAGAGTGTGAGCGGACTGGTGTAGACCGGAGCCACGATGGTTGGCTGCGGAGCGGAAGCCCGCACGCCGAGGCTGGCTGTCAGGGTCGGACTAAAGAGGAAATCAGAATCGGCGGCAGTTTTGTTCAAGGCCACGACCGCGAGTATATTTTCCCCTTCGCGGGTGTAGCGGATGGCATGTGACAGATTGAAGGTACTGACGGCCACGCTGGCGTTTTCGGAATGACTGGTGGGAGTAGCATTCGCGGTGGCGTTCCACGCCGCCGGCACATCCGCCGTGACATGCTGGCGGTGGACTTCCACTCCGTTCACAAAAACAATAAACCCGTCGTCATATCGCGCCCCCAGCGTCAGCATCGCGAGACGGCCGTGCTGGTCCGCAGTCAAGGTGAACGGGACCCGCACAAAGGCAGCGGCCGTCTGATTCAACATGGCCGCCTGCACATTGCTCGCACCCCCAGTCCACGCCGTATCATTGACGTGCGCCCCTCCGACATAATACATCGTCCGGTTGGAGCTCGAGGACGGCTGCGTGTCAAAACCAAGACCCAGCGTACCCTCCGACCACTGGCCGATATTGGGAGGATCGGCCACACCCGTCCAGTCCGCCGGATTCAACGAAGCCCCGCCATTGGCGGCCGTCGGAATAAACCACCGGCCCAGACCGTACTCAGCCCTCAGTGTGATGTTTTGCGACGTCGGCAAGGCGGAATGAAGCGGGCGTGGGTCCTTCCCATCGGTCGTGAAGTGCAGAATACCATCGGGATAATGAACCCCCGGGCGAACGTCCGCATACGGCGCCAACGTGACCCGCATAGCTCCCGGCGCCGCCGTCACCGCGGTCATGACCGGCGGCCGCATCGCCGAGGAGGCAACCAGAAACTGGTCGTCCATCCACGTCAGCCGGTCACTCATCCAGCTGCGCAAAAAGGCGACTTCAGCCTGATAATTCGTCCGCGTCGTGGCATCCGCAGGATTCGGCCACTGGCGAGCACCCAAGATTTTATGCTTGCGGTAATGGCGGGCGGCCGGGCTTTGCTGGGTGACAGGTGAATTGTTCGTCACCAGCGCCGTCTGGCCGTCGGTCAACAACGTGGCCGCCGCATCAATCCTCGCCAGCAACGCCGGCGTGCTCCACACCCCCTGACGCAACTCCCAATAACGATCAAAAGTGGCCACTCGATAGTTGGGGTCCGCATGCAGCCGCGCATACCAAAGCCCCCCCGCCAGCGGCGCCGTGCGTGGAGCCACCGCATAGTTCCAGCCCGTGCGAAACTCGCCCTCCGCATAGTCCGCGTTGCCCATCGAAATATTAAAATCCCACAAGGGACCGGCACGCACCTTCCCGCCACGGTCTTTGTGATAATAAGTACTAAACACATACCCGTCAATCTGCTTGGGAATTTCCACCGCCCATTGAGAATCAATAAAACTCGAAACATCAATCCACGCCGCATAACCGGTTTCCGGATTGCTGAAGGAATTGCTGTGCAGCACCGCTTCATAGTCAGCCAAATATTTCTGTAGATACGCCCGCTGGCTCGTGCTGAAGGTATCAGGATCAGCGCTTTGAATCGAAATCCCGCGCGGCGTCGTCCATGAGGTCGATCCAGGCGTGGGTTTGTCCGTCTTGAAAAGATAACCGCCTGTCACGAGCGACGGATCTGCCACCAATGGATTGATTTTCGCGACATCGACGCGGCTGGCCGCGCGTTTGATGCGCTCCACCAGCAGATAGCACCCGCGATAGTCGGCATAACTCACCGGCTGCCCGGGCTCCTGATTGAAAAAGACTTCCACAAACCGCGTCCGAGGGGCCACCCAGTCGCCGCGCGCCGCATCAAACGTCGAAAACATCAGGTAATTTCGAAGCATTGTTTTTTCCGACCAAGGCGCAATCAACGCCCAGTCGGATTCAGCAGCCATTCCGAGAATGGATTCATCTTTATCCTGATCTTTATTGTCCCATGTCTCCCAAGCGTATGATTTCTGATCAAATCCGGAGGAACTCTCGCCCCGCACATGCGTGCCGCTGCGCCCTTGATAATCGATCGGACCATCCAGCCGGGCCCGCCCGGTCACTGGATCCGGAGCAATGACCACCGCATACGTCGGCCGGTACGGCCGCGCTTCCCCAGGATTGGTGGTATCATCTACCCGCACCCCGTGACTGTCGAGAATCACCACCGGTAGGTTGGAAGAAAAGACCTGACCCGAGCCGTTGTAATTTCCGAGCGTCGGGTCGAGCCGCAGGAACGTGCGGCTGCTGACCGGACCGGGAAGGCGTCCAGGCTGAAAGACCCGCGCCCGGACGGTCGTGGTAGTGGCAATGACCAATGGTTCGGTGAAGGCTGGCGACGACTCGGTCGGTAGCGACTGGCCGAGGGCATACCGGACGACGGCCCCGGGCCCGGCTGGCGGGGCGACCTCGAGCGTGGCGTTGGCGCCCGGCGGCAACAGCCCACCCGGACGGGAGAAACTGACGCTCTCGGCCGGCGGCCCCGCGCCCAGCAAACTGACGTTTTTCACCCCGGCCGTCGGCGTCTCCAAATATCCAGCCACCCGAGCCGAACCAATCTCACCATACGCCACATCTTCGGCCTGAGGACCATACGTAAACTCCGAAGCCACCGTCTGATCCGGCCGAATCAACGCCAGATAGCCACCCTCGCGCGACAACACAAAATTCGTGTGCCACTGACCCGTCCCCCCCGCCCGGTTTTTACCCGAACAAAAAACGACCCGGTAAGCATTGGCCGGCAGAGTGACCGCCGGAAACATCCACTTTTTCTTGTCGGCAAGATCATTGGTCAGCGACCATCCAGCCAGCGACACCGGCGCCGGACTGCCATTGAGCAACTCCAGCCAGTCCGGCGTATCCAGTTCTTCGTCTTCATAAGAATCGGTATTGCTGGCGACAAATTCTGTAATAACCGGCCCGCCCGTCGCAATCAGGGTCGACGCAGTAGTAATCACACTCAAATTATCCATCGCGATTTCCTGCGAGGTGGCCGCGCCTGTGCGCGCGGAAAAGGCCAGCCGGTGACCAATGGCCGGAGCAAACCCAGGGACCGGAAGATTGACGGCAATATCCTCATTGTTCCAGCGCACATCAAGACCCTGCGCATCCCACCGAACCACCGTGGCCCGAAATCCCGTGTCGTTGATGAAACTGCGCGGGTATCGCGCAATCAAAACATTGTTCGCATACACCACAATCGCCCCCTGCGACTGCCCCGCCGCCGGATCAACCGCCGTTTCCCACGCCACCGTCAGACCACTAGGCAACGCCCACCCCAACTCCCCATCACCGTTCCCTTCCGGAATAGCTCCGAAATTCATCGATATCCCCTGACCCGGCGCCGCCGTTGAAAAAAACTTGAGCGAAAAACTGACCGTCAGCCCGCTGATGTCCTGACCACTGTCCAGATCCGGGAGCTTAAATGCCGCCGTCGTCCCAAATTGCCCGTCACCCGCCAGTCGCAGCGAATTTCCCATCACCGACGCCAAAGGAACCGGAGGATCACCCACCGCCGTGCTGGACAAGGACGTGCCGTCATTCCACGCCCCCACTCCAGGCACCGCACCGTTTGCATACGCAAATGACTGGCTGCTCACCGCAGGATAACGGCCCGCTTCAACCACCGCCACCGGCAGACAAACGAGGGCCGCCAACCACCCGGCCAACCGCAACCACCCCCGACACAACGCGAAGACATGGGCAAAAACAGGGAATTTCATGAATGGATCTCGAATGACTTCAGTATGCGGACGTAATCGCCCCAAGGGAATGTAAAATTTGCGCTTCAGAAAAATCCCCGGGGTCGATGCTTCCCGCGATCTTTTGCAGGCGCTCCCGCCACCACGGGTTATGCTGCCCCATGCCCAATTGGACGCCGCCATTTTTCCTGCTTGTGCTCGCTGCCGTGGCCGCGCTCTCTACCCCCGGCCCCGCCCAGGCCAGCACCACTCAACGCCGACTCATCGCCACCGGCCGGGACAATCCCACCCCAGCCGAATTCAAGGCCCACCTCGCCGCCTTTGAAAAACTCCCGTTCGACGGCACCGTCATCCGCCCGACCCGACAACGCGCCGACGGAACCACCGCCCCAGCCGAATTCGCCTTCAGCCGCGATCCATGGCAACCGGCAGAAATCGAAGCCATGGTTCTGGATCTCAAAGAAACCAAGCCAGCCCGAGCCCGGGAAAATTTCCTCGCCGTACTCGCCCAGCCCGGAGATGTCGATTGGTTTGATGATACGGGATGGCGCGAAACCGTCGATCACTGGCGCCTGCTGGCCCGGGCCGCCAAGCTCGGCGGTTTGCGCGGGCTGGCCTTTGATGCCAGACCGCCCGCCGCCACGGCCACCACGGTCCGCCGACTGTTCAGCTATCAGGAGCAATCACAACGAGGCGAAAAAGATTTTGCGGCCTATGCCAAAGTCGCCCGCGATCGCGGGCGCGAGGTCATGCTGGCCGTGGGCACGGAATTCCCCGAAGCCGTCATCGTCTGCCACCATCTGTATTCTGATCTACTGCCCCTGCTCGTGAGCGAAGCCAGCCCCGCCGCCCTGCTCCCCAGCCACCCGTGGGGATTACTGCCGTCCTTCATCGATGGCTGGTGGGACGCCGCCCCACCGAAAATGATCGTCATCGATGGCAATCAGGAAACCGGTCAGCGCGCCTCCAGCGAAGCCGCTTTCAACCGCGCCTACACCAACCTCCGCGCCCAGTCGTCGCGGCTCGCCGCCCCGGAACACCGCGCCAAAATCCGCGCCCAACTCCTCGTGAGCCATGGCCTGCTCCTCGATGCCTTCCTCCCACCCTACGAAAACTCGTGGTTCACCGATCCCCACAATGGACCACCCGACGCAAGACTCGCTGCCCATACAAATCACGCCCTGCAAGCCTCAGATGGATGGGCCTGGATTCATAGCGAAAACGGACGCTGGTGGCCCACCACACCCGACAGCACCACACCCGAACCCACCTCAGTCTGGACCGACCGCTTTCCCGGCGCCGTGGCCGCCCTCGCCAGCGTCCGCACCCCCGCCGCCACGGCCAAAGAACGCCTCGCCGCCGCCGCCCCCACCGATAACCGGCTAGCCAATGCCGACTTTGCCAAGACTGGAAAAGAAAACCTTCCAGCCTCATGGTGGTCGTGGCAGCGCGAAGATTCCCGCGGCACCGCGCGCCGGGTAACCCCAGCGACCGGAGCCAGCCAGCCAGCCACGGTCGTCTGGACTGGAGCCATCGAGGCCACCTTCGGCCAAGACCTCGCCGTCAAAGCAGGTGAGACGTACGCGGTCGGCGCGCGCCTCAAATCGACGGGCCACGGAACCGCTTCTCTCAAGATCGGCTGGAAAGACTCCCGGGGAAAGTGGACCTCCACCGCCGCCGCCATGGAAATCCCACCTGACGGATCACCCGATCCCGACGGCTGGCAATCGGTAGCCGCACTGGTGCGCGTGCCCGCCGGAGCCAGCCAGCTCGCCTTCATGCTGGCCGCCGCCGGCCAACTCTCGAGTGAAGAACAAGCGGAATTCGCCCAGCCCGTCGCCGTGAAATTGTAGGTCCACAGCCGCAGTCAGGCTGCCCGCCGAGCCCCCGTCAAGCCACCCCCGCCGCCGCCATCACCCAGCGGCCCGCTCCATCCGCATCAGCGCCTCCTCCAGCGTGGCCCGAGGACACCCGAAATTCAGCCGGAGCCAGCCGGCCCCGGCAAAATCACGCCCATCACTCAGCCCCACCCCCGCTTTTTCATAATAAGCCTGCGGATGGTCCACTCCCAGCCCTCGCGCATCAATCCATGCCAGATACGTCGCCTCCAACGGCAACGAAAGCGTCAGACCCGGAAGGCGACGCGCGATAAAATCCGCCAGAAAATCCCGGTTGCCGCGCAAATAGGCCAGTAATTCCTGCCGCCATGGCTCGCCATGACGCAAGGCCGCTTCGGTCGCATGAAAACTCAGCGGGTTCAGCTCAGGAATCAATTTGCCTCCGCCCGCCCGAAACTGCCGCCGCACCCCAGCATTCGGAACCAGCGCCCAAGCCAGCGCCAGCCCAGGAATATTGTACGTCTTGCTCGCCGCCATTAACACAATCATCTGCTCACGCACCGGCCCGTCCAGCCTCGCCGCCGAAAAATGCGGCGTGGCCGCCGCATCCAGAACCAGATCACAATGAATCTCATCCGAGACAAATAAAAGCCCGTGCCGAACACAAAAGTCCGCCACCCGCTCCACATCCTCCCGCGTGTACACCCGCCCCACCGGATTATGCGGGTTGCAAAACAAAAAGACTTTCGTGTCAGGCCGCACCGCCGCCTCCAATGCCTCAAAATCAATGCGCCAACCGCCCGCCGTCGCTTCGTCATGCGCCAGCGATACCATAATCAATTCCTTCTGCGCATCCGCATGCACACTCAGAAAAGGAGGGTACACCGGCGTTAAGGTCAGTACCGAATCACCCGCACCCCCCACCGCCCGACACGCCATCGACTTCGCCGGCACCAACCCCGGCAACCACTCGATCCATGATGCCTCCGCCTCAACACCATGAACACGAGCCAAATACTCAAGAACCGCCCCGTTTAACCCCGGATGAGGCTTGGAATACCCCAACACCCCATGGTCAAGCCGCGCCCGAATCGCGTCCAATACCACCGGCGGCGCAGCAAAATCCATGTCAGCCACCCAGAGAGGCAGGATCTCCGTGCCCTCGTAACGCTGCCACTTCAAGCTACCCGTCCACCGGCGCTCAATCACCGTGTCAAAATCAATTGCCATCGCGTCTCCTAGCGCGCCCCACCACCCAACGCAAGAGCACGGAAATAATCCCTCCCGTCAAATCCATCAGCTCGTCGATCCCTCCACCGCCTCAACCGCCTCCACAGCCTCAACCGGCCGCCGCCGTCCGTCCGCCAACGCACACCACCCGAGAACCGCCACCGCCATGACCCCGCCGAGCTGCAACCACGCCCGCTCCCCGTGCAGCCTCGCTTCCACTTCTGACGAAGGTACCGACACCCCCAGTCGCCGAGTCGCCACCGACGCCAACACCGCCGGCGCAAATCCAGACTCGCCCCAGACCGGCGCACTGCGCCACGCCACACTTCGGTCATCTCCCTTCTGGATCACATGAATGCGCCACGGAGGACAAAGCGCACACCCCGCCACCGCCACCGTGCAGCCCGTCACCCAAAGCCGTTGAAATACGTTCATAAGAACGTATTGTTCATATAATCATATTCAGCAACTTATTTGTACTGGTTATTTTGACCACCGTGACGGCGATGTTTTTCTTCAGCGGGGCCACGATCTGATGTTTCAGCGGTGTGGTCATGGCATCGAGCACGTCAAAATACAAAAGCTCCATGCCTTCGCCGGCGAAGGCAAAATCGCACCCACATCCAACGCCCCCGTCAGCCACGCCTGAAATCCCGCATCGCCGCCAACCGCGAGCCGTCCTCTTCGTTGATCCACGGACGAAAATCATCGCCGCCCAATCCGGGAAATGTCAGTAGAAGATTCGCCAAATCACCTTTTGGATCGATGATGATCGCCGGAACCCCAGCCATCGCTGCCTCCTCCAAAAAATCTTCAGCAAACCATCGATAAAAAACACACCCGCCTCATCTGTGTGTATCTCTGACCGTCCGTGGTGACAGCGACAACATCCATGAGTCATACCCCCGCTCCCCACCGCACCTGGGTGGAAATCGACCTGGCCGCACTCCGCCACAACGCCGGCGTGGCCCGCCGTCTGGCGGGTCCGGATGGCGGCGTCATGGCCGTCGTCAAAGCGGATGCCTATGGGCTGGGAACGCGCTGGATCGCTCCCGCGCTCGCCACCGCCGGCATCGACGCCTTTGCCGTGTCCACGCTCACCGAAGCCTGCGAGCTTCATTCGCTGGGGATCACCGCCCCCGTCTACCTGCTCAGTCCAGCCACCCCAGCGGAACAATCCGCCGTAGTCGCCACCCAGCATGGGGCCGCGTCCCCCATCATCCCCGCCGTCGCCTCCGAGGAGGATGCCATCCAATATGCCGCCATCGCCGCCGCCACCGGCACCACCGTCGCCGTCCACGTGGTCATCGACACCGGCATGGGACGCATCGGCATTCTGGAAAATGAGGCGCTGGCCACCGTCCTACGCATCGCCGCCCTACCGGGCCTGGTCATTGATTCGATTGGATCACACCTCCCCAGCGCGGATGAGGACGAAATCTTTACCGCCGCCCAGCTCACCCGCTACCACGCTCTACTCAAGGCTCTGGCCACCGCCGGTGTCCGGCCAGCACGCCATCACATCGCCAACAGCGCCGGCACCCTGCAATTGCGCCGCCACAACCGTGAACTTGTGCGCACCGGATTGATGCTCTGCGGTATATCACCCATTCCAGAATCCCGGGAGCCGCTGCAGCCAGTCGTCACATGGTACGCCCGCGTCGTCAGCGTGCGCACCCTGCCCGCCGGTCACGGCATCAGCTACGGCCGCACCTTCGTCACTCCACACCCGATCCGCGTCGCCACTCTCGCCGTTGGCTACGCCGATGGCTACCCCCGCCACCTCTCCGGTCAGGGAGCATGGGTCCAGCTCGGCAACCAGCGGTGTCCAGTGCTCGGACGCATCACCATGGATCAAATCATGGTCGAAGCCCCAGCCACCACCCAGCCCGGAGATGCCGCCACCCTCATGGGCGGCCACGGCCCAGACGCCACCGAATTGGCGACCCGCGCCGGCACTATTCCTTACGAAATCATCTGCGGCCTCGGCCGCCGCGTCGTCCGCGTCCCCGTCTCCTGAATGCCCCAACCCACTCCGCCGCGCCTTAAAATGCGCCTCACTCCCGCCGCCGAAAGCGCGGTCCGCCATGGCCATCCGTGGGTCTTTGATCAAAGCGTACGCGAACAAAACCGCGAGGGCACGGCCGGAGAAATCGCCGTCATCTACGACCGGCGCGACGGGTTTTTAGCCCTCGGATTGTATGATCCGGAGTCTCCGCTGCGCGTGCGCATCCTCCACACCGGCCCGCCAACCACCCTCAATGCCGCCTGGTGGCGCCATCACCTCGATACCACGCTGGCCCGACGCCAAGAATTGATCGAGGCCGCCGCCCCGACCAGCGGCCGCACCAATGGATTCCGCCTCATCAATGGCGAAAGCGACGGCTGGCCCGGACTGGTAGTCGATCGCTATGCCTCCACTCTCGTGCTCAAACTGTATACAGAGGCCTGGCTACCGCGGCTAGACGAGGTGGTCACCTTGCTCCGCGAGACCCTGCCGTGGGCGACGGCCCTAGTCCTCCGCCTGAGCCGCAACCTAGTTGAAACGGCCCGCCAGTCCTACCAACGGGCCGAAGGGTTTTTATTCTCGGACGACGATCCGCCTCGCGAGACGGTGGTCTTTCGCGAAAACGGTTTGTGTTTCGAGGCCGGTGTTCGTCACGGCCAGAAAACCGGGTTTTTTCTAGATCAACGGGACAACCGGGCTCGCATTGAACCGCTGGCGGTCGGCCGCGACGTACTGAATGCCTTCAGCTTCTCCGGCGGCTTCTCGCTCTACGCTGCCCGGGGTGGCGCCCGATCAGTCACCGATCTCGACCTCTCAGAACACGCCCTCGCCAGCGCCCGGCGGAATTTTGCCCTCAATCGGGATGATGACCCCGCCGTGGCCGCCTGTCCGCACCACTCCGTGCAGGCCGATGCCTTCGCCTGGCTGGCCCGGCCATCCCCTGAGCGCTATGACATGATTATCGTCGACCCACCGTCGCTGGCGCGCCGCGAATCGGAACGGGCCGGCGCACTCGAGGGATACGCCCATTTGAATGCCTCCGCCGTAGCCCGCCTCCGCACCGGCGGCGTGCTCGTTTCGGCTTCGTGCTCCGCACATGTCGATGAAGCAGAATTTTTCTCCGCCATCCGCCGCACCGTGCGCGATGCCGGCCGTTCCTTTCAAGAACTTTGGACCAGCCATCATGCCGTCGACCATCCGGCCGCGTTCAAAGAAGCCCGGTATCTGAAATGCCTCGCGCTGCGGTGCGATCCATGAGGCGCGACCATCATTGACAAGCACGTCGGCCGTTACCACCGTAATGGCATGCATATCACCCGCTCCCTCACCGCTTGTGCTCTGCTCTCCGTCTGGCTGCTGCCATCGTGCCAGCTGACTTCTTCCCCCCCAGAATCTGAAACCGCTCCCGCCGACTGGACGCCGTTGACGAGCGAAGCGCTGGCCACCAGCCGCAAAGACATTTCCTTCAGCACGCACGTCGGCCCGGTCCTGCAGGCCAAGTGTCTGGCCTGCCACAGCGGTCAGACCGCCATCGCCGGCTACAGTCTGGAAAACCGTGAACGCGCCTTCGCCGCCGGGCCGGCCGGCCCCCGCATCGTGCCTCACCGGCCGGAACAAAGCCGCCTCATTAGCAATGTCTCAGCCACCCACGCCAGCCTCGATGTCATGCCCCCCGTCGGTGACCGCCTGCTGAAAGTAGAGAAAAAAATCCTCCGGCGGTGGATCGAACAAGGCGCCGTCTGGCCCGCCGGTCCGGAAGGCACGCTCACCCCACCGCGCTGACCCCCGCTCCAACCACCCCCGTGAAACGGATTCTTTGGCTCTCCGCCCTACTGCTGATAGCCGCCCCAGCCGCCCGGGGGACAGAAACCATCATCGTCATCGGTGACAGCCTCTCCAAGGAATACGAAACCGAATTTAAACTCCTTTATCCCGATCACCCCCAGGCGTGGTCGGCGCAAAATTGGGCTGAAATCCTGCATTCCCGCCGCCATGCCCACTTTGATTTGGGAGACTGGGGAGTCTTTACCGATTTCCGCCTGACTGGCCATCGGTTCAATTGTGCGAAACCGGGCGGAACAACACGTGAATTCCGCAATTTCTTGCGTCAAGATCAGGCGGCGCAGGACGAAGTGACCGCCTCCGGCACCGGGCTTCTACTTTGGCCACAGTTTCGCGGCTGGCGCACCGTCTTTAATACCCTGACCACGCAAGCCGATAAAATGGTCATCTTCTTGGGTGACAATGACTTGGCCTTGGGAAACAGCGATCCGCTGGCGAATCCATACGACGGCGACCATCCACGCGAAATCAATTACGAAACACTCTACGACGGCACCTTCGGGCCGGCCAGCGACCCCAACCTGCTGCGCGACGCGATCCGCAAAAACCTCAAATCTGTCATCCAGTATTTTCGCGTGACGCCGGCCGGCTGGACCGAACCGCGTTACACCGGCCCCATCGTGCTGGTCAACGCCCCTCACGTCGGCGCCACACCCAAAGTGATCGCCGACACCGGCACCGACCCGGACCGCCACGCCGTCGCCACCACCATGATCGAAAGGCTCAATGCCGAAATGCGCGCCATGGCCGCTGAATTCGATCTCGGTTATGCCGACATCTACGCCATGACCAACCAGATCCGCCTCGATGACACCTACTCCATCGGCGGCATCCGCTTTCACACCACACCCGATGACACCTGCGGACCACGATCTCTCTTCTCCGGAGATGGATTCCATCCGAATACCCCAGCCCAAGCAAAAATTGCCCAAATCATCCTCGACGCATTTCGCTCGAAATACCCTGACACCGCCGGCAAATCGCCAGCCCTAACCGACCGCGAAATCGTTAAGGACATCCTCAAACTCGAGCTCGACACCGGATTCAAGGAGTGGCTCGAATCGCATCAAGTACCTGCCCCGCAGCGCGATCCGCTCGCCGACAGCGACGCCGACGGCCTCACTCACTTGATGGAATTCGCCCTCGCCCACCATCAACCCAACGGCGGTCAAGACCCACCGCTGCCATCCGCCGTCCTCGAAATCAATGGATCCGTCCCCAGCCTGCGGCTCGACTACTCCCCCCGTTTTCCGGATAATGCGTACTGCGACCTCGTCCCCCAACGGTCCATCGACATGAAATCATGGACAGACGTCGCTCCGGACCGCCTCACCAAAAATGCAGACGGAAGCGTGACTGTCCGCGAACCATGGATTTCGGATGCCCCCGCCTTCCTCCGCCTCGCGGCCCGGGTCGCCCGCTGAAAATAAAATCCTCCCTCCGGTCCTCACGCGAGTCCCGGTGCGATTTTTCTGACTACCACCGGAGTTTGGCCGGAAAATATTCCGCAATCAGGTCTTCGTAGAACGGCCGCAGCGCCTTGGTATCGGGCTTGGCATGATTCTTGGTATAGAGGTCGTAAGGATTAAACTGGCGCACCCAGTGGAGCATTTCGCGATCGCGTTCGTTGGTGAGGTGCGTGTATTCATTCTCGCGGTGCCATGGATAAAAGGAATGGTACCGGAGCATGTAGAGCGCTTCCTCTGGCAGGTAGTCTTTGGTGACGTGATAGATGTACTCGTCATGTCCCCAGGAGAGCTGGACTTTATCCAACCCGCAGCCGGGTTCGTAAATGCCGGTGGCTGACTGGTAGCGAGGGTCCTGACTATCGGGGTTGTCGGCGAAAAATTGCGGAAAGACGATTTTATCTGAGAACTGGCAGCCGGTGGGAAAGGTGTCCCCGACAACCGCCCATTGTGGTTCTCCCCAGAGGCAGAGGATTTTACCGAGGTCATGAACCAGCCCGGTCAGGATGAACCAGCGCGGCTGACCATCCGCCCGGATGTGCTCGGCCGTTTGCAGGAGGTGCTCGAGCTGGGACAGGTCCGTATCCGGATCACTGTCGTCCACGAGCTGGTTGAGGTATTCCATGGCCTCCCAGATCCCCATCTCCCGGCGCTGCAAAGTGAGGAATTCTTCGCGTTTAGCCCGGGCAAATTCGTGCGTCTGCCACCGGTGGTTCTGACGGTAAAATTCCCGCACCGTCGGCCGCGCCTCCGCTTCGTAATTGCGAAACTCCTCTTTCTTTTTTTCCGGATCAGTCGCCTGAAAAGCCACCGCCCCGGATTCCGCCGGTTCAGGGTAACGCGTCTTGAGAAAATCTTCCCATTCATCAAGGCTGGCCAATGGGGCCTGCACATCAGGTGACGCAGCAAATGTGTTCATGGTGGTGTCTCCGGAATAAAGTGGGGTCAGCAAGACGGAGTCAGCAACGGACCACGTCGGCAGGAGGCATCATGCCCTGAATCTCCCCCGACGCAAGCCGCCGCACCCGCCACCGTCATGTCCGCTTGCGCGGGATCCTCGATGCCGTCATCCTCACGCCATGATCCATCACATCACCATCGAATACTGCCAGCAGTGAAACTACCAGCCGCGCGCCGCCAGTTTGGCGGAAAAATTGCGGGCTCTCGGGCCGGAGAAGGTCGGCCAGATCGACTTAATCCCCGGATCCGGTGGCGTGTTTGAAGTCGTGGCCGACGGTCGCCTCGTCTACAGTAAAAAACAAACGGGGCAGCATGCCGATCCGGACGCGCTCACAGCCCAGCTGGCCGCTTGGTGACCACCCACGCAGAGTCGGGCCACGCCCGACTCATGGTCCCGCCGGAGGCGTGTAAACCGCCCGGTAAAATCGGGATCCACGCGGCGAAGCGGAAGGAGGATCACGGTAAAATGCCGCCACCGCCCCGGGAGAAAAAGCCCCCAGCCGGGTCCAATCCGTCAAATCCTCGCTGACTTCCAGATCCCAGACCCCCGGCACCAGCGCTCCCTCAGGAAGCACTAGCCAAGCCGCCCCGTCATCCATCAAGGACAACTGCAGCGCAAGATCCACCACCGTGATGGTCACCGCCGCCGCCTCCACTTCCGTCCCGTCGTCACCCAGCCCCCGGGCCGCCACCCGATAAGTGCCCGCCCGCGGCGCACGCCATCCGCGCCACGGAGGTGGCGGCTCACCCACCCCGTCCCACACCGCCGGCAGCTGTAAGGTCGTTTCCTGCCCAGCCCGCGGCCGCGCACACGGACACCACACACAACAAAAGACCGCCGTCGCCAGCGGCTCGCCATTCACCAAGACCTCAGCCCGCGTGATCACATCGTCCGCCACCGCCGCATGAAGCACCAACGGAATCGCCTCCGATAAAGCAAAAACTCCCCCGCGCACAGGCGCCACCACTTCCAGTACCGGCATCAATGGATCTTCCGCACGCACCCATTCCCAGCCCGCCAAAAGCACCCCGCAACCACCCGCCATCAGCAAACGCCGCCCCTCCAGCCGCCGCCCCTCCAGCCGCCGCCATCCCAGCCGCTTCAATCCTACCGGCTGTCCCAAAGCTGTCATGCCCGCAGTATCCGGCGACCGCCCTCCGTGTCAAACGCCCCCAGCCCCGCCGTCACGCCTCCACCCCCGCCAGCTTCCACGCCGTAGCCAAGGTGTCGATATCATCCACTGTCTTGTCGCGACGCAGCGCTTTGATCCGGGGAAAACGCAACGCCAAACCTGAATCATGGCGACTGCTCGGCTGGATCGCATCAAAAGCAATCTCCAGCACAATCGCCGGCGCCACCCGCCGAGAACGTCGACCCTCCTCCAGCGTGTGCGCCATAAAATGCGCCGTCAGTTCCTCCATCTCCGCATCCGTCAGCCCACTGTAAGCCTTGCCAATCACCTTCAACGTACCATCCCGGTGGTCGCGCACCGCAAAGGTATAGTCGCTCAACAAATGACTGCGTCGCCCATGCCCCTGAGCCGCCTGCACCACCACACAATCAAGCGTGCAAAAAGCCATTTTTAACTTCAGCCAGGCTTTGCCCCGGCGACCCGCCATGTACGGACTGGCCGGATCTTTGGCCATCAATCCCTCGTTCCCACGGGCCCGCGCCACCAGAAAAGCCGCTTCAATTTCTACCGCCGAGCCAGCCGTCAACCGCGGAATCAATTCAAACGGCGCCGGCAGCACCACCGTCTCCAGCCGAGCCCGGCGCTCCGCCAACGGGCACCACAACAACGACTCACCATTGTGCCACAATAAATCAAAAACCACAAAACGCACCGGCACCTCTTCCGCCATAAAAAGATCGCGCTCACGCCGCCCCAGCCGCTTCTGCAATGACTGAAAATCGAGTTTCTTTCCTTCCTCAAAAGCAATGATCTCGCCGTCAAAAACCACATCGTCCGCCAACTGCACGGCCGGACCAGCCACATCAAAAAATTCCCCCGCCACACTGCGCAAATCGCGAGAAAAAATATCCACTCGCTGGCCACGCTTGTGCAACTGCGCACGAATACCATCGTACTTTTCCTCCAGCCAAACCATCGGCTCGGCCAGAACCTCAACATTTTCCAATGATGGATCCGCCACCCCAGCGGCCCCACCAGCCGCCGACGTCGGATCCTCCGCACCACCCCCCCCCCCGCCGTCCGATCGGCTCTCGCCGAGAACGGCATCATCTACGACCGACACCGCGTCTTCCATCCCGGCCGGGCCGGTGATCATTCGATTCCACAGCGTCCCGGCGCTTTCCTCCGGCGAGGCCAACATCGGCTTGATCGGCTGAAACAACGTGAGACAAGCGCTTTCGAGCTCACCCCGGCGGGCCAAGCGCGCGGTGGCCCCGATATCGCCGGTCAGCATGTGAGCTTCGCGCACCCGGGACGGCTCGGCGAGGAAAGCCGCGGCAATGGCTTCTTCGATCAATCCATCCTTGAGGCCGATGCGCATGTCACCGGTGAGAATCTTCACGAGGTACTGGCCTTCATCCGGCGTCATTTGCCGAAAAAATGTTTCAAGGACTGCGGCTTTGGCGACTGGCCCGCGCGCGACGATGAGGCGGTCGATGCAGGAGGTCAGATCCGCCAGATCCAACGCGCGCGGCGAGGTTTTTTGGCCGTGGAGCAGCGCGAGGTAGGCGGTGCGCCCGGCGTCGGCCTGGCTGGCGGAAATCTCTCTCAGGCGAGCCACTCCAATGCCGGTGGCATTGAGCAGAGCCAGCCGAATAATGGCCCAGCCGGTCGCCAAGTTTTTTTGCTGTTCGCGGGTCGAGACGGCTCTCCCGCTGAAAAACCGGGCGGCCACGGCGATTTTGCCCTCATCGTCCAGCGCCCGCAGATAGGCCGAGAGCTGCTCGATTTTCGACAACCGTCCAGGGGTGACACCCACGGCATCGCAGGTTCGGACAAAGTGTTCGAACTCGGAACGCGGCCCCGCTTCTGCTTCATCGTCCGATACGGGTGTTTCTTCTGTCGAGTCGACTTCCCCCGGTTCGTCGCCCGCCCGGCTCAGTCCAAAGGCGAATTCCATCTGGTCATCCGCCCCGAGCGACCACGCCTCGATGCCTCGCTCGCGCAGGTCGCGCGCAAATTCCGCCGCATACCCGTGCGTGGTCAGCACCAGCTTCGGTCGCACCCGCTCCACTGCCGCCAGCAAATCCGGGTAGTCTGCATGATCCGAAAGCGCAAAAACTTCATCCACCTGATAACGAAAAGTGGCCCCAGGCGTTAGCGCCCAGCCCGTGCACATGGCCAGACGTCGCGCACGAATTCGCCGGATCATCTGGCTGCGCGCCGCACTCGGAGGCACCAACAAAACCCGGTTCGTCAGATCCGTCCCCGCCGCCAGCTTTTCATACGGAGGGAAAACCACGCCCTGCGCGGCATACGCCTCCGTCATTTCAAAAACCGATGGATGCAGCACCCAAGAAAACCCAGCCTCCGCCAGCTGCACCATGATCTCCTGGGCCTTGCCCATCGCATACGCCACCAACACCGGCACCTCGCCGTCATCGAGACATCCGCGGCAAAATCGAATCATGGCATTGCGCACTTTGGTCGTGCTCGGAAAACGAAATCGGGGCAACCCAAACGTCGTTTCCATGATCATGGTGTCCGCCTCGGCAAACCGGACCGGCTCCGACGTGCGCGACGCGCGGCACTTAAAATCACCCGTGTACAATAACGTGGCCCCATCCTCGAGCCGCGTCACATGAATCTGCGCACTGCCAAGGGTGTGCCCAGCCGGCAATAACATGAGCCGGTGACCACGCCACGTCCACGCCCGCCCAAACATGTGCGGGTCCAATGTGTAAGCCCCACGAAAACGCGCCTGAATCAAGGCCGCCGTCGCTTTACTCGCAATGATGGTGCCATGCGCCCCAAAATGATCCGCATGCGCATGCGAGACAAACGCCAGCTCCTGACGGTCCCATGGATCCAGCCACAACCCGCACTCGGGCAAGAAAATGCCGCGCTTGGCAACAATGGGGATGCGGGCAGCAGAAACAGAAGCAGACACAGCGGAAAATGAATACATGAAATCCTTCCGCACCAGAAGGCAAGCGCACTTGCACCTGAATCACATCCGGGTCCGTTGCCTGATGCTTTCATCAGAAGAACTCGTGCGTGTCCGTGCGGCACGGCTCTACGATCCCCCAGATTACTTCCGCCCACTCCACAAAACAGAAATTTTCAGCGCCACTCCGGAACGCCCGGACGCCCCGCTCGAAATCGACGTCGGCTGCGGCGATGGCGGATTCTTGCTCGATCTGGCCGCAGCCCATCCGGAACGGGATTTTCTCGGCCTGGAAAAACTGCTCGGGCGAGCGCGCAAAGTTGTGCGGCAGGCCGCCCGACGCGGACTCACCAACGTCAAGGCCTTGCAGATCGATAGCCCCTATGCCGTGCGCCACTTGCTGCCACCCGGCGGCATTTCACGCCTGCACCTGCTCTTTCCCGACCCCTGGCCCAAGGCCAAACACGCCAAAAACAGACTCGTGCAACCCGCGTTTTGCCAAGACGTGCACCGCCTCCTCCGCCCCGGTGGCGAATGGCTCTTCAAAACCGACCACCCAGAATATTTCGCAGAAGCCGTCGCCACCATCCAAGCCAGTGGCCTGTTCACCGCCACCCACTGGCCCGCCGATTGCTTTCACTATCCCCTCACCGACTTCGAACGCCAGTGGCTCGCGGAAGGGAAAACCATCCAGTCTGCCCGCTTCACCACCACCAGCCGCCCGCTCTGACCGCGCCCCCCCCACACCGAAAAATCATGGTCGATGGAAAAAATTGCCATGGCTGGCAGCCCGAAATCGGTTAAAATCCCCACTGACCATTGCCTCCGTCCCCTGCCATCATTGACCCACCCGCCAACACGGGGCCCAACCGTCCCTCCAGCGTCGGAATATGGGTCGCTTTAACCGTGGCCGGGTGGCATGTGGCATTTTGGGCCACCGGCGCCCTAACGCTGGGGTTGGCCACCTCCCCGGCCGGTACGGTCTTTGAAGGACTGGCCGAACCGATTCATCAAAAATTGCTGCTAGCTTCGCACTTACGGGTCCTGACCGCGTACGCGGCCGCCGGACTGGGGTCGTTCATTCTGGCTTATGCCGCCGTGCGTCTCTGGGTCGGAAGCGGGCCGGTCTCGCGCTGGGGCCTGATTGCTCGCACTCTATTCATACTGAGTTTGTTGCTCGGCTACGGGTGGTTGCGCCTGGCGCATGCCCAGCCGTATTTTCTAGGACCTGAAACGTACGACACCTGGTATTTTCGCGCCCTCCTGACATGGCCCGAAGCCATGCGCGAGCGCCTCATGTTCGTCCTTTTCGCTTTCCTGCCGGCCGTGGTGGGAGTGGCCGCCGCCGGTGTCTACATCATGGAAGTGGCCCGCTGGTTCCGCACCGGCAGTCGATGCACCCGCCTCACCCTGACTACCACCGCCGTCAGCGCCGTCCTGCTCGCCGGCTGGCTAATCGCCCCACACTTCATCACCGCACCCGCATCCAGCCCCCACGGACGCATGAACGTCGTCATGCTCTCGTCCGATGAAATGACCACCGCGCCCGTCACCCCAGACGCCGCCACCAGCCAACCACATCTCGCCTCCCTCGCCGCCCAGTCAGTCGTCCTCACCCACATGCACACCCCGCTGGCCACCAGCGTGGGCCATGAGGCCAGCCTGCTCACCGGCCAGACACCCAACACCCACGGCCTGCAAACCGCTCGACCGTCCCGCCAAAGCGTGGACCACACCCTCGCCTCGTCCCCACTCCTCCCGGCTATCCTCCACCAGGAAGGATACGCCACCGCCGTCCTCGGAGGCGCCGGCGCCGGCGCTTTCAGCACCGCCCAAGGCCTCGGCTTCACCCAGATCGAAACCCCCTCAGACGATACCTACCCAGCCCACCTCGCTAGCCAAGTCTACCCTGCCCATTTTATCATCCCCACCTGGCTCGATAACCGCCTCGGCCGCCGCCTCCTCCCCGGATTAACCGTCCTACCAGGCCGCATCTCACCCGACGAGGTCACCCAACGCCTCACCGCACACCTCGACGAAGGCGCCCTCTCCGGCACCCCGTTCTTCTTCCAAGCCGTCTATTCACACCCCGAACCGCCCCACTCCACCGCCCCCACCCCCCCACTCCAGCCGCCCGTCACCTCCCCGCCCCCACCACGGTCGTTCGACGACCACCTCGCTCTCATCCTCAAATCACTAGAAAAAAACGGGCTGCGGGACAATACCATCCTCGTCGTTCTCGGCCGCCCGTCACCCCCACAAAAACCCTCTCCGCTCACAGCCCCATCTCATCTCGCCGATTCGACCAAACCCGTCGACGCCGCTGGCTCAGCCGACGCCGCTGGCTCAGCCGACGCCGCTGGCTCAGTCGACGCCGACGCCATCAACAACGCTCCAATTCCAGTCATCTTCCACGTTCCAGGCCAGCCTTTTGCCCCGGGCCTCATCCGCCAACTCACCCGGGCTTTTGATCTGGCCCCCACTCTGTTGGAGGTACTCGGCCTGCCCGTTGATCCTGCCATGGAGGGAGTTTCGCTGGTTCCCTCGCTGAAAAACCCCGAACTCCCGCTCGCCTTGGCCGATTATGGCCAATCCCCGGGATTCCCTGACGAGCTTCCTGGGCCGGAAGCCACCGCCAGCGATCGCCATCATTTTCGCGAAAACGTGCAACTCGATCCCGCCGCCGGCTATAGGCTGGTCCTGCGCGACGAATCCTCCATCATACGCCGCAAAATCCGCTGGCTGCGTACCAATCACTGGCACCTCGTCTTCACGCCGGCCAGCGCGTCCGCCGAAGGCGTTGAAGGTGTTGAAGGTGTTGATACTTGGCAACTCTTTGATCTGCGCTCAGATCCAGACTCGTCCCGCGACGTGAAACTGCAAAACCCCAAAGTCTGGCAATCAATGGAAACGGCCTTGCGCCGCTGGGTTGATGAAAAAAAAGAAACCCGCATCACGGAAATCTTCCCGGATGGCGAACCGCCAGCCGTGGTTCTCCCGGGCACGTGAACCGCTCGCCGTGGCCGCACGCCTCTGGCCCGGTTGGCTCGCCGCCGCCGTCGCCATCAGCGTCTTCCTCACTCTCCGGCACCACGCGTCCACCCAGCGCGCCGCCAACCAGCGCCTCCAGGCCGTGACCCAAGAAATCCGCTGGGTCGAACGCGCCGTCGCCACCGCCGCCATCACTCATCACCTCCCACCAGGCGCCGTCATCCCGTCCGCCACCTGGCAGAAGTACATCGACCCCGCCGCTCCGCCCCACCTCAAAACAGACGGACGAGATGCCTTTGGCCACTCGTTTGGCCCTCAACAAGCCGATCACTCCATCGCCGTGCCCGCCCCCACTCGCCTCCTGCTCACCCCCTCCCACCGCTAACGCAGGCTCGCAGCACCCTTCCCGCAGGACACTTTATTCTTGTCAGGTCAAAGCAATCATGAGAATCTTTGCTTTTACTAATGAATATGAGATCACTTGTTCGCCTGTTGACCGCTGCCGCCCCCATCGGATGGCTGCTCTCTTCCGTCAGCCTCGCCGGTTCCGCTGTCACCTCGACCCCTTCCACTCCCCCACCCCTCGCCCCTGCCGCGGAAAACAGCGGCCTCGGCGTAGAAGCCAGCCTCGGCTGGGACAGCCACTATATCTTTCGCGGTGAACTCCTTCAGAAAAATACCGCTTGGACCCAAATCTCCCTCGATATCCCACTCACCGACTCCCTCTCGCTCAACATCAGTCCCTGGTTCCTGCAGGATATCGACAACGACTATAATGAATTTGATCTGAACAGCGCCCTCACCTACTCCCTCGAGTCCTGGGAGTTCAGCGCAGGTTATGGCGGCTACTTTTACCCCCGTAAATCGTTGGGCGACAACATCGGGATCGGTGATGAACAGGAAATGACGGCCTCCGTCAGCCGCAGTCTCGGCGACTTCAACGCCTCCCTCATGAGCGCCTACAACTTGACCAGAGAAAGCTTCTACTATCAGTTTTCCCTGGATTATGAGCTCAGCGTTTCGGAAAAACTCACCCTCACGCCAAGCGTCGCTCTCGGCTGGGATAGCGATTATTTCGACGATGGCACCGACCTGAATCACGTCGCCCTCCGTCTGGCCGCCACGTACCAGCTCACCTCATCGTGCAGCGTCTCTCCCTACATCGCCGGCAATCTGCCCATGGGTCACCTCGACGCCTCCGCGAATGAGGACGTCTACGGCGGTGTCAGCCTGACCGTCGGCTTTTAAACCTGAAAGCAGGGATGACGAATGAACGAAAACTCTGCAAGTCATTAAATATCAATATAAGAATCGATTTATAGGAACGATTCAGCGCTCACCCTGCGGGTGAGCTTGGAAAAGGTGCCATCAGTGTGGCGGGCCTCGAGTCCAAAGGGGACAGCCGCGCGACCAACCACGCCTTCCCAGCCCCAACGGGGCGCAATGTGAAAGCTCCGGGAATCGGTCTGGGTTTGGGCCGTCAAGAACAGTAGCAAGCCCTCGTCGGGAAGTTAACTTACCTGCGTAGTTGTTTCGTATTCGGATCTTTTGTAGCCGTGGGTCGCTGACCCCGGCCGCCGCGCCGAACGCCTCTCCGAACGTCTTTTTGGCATGGGGCGGATGCGAAGAAGCGGTTTCGGAGCCGTGTCTTGAGGGATGTGGCCTGAGGGCCAAGTGTGGAAACCGGGGCCAGCGTACCCGGCTACAGTGGCGGCGTCCCGCCTGCCCCGTCGTTTCGTATTCGGGTCTTTTGTAGCCGTGGCTCCGTTGGAGCCAATCGACCACCACGTTTCCGATACCGTGCGCGCAGCGTGGCTTAGCCGCGTGGTCTCATCCCACCCGCAACCACCGTCTCCGGAGGCCTCAACCGCGACGCTCCGGTCAAGGCGGGCTCACCCAACAGGGACCCACCCAGAACAGGCCACGGACGGTGCGGCGCCAGCGTCACAATGCCCGCCGCCAAAGAAGCCCACCGAGCCGAAGAAACTTCCCGACTGCTCATCGAGGAAACAGCACGCTCGAACACTTCGCGGATGATAAAACGCTGCACGACTCCCGCTTCGAGATACCGCCGCTTGGCGGCTGGTGGAAGATCATGAAAATCAGAGATCTCGCCGCGGCAGAGCTGGGATCCACACTGGCAGGGCATGGTCCACGAGCGCTCACTCATGGTCGTGGAATAATCGAAAAAAACTTCCTCTCCCGCCTGAAGGTCACGCAAAGCCACCATCTCCAGATCGTCCCGCAATCCCGCATTCGGGTCGCATGAGTGATTGATGTACCGCCCTTCCGGGGTCTCCGGGTAAAGATACAAGTCCTGCTCCAGCTGATACGAATGAGCAAACCAGTCGTCATCCACTCCGCGCTTGTTACCGCCAAAAAGCCGGCCCCGCAGACTGAACATCAACTCGCCCGCCCCAAACGCCCGCCCGGCATACAGGCCGTAACCCGCCACCACCGACGGAGCACAGTACAAAGACACAGCATGAAGAGTGCGTTCGCTCATAAATGAATCCTTTATTCAGTCAGCAAGACCAACGAGGCCACCCCCAACAAAATACCCAGCACCTCACGCGTTCGTAAGGTCTCCTGGAAAAAAACCACCCCCACCACCGCCAGCAACAACGCCGTGCTCACCGAATAAAAAGCCCCCAGCTGCGCCAGCTTGAGATGACGCATCGCCCACACCCACCCAAAGGCCGTCAACGCATAAATAAACGCCCCAATCAGAAAATACCCGCTGGACGTCGCGTTCGCCTTCCCACTCGCCACCTTCAAAGCCGCATCCGCCAGCACGCCAGCCACACTCAAGGCCAACACTAAGGAAATCCCAATCATGTTTGGTGAAAATCGGTCGGTTATCATTCCTTAAAATTTTCGCTTAATTATCCGGTTTCGTCAATAAAATTACTCAAATTTTTTCATATTTGTGTCGCTTTTTTAATAAAATTCGCAATTTTTTCATAATTTCTGATCTTTAGGTCGATTTTTACAGGGAAATCTACCCGCTCGACCCTCAGCAGAAATAGTAGTCGCCGTCCTGAAATCTTTGCTCCTGAGATGATTAAGATCTCCCATCATCCAAGTTCTTCTCCTTCATATCAGGAAATCTTAAAAATTAAGGCCAAAGGAGGGTAAACTGTTTGACTGATCATAATTTTTATAGTTTATTCATTTAATTATTAATCTATGAATAAGCTGATTCTTTCATTAGGCCTTCCGAGTGTGCTGTGGGGAGCGACGCTGATGCTATGCGGGTGCGGTGGAGAAAACGGAGGACAGCCCGGACCGGCGAAGGGTGGCCAAGCGGAAACGTCTTCAGCGACGCCCCCTACTTTGGTCTTGTTGGGGATGCAGGATTATTTCAATTTGGAGCTGCTGGATCTTTTTGAAAAAGAAACGGGGGTCCGGATCGACTATCAATTATACGAGGAACCAGACGAGGTTGAACCTCGATTGCGGTCCCAGCCGGGATCGGCTGACTTGATTGTCATCGACAGCTTCAACTTGCAGAAGTTAAGGCAACTGCATCTCTTGAGGGAGCTAGACAAATCGGCGGTTCCCAATCTGACCAATGCAGACCCGAAATTTTTGAATTTAAGCTGTGACCCGGGCAACTCGGTATCGGTTCCGTATCACTGGGGTACGACGTTGATTGCCTACCGCAAGGACAAGCTGCCCGATCCGGTTCGTTCTTGGAAGCTCTTGTGGGATCAGGCTCTGAAAGGGCAGGTCATGATGCTCAATGACTCGTTTGAACCGATGGCCGTGACCATGCTGCTCAGCGGGCATTCTGCTGAGACTCTCGATGACGCCCACTACAGTCTGGCCGCCAGCACGTTGCTGGATCACTTGAAATCGATGGACGCCCGCTATGGCGATGACGGACAGGTCAAATCAGCCCTGCTGGACGGCTCCGTGACCGCCGCCATGTGCTACAGCGGCGATGCGGCCATGGTGGCCGCCGAGCAGCCCAACGTCGATTTTTTCATTCCTGAGGAAGGCGCGATGATGTGGGTCGATTGCATGGCTATCGCCCGCGACACGCGCGACCCGGTGGCCGCCCATGCGTTCCTCAATTTTTTCCTTCGTCCGGAAATTGCGGCGGCCAACACCAACGCCATCCATTACGCTTCCACCAACCGTGAAGCGGAAAACCTTGTGAATGAGGAGTTAAAGAACGACCAGCGACTCTACCCCCCGCCCGCATTGAGGGCCAAACTCCAGCTCGTGCCCCAGCTTGACCGCGAGCGGGATGCCCTTGTCAACCGGCACTGGTACGCCGTGCGCCGCCAAGTGATGGACGGAGCCGATCCGGAACCTGCCGAACCCGCCGCCGCCCCCGGAGCCACCGCAGCCGCCGCAGCCGCGGAACCAGCCCACCTCGCGGAGGAAATCAGCCAATGAAGACGACCCGGTGGCAACACCTGTTTCCCACCATCCGCAGTCGGCTGCTCGCCGTGCTGACCGGATGCGTCCTCCTGCCGCTGATCGCCGCCCAGCTCTGGATGCACCTCGTCACCCGACGGTCACTCGAGGCAAGTGAAATCGGGAAATACCACTCGCTGACCACCGAGGCCGCCCGGCAGGTCACCGCCCAGATGAAGTTCTCCGAACGCAATCTGCGCACCCTCAGTAGCAATCACCTGCTGCGAAAACTGGAAACTGAGAAGGAATGGGTCGAAGCCATCGGCCACATCGCCCGAGCCGGCAACTTCTGGACCGACATCTCGCTGTACAACCAAGGCGGAAGCCTACTCGCCTCCACCTCGGAAGACTATACCGAACCGCAGGAACGCACCGAATGGTTCATGCGCGCCCGTCAGGGCGAAACCGTCCTCTCCACCCCACAGCTGGTCCTCGCCCGCTCCGGCCGCCTCGACGTCGCCGTCTACCTCCCGTTAGAAGGGTCCAAAACCCTGAAAAAAGTCATCGTGCGCGGACGCGTCCCGTTCGATGAAGTCGGCGTCTCCCTCTCGCAGGTCGACCTCGGGAAAAACGGCTATCTAGTCCTGCTCGACGGACGCGGCAATGCCTTGTACCACCCTGATTCCAAACGCCTCCTGCGACGCTACGACGGCCCGGGACGCGCCGCCCTGACCACCAGCGAAGGCCATGGTATGGGCCGCGATGCCTCCGGACAGGAGGTCTACTGGATCGCTCACCGCCTCGTCCCCGAAGGGACCCGCGTCGGAGAAACCTGGACCTTGATGGCCGTCATTCCACGCCACCAAATCATGGCCCTCGCCAGCCAAGGGACCCGCATTCACCTCGGTGCCGGCCTCGTCACCCTGCTGCTCGTCGGTTCACTCGGATACGGTTTCTCCCGGCGCATCACCCAGCCCATCGTCCACGCCGCCGAAGCCGCCCACCAGCTCGCCCTCGGCGAAACCCATACCCGCATCACCAGCGATCGCGGCCCACGAGAAATCCGCCAGCTAGCCCACGCCTTTAATTCCATGGTCGCCGAGGTGGTCCACCATCGCACCGATCTAGAAAAATTGGTCGAACTCCGCACCCGCAGCCTCCAGGAACAAAAAGAACGCTCCAACAATCTGTCCGCCCAGTTGCACGCCGCCTTCGAGGCCACCGAGGAAGCCATCCTCATCCTCCGCCACGACGGCGTCGTCCTCGGCGCCAATCGCCGGTTTGGACTGTTCTTCGGGGCCCGCGTCGAATCACTCGCCGGCAGCACCTTCAACCAGTGGCAACAAGACTTCTTCGGATGCTTCGCCGACCCCCAGTCCATCTCCGATCGCTGGAATCAAACCGTCTCCCAAACCGCACGCGCCCAGCCCGAACCTAAATGGCAGGTGCTGCGCCCCGAACGCCGCGTCCTCGACGTTTATGCCTCTCCCCTGATCGCCGAATCCGGCGACAGCATCGGTCAACTCTGGGTCTTCCGCGACCTAACCCACGAACAACAACTCCAAGAAAGCTTGGAACAAGCCCAGAAAATGGAGGCCATCGGCCGCCTCGCCGGTGGCATCGCCCACGACTTTAACAATTTGCTCACCGGTATCCTCGGAAACTTGTCGCTCGCTGATGGCCACCTCTCCGCCCCTGGACTCGAAGACCCCCGCTACCACGTCCACTACGCCCGCTCCGCCGCCGAACGAGCCGCCCAGCTCGTCAAAGGGCTGCTCGGATTCTCCCGCCGGAGCCACATCGAACTCACCCACTGCGACCTCAACGCCGCCTTGCGCGAGTTCCACCCGCTCGTCCATCGCAGCCTCGGCGCCCAGTTCCCCGTCGAACTGAACCTCGATCCCACCCTCTGGGCCACCCACGCGGACATCAGCAAACTCGAACAGGTTATCATGAACCTGTGCGTCAATGCCCGCGACGCCATGGAGTCAGGCGCCGGCAAAGGATCCATCACCATCCGCACTCACAACGAAGTCATCCCCGCTCAAAACGCCCGCCGCTTCCAAGCCGTACCCGGGGAACACGTCTGCCTGTCCGTCACCGATACCGGCTGCGGCATGCCTCCGGAAATTATCGATAAAATCTTCGAGCCGTTCTTCACCACCAAAGAACAAGGCAAAGGCACCGGCCTCGGCCTCGCCACCTCCTACGGCATCGTCCAACAACACGGCGGATGGATGGAATGTGAGTCCGCCCCAGGTCAGGGCACCACTTTCCGCGTCTTCCTCCCACGCAATGAGGCCGTTGCTCCTCTCGAGGCCGCCCCCGCCGCCCCCGCCGCCCCCACCGATGTCCGCGGCGATGAAACCATCCTGCTGGTCGATGACGAAATCATGGTCCGCATGGTCGCCGAAACCCTGCTCAAATCACACGGCTATCGCATCCTCACCGCCGGCGATGGCCAGGAAGCCGTCAGCGTCTTCCGCGCCCATCAAGACGAAATCAGCCTCATCCTCATGGACATGACCATGCCCAAAATGTCCGGCCTCGAGGCCTTCCAAGAACTGCGCACCCTCGACCGCTTTACCCCAGTCGTCATCTGCAGCGGTTACGTCGTCGACCTCGGAGAATGGCAGACGCCGCAAGGCGACCGACCTAACGGCTTCGTCCAGAAACCCTACAACCTGCGCGACCTCGTCTCCACCGTGCGACATCTCATCGATACCTCCGCCGAACGCTCCTCCCAGTCACGCCACCGCTCCCCCCAGACCGCTTCGCTCGCGAGTTAAAAAAATCCAACGTCAGCGCGGCGGCTGCGGCACCCCAAACGCATCCCGCTTCTCCCGCGGATGAAAAAGCCATCCCGGCGCCGCATCCACCTCCTCGTAGTCCTCCAAAATAAACTCCGGCAAAATCTTGTCGCTGTTCGGATCATACACGCGCCGGCCACTCAAACGTCCCCGCAATCGGTACTCCCGGTTGTCATCATACTGATACCCGCGCTCCCCTCCCCCAGGCGTCTCCACCAAACGGTCCGGCGCCGCCTTCTCCCGCTCATTCAAAACCACCAGCTGCGCCTGCGCCCACGTCTGCCGCGGCCGACGAATAAATCCCCAAAATCGCGTCCGCTCCCCAGCCACCCGCCGACCCACCCAATAATCCCCCGCCGGCTCCTCCATAATACGACGATCACGCGCCACCACCTCGGGCGCCACCGTCCGACACCCGGATCCCACCCCCATCATCACCACCGTCAAAATAAAAACAAATCCCCGCATCCCCCACATCATGCGCTTCTCCCTGACCTTCGCAAACATTTTAGTCATGCACTCATTTCACACTTGCTTTTTTTTAAAATTTGAGACACAATCCTGATTATTAGTTCGAACTTGCGACGAGTTACCGCAATTACCAGATTAAAACTATGATTTTCATATTTACAGTATTTTAAAGCTTGTAATTTCTTCTGGTTCCATTAAACTAATCATAATTTTTAATATCAAGCCATCCCCCTTTACCGACCGATGACTCACGCTTATCCCATGAACACAGCAGAAGACACCAAACCTCCCATGAAAAAAGTCGCCAGCGATGTGGCCGACTTCATCATGTTCACGCAGCGGTCATTCCTGCTCGACCTCTCGCGTGAATTGAACCGCGGGAACGTCTCGTACGCCCAGTTCTTTCTGCTCGGATACCTCTCCAGTGAGCAACAACTGACCATGACCGACATCTCCCGCAAAATGGGTCACAGCACGGCCGCCGCGACCGGCCTCGTCGACCGCTTGGAAAAATTAGGCTACGTCCAACGCCTCCACGCCGCCGATGACCGCCGCAAAGTCATGGTCCAGATCACCACCAAAGGCATTCAGCTCGTCCAGCAACTCCGCGACAACCTCGCTAGCAACGTCGCCGATGTCATGGCCTCGTCCAATAACCCGGCCGCCCCAGAAATCGATAAAGCCGCGGCCTTCCTGAAACGCTAGGCCCGCAGCTGCCTCCCTCTCCTGCCAGCCACCCCTCAATGCCCCAGCCGTCACCGGCCGGGGCCTTTTTTTGCCCCTTTTTCTCCCCCCAACAGGGCTTCCCTCGGATACCCCCAGAGGCTTCGCCTCGGTTATCTCTCCGAGGCTTCGCCCCCGTTTTATTTCAAATGCGTCACTCCGATTAGGAATGGAGATGGCGCCCTGGGAACGTCAGTTCGGCGATGCCGGACTTGTCCAGACCGCCCAGTCCCGACTCGACCATTTTTTCATATTGGGCGGCGGTAGCGGCCGCCAGTGGCAGCGCCAGTCCTTTGGCCTTGGCCAGATCGAGCGCGATATTGCTATCTTTGGCGGCGTGCTCGGCGCTGAACCAGCAGTCATGCTCCCTCGACTGCATGTCGCCACCGTCGGTCTCCAACACCCGGCTGTTGGCCCCGGTCTGTGAGAAAACTTCGCGGATCAGATCAAGATCCAGTCCCAGTGCGCTGGCGAGGCCCAGACCTTCGGCCAGCCCTGCCGTATTGATGTTCATCACCATGTTGACCAGCGCCTTGACCTCGGCCGCCTTGCCTGTCGGGCCGCAATACCGGAGGTTCACCGACATCAGCTTCAGCAACGGCTCAAACTTTTTAAAGGTCTCCTCACGGCCACCACACATGAGGTACAACGTCCCCTGACGGGCTTGCGAGATCGAGCTGGCCATACAGCCTTCCACCGTGTGCGCGCCCGCCGCTTCAGCCGCTTTTTCCACTTCCTGCTGCAAACCAGGGCTCAACGTCGCGCAGTTGATGAAGGTTTTACCCGTCGCATTGACCAGCAGGTTGTCTTCAGCCGCAAAGAAAATGCCGCGCATCGCCGCATCATTCGTCACCACCGTGAACACCACATCAGCCGCCGCCGTCACATCGGCCAGCTTCGTCATGGCCGCCGCCCCCAACTCAGTGGCCACTTCCTGCGCCACCGACGCGTTGATGTCGTAGACTGCCGTAATCTCATAACCAACTTCCTTGAGACGACGGGCCATGTTCGATCCCATACGGCCGACGCCGACGAAGGCAATGCGTTCTTTACTCATGTTGCTAAACGGTTTACGAAGTTAAATGATGTGAGTGAAATGATAAAACAATGCCGCCGGACGACCGCAGCCACCCGATGGAAATTGATGCCTAACGGTCCGGCCCGGCCCTGTAAAGATACAATTGCACTCTCCAAACAGATTGCAGTTTGCAGAATCGCCACCCATCGATATATACTTCACTTTCGGCGAACGAACTTCGCCAAACCTCGACATATGGAAGGGTGGCTGAGTGGTTTAAGGCACCTGACTCGAAATCAGACGTAGGGGCAACCTTACCGTGGGTTCGACTCCCACCCCTTCCGCCATATTCGTTCCACAAGGCTTTCAGCGCCGGAGGTGGAAAAGTAAAAACACGTTCAGCACGATTCAGGGCCATTCGTGGGTGTTTTTTTGATGTCCAAAACACCTTTTTTTGCTGCGGCTCAAGTCGGCCGGACGGTCTTTTTTCAGTGCAGAGGATCAATGCGCGGACGTCGGAGGCAGTGTCCGATTCATGGTGTGCCCGACCGGATTGGCGGTTCATGCCCACCAAAAGGTCTCTTGGAGATCCCCAACACCTCCGGCACGAGTCACCGCCCCCCATGGTTTCTCCTGTTCACACACACCATAACCCCGAGTAGCATGAAGGCCTGCAGGACGGTCGCGCAGATCGCCACCGTCCAGAAAAACTGGATCACCGGCGTCAAGGTGGTCCACCATTCAATCACGCCGCCGATCATGAGGTACCAATCCGAACAAGTCGATGATACTTTTGCCTAGGGTGTGGACCGCGCCGGACTGAACCCTGGGAGCGCCGCAGTCGCCTGCCTTCTGGCACGCGATCCCAACGCCGGCCCCTCACAGACAATCCCGAACAAAATCACCATCCAATCCGAGTAAGTCCGGCCACGTGGTCGAAATGGACACGGATGAAAGTTGCTTCGTTGAGCCACCAGGCGGAAAGGCCGTTCGTGTCGAGGATCATTTCCATTCCTCCTCTTCGATCTGCTCGAAGTTCTCCTCGACAATCCGCTCAAGGCGCATGAGTTCCGCCACTATTTCCGGGTCATTGGCGGCGATTCCCGCAAATTTCATCCACGGGATTCGGAGGCGCCTGCTGAGTGCTTACAGTGCGGGTTGTTGGGACAACAGATGCCGTGGTTGGAAAATTCGGGGATTGTATCGATCATAAAATCGTATAACAGTTGCTCTATCGATATGGCTACGGTTACCGTTTCACCCAAGTTTCAGGTTGTCATCCCCAAGGATGTCCGGGATGGCCTGACCTTGTCACCTGGCGACAAGGTTGAGGTGATCCAGTTGGAGGGCAGGATCGAGCTGGTTCCTGTGCGATCCGCCGAGTCCATGCGCGGATTTCTCAAAAGACTCACTAACACCTTCGAAAGGGAAACCGACCGATGCCTGCCGTAGTCGACTCGTCGGGGTGGATCGAGTATTTTACCGACGGATCGAACGCGGAACGCTTCGCCGGAGCCATCGCGGATGCGGACGCGTTGATCGTGCCATCGATCACGATCACCGAGGTATACAGGTGGGTGCTGCGCGAGGCGGGGTTATCCGATGCCCTTGCTGTCGCTGCTCTAATGAAACAGGGAAAGGTCATTCCCCTTAATGACCGCCTCGCGATTCTTGCTGCGGAAACCAGCCACAGGCACCGCCTCTCCTTGGCCGATGGAATCATTTACACGACAGCCCTCTCCGCCTCCGCCGAGCTGCTCACGCAGGATTCCGATCTTGAGGGATTGCCAGGGGTCACCTACATCGCCCATCCCAAAAGGAACAGCTGAGGAGAGAATTTCAAAATTTCTCGCCAACGGGGGTATAATCATTTTTGTACCCCCTGAAACCCTGATGAAACTGCTTCTCACCAGCCTGTTGATGGCCACCTTGAGCCTTGGAGCTATGCCCATTTCCCGCGCCCTCGAAAAACCGTCGGCCGCTGCGCACGCCGTCAACGCCTTGGGCGTCGACCTGCTCGCTCGGGGAACAGCGGCGGGCACCAATACCGTACTTTCGCCGTATTCGATACAATCGGCCTTGGCCATGACCTATGCCGGAGCGGCCGGGGACACCCGGAGCCAGATGACCGGCGTGCTGCACTATCCAGAGGACGAGAGCGCCTTGCACCAGTCGTTTGGGGAACTTCGGACGGCACTGGAAATGCTGAGCGCCAAACCCGTGGAGCAGGCACCAGCGGGAGCCAAAGCAGGCGGAGGTACCGCGCAGCCCATCCAACTCACCGTGGCCAACCGCCTCTTTGGACAACAAGGATATGAGTTCCGCCCGCCGTTTCTCGAATTAGTGGAACGCACCTACGGCGCCCCGCTGCAATCCATGGACTTCATCAGTCATGCCAACGCCGAGCGAGTAAAAATCAACAATTGGGTGGAAGAGCAGACGAAGCAACGGATCACTGACCTTATTCCGGGCAACGCCCTCACGAGCGACAGCCGCCTCGTACTGGTCAATGCCATTCACCTCAAAGCCCCGTGGGCCCGGGAGTTCCCCGCTCGCGCCACGCAGCCGCTGCCGTTCCATCTCAAAAATGGCGACCCCGTCAAAGTAGATACCATGCAGCGAACCGGCAAGATGGGATACGCAAAACTCGATGGATTTCAGGCGGTAACGGTCCCCTATCTCGGCGGCGAACTCCACTTGCTGGTGCTCCTCCCCGAAACCCGAGACGGTCTGGCCGCGCTCGAAGCAAAACTCACTCCCGAATTGCTGGCCGCCTGCGCCTCCTCCACCCTAACGGAAATCGAGCTCTCTCTCCCGAAATTTAAACTCGAGCCGCCCGTCTTTAAACTAGCCGAAACCTTGCGTTCGCTCGGCATGACCCACGCCTTCGACGACCCCAAAGGCAGCGCCAACTTCGACCGCATGGCTCCGCGCACGCCCAAAGACTACCTCATGATCTCAGAGGTCTTTCATAAGACCTACATGACGCTGGATGAAAAAGGAACCGAAGCCGCAGCGGCCACCGCCGTCACCATGACCAGATCCACCAGCCTCATCGAGCCAACCACACCAGTCGCCGTGCGCGTCGACCACCCGTTCCTCTTTGCCATTCAGCACCGCAGCAGCGGGACTTGCCTCTTTCTTGGGCGTCTCTGCGATCCGCGAGAATAAGGCATGTGCTCCGTTGGGACAGTCCGAGGATTACGCCCCGTTGGAACTGAGAAGGCGCGGTTCATGGCGCGACCTAACCTGTGGATTTGAGGCCGGTCACATCCATGGCACCAATTCAGGCCCACCCTCAGTGAAGGTGAAAGAGGCGTTTCGCATCGTCACCTCGGACATTGACCCTCGCTCCGCCGGTTTCGGACTTACTGGGCAGGCACTTCGTCGTTGGGAGCGTCGGCCGGACGATCGGTCAGACGACGCACCACTTCTTGGGGTTCATCCGGCTTAGATGGATCATACAACCGGCCACCGGCCACCCGGACCGCCCCGCTTTGGGCAATTTTCAATTCGGGAACGGAATTATTTTGCGTCTCAAATACTTCCTCAGTGAGTTTTTTCCCATCCGGATCAATGACGATGTGGCGGTACATTTTCGGACCGGTGAGGAAGAAGGCGTGCAAGTTACTATCGCCATCTAGGGTGGCTTGTGGTTCCTGCTGTAGGACGAGGCGCCCGATGGTATACGTGGCCAGAACGCGCCCGGTGCGTTCCTCGCGGATGCGCACGTACATGGTCATTTTGTCATCCTCCTGAAAACTGAGCAGACTCATTTCGCGGTAACTGGTCGGTTCACCAGGTTTGTTGATGCCGATTTTGTCCTTCCAGAGGAGACTGCCATCGGTCACCGCGAAAGAGCGGACATTCGAGACCAGGTGCTGCCCAAATTCGGAAAAGTAAACATTGGCGCGGACCGAATAATTTCCTAAACCGCCCAGCGGATAAAACCGGCCAAGACTGATGGTTTCGCGAATACTCTCGCCGCGCCCGAGCACATGAGGCCGCAGCCGAGGGCCTCCGCCATGGGCCAAAATCGATCCTTCACCAATTCGATCGACATTGAATGACAACCAATTGCGACCACTGGCATCACCCAAAATCACATCTTTACCCGCACGATTCGCGATCGTCACCGTCACCTGAATCGGCTCAAACGCGACAAAACGATCGCGATTCAGCTCCAAAGTGACCTGTAACTGGGCGGACGCGCGGGGAGCCGCCACGAAGATGAGTGCCATCATCAAACCGAGAACAGTAGAAAAAAATGGACGAACGCGAGACATAGCGGGTGGCGGTATTCGGAGCGGAACGCGTGAATGCTTTCCTGCTCCGCAGCAAAAATGACTTATCTTATTATGACCTTAAATGTGAAACGTGAAACATGAAACTTGGGGCCCCGGACCGGCATCAGGGGGCGCGATCAGAGGCGGTCCTGAATCCGACGGTCGGGTCGCCCACCCCCGCATTCAGCGCCGGACGGCGTTGCTGCAGATCCGCCGGGCGCGCCGCGTATGATCCTCCTCGTAGCACAGGAACTTGCTGATCAAGAATATCCGGATGCAGCATGGTTGAATCAGTCCACTCGCTCACATTGCCAGCCATGCCGACGACTCCATACGGACTGATGTCCGTCGTGGTAAAAGCATCCACCGGAGCCCAACTCGCATAACCATCTTTGCGCCCAAGATCAGGCCCGCTATCGACATCAGCCCCCGTATTGGCGCTCGGCGCATCGGGATGGCTCCCCCATGGATACAACCGACCGTCCGTCGAGCGCGCCGCTTTCTCCCATTCCATCTCGGTCGGCAGTCGCTGCCCCCGCCACGCGGCGTAAGCCCATGCGTCCCAATAATCCACATCCGTGACCGGACAGTTCACATCCACAGCCTGACCGCGCCAGACGCCACCCTTGCGGGCCGTAGCCAACAGTTCATCCCACGCCGGCGGACGGTGAGTGGATTTGGTGGCTGGCTGCCGCGGATGATCATAACGATGTCCTGACGAGCTGGCCAAATGCTCGAGAAATCGAGCGTATTGCGCGATGGAGACTTCGTATTTCGATATCCAGAAAGTGGGCAATTCGCGCATTTCTCCGCCTTGGTAGATGAAGGAACCACCGGGAATCCGGACCATTTCGTCGAGCAGCCGCGGTTGGGGCGCGCGCCAGTAAGGAATCATGTGGAACAGCATCCAGCCGCCGAGCGCTGCGACCGTGGCGAAGGAGGCCTGTATCCACCGGCGTTTGGCCTGCTGGCGCCGCTCCAGCGGGCGAGATCCTGTCGAGAGCCGTCTTGTCTTGGAGGGTCGGGCCTCGGCTAGCTGGCGCCTGGCCTCGACGACGAAAGGCATCAATTCGGCCCAGGTTCTGAGGCCGCGGCCGGAGACGTCACGCACCCGGGCCATGATTTCCTGAAATTCTGGGGCCGGACGGGCCGGATCAAGAATCTGTTGAGCGGCTCCGAACAGGGCGAGCATTTCCGCGCTCGGATCGAGAAACGGCGAGGCCGTGCCCATGGCGATATTGATGACCCGGGGCAATTCATCAGGCCCGAGGATGACATCGCCCGGAGTCAGGGCGCGCCGCGCCAGACCATGATCTTCAAACCACAACACAGCCTCGGCGGCCGCCTGCATCAGATTCAGTACCGATTCCTGAGGCAGTCGCTGACGACGCGACCGCAGCTGATCCACACTGCGGCCCTGAACCCACTCACGCGTATAAAAAATCCTTCCATCCTGCTCCTGCGCCTCGTAGACCGCCGCAATTTGCGGGTGCACCACCGCGGCTTGCGCCCGCACCAGCGAGCGAAAAGCCTGCGCCGACGGAGGATGACTGGCCGCCGCCGTACGCAGTCGCTCCAACAAAACCACCCGATTGACCGACCTCTGCAACGCCCGGTAGGTGACCGTTTCGTCGTTCGTGCTCAACACTTCCAATAATTCATAATCACCCAGGAGCGGCGCCGTCGAGGCCCCTTCCCGCGTCGGACCGCCCGCCGTCTGATCCCCGCGCTCAGCGACAGCCGCAGCCACCGCTGGTGCGCCAAAGCCTGCCGATTCAGGAGGAGGAGCGAAACGAGGCGGGAGCGCGACCGCCGCCGGCGCCGCCAGCGGCACATCCGAAGGAACCTTCCGCTCCGCAGACAACGCCGTCACCCACCCAACCACCGCCTCTATCGGCAGCGGCACCGCCGGTAACAACAACTCGCCAGGCAACCGCCCAGCCCAAGCACCCAAATCTCCTTCAGCTAAAAACACCGCCCGCACCGGACCGACCGCCGCCCGCCACTCCCCCACCATGGAGGCATGTCCAGCCGTCGTGATCACAAGTTCAACCGAAGCCCCGGCCGTTTCTTGCCAAGATCGGGCCTCGGAAATACCGCCAGCCACCAAACACGGCCCGAATCCGGCCCGGCCGAGCGCTTGACGCAGCTCCTGCCGAACACCCGCATCATCATGGACGATTAGGATGACCATGGAGGACTTTTTAAAGCATCGCGAGGCCGCTACTGCGGAAGCGGGGGGAACAGGGAGTCATCCACTTGACTCCCGGGGGGAGGACGCGTGTCCAGCCGCTCCACCGGCTGCTGCAGCCCGCGCTCACCAGGTTCAGCCCGACGACTGGCCAGCTGGGCCGGCTTGGCGAGAACATCCTGCAAGTGATCGTTATAATACAATTTCACGACATAGCCGTGATACCGCCGCCCACCGTCCGGAGCTGGCGGAAAACTGGCCACCCGGCGATACGGTTGATCCAAAAATTCCACGGTGTTCGTCGTCCAGCTAGGAAACTCGCCGGCCAGCCAACGGTAGTTGTCCGTCACCGCATCCGTTTCCACGATTTCTCCATCGACCTCATCATAAAACTGGGTCACGACGGAGACACGGCCCGGATCAATGACCGCCCCTTCCAAAGCCTGCACCGGAATGCGCAGCGTCAACGCCTCCACCTCCCCGGTGGCTGACTGCGAACGCTCCAAAATCTTGCCCAAGCGCAAAGGAGTTTCCACTTCCCGCGGCGGCCGCGCCTCACCTTGCTCGAACCGAGCCTGCGCCATCTTAAAATAAATCCCGGCACCTTCGCCCAAGGCAAAAAGTTGATCCCACACCGGGGAGGCTTTGGCCGGAAGAGACATTTTCTCGTAAGTGGAGGCCAGCTCATAGAGCAGTCGCGGATGGGCAGGCTGCAAATCCACCGCGGCCCGCAACTGCGTCAGCGCAGCCTTCATGTCACCGCGTTCACGACTGGCCAGCGCACTCTCAAGAAAAAAGAGAACCCGCTCATCGGTCAGAGGAAAAGCCTCGGCCGGCGCGGCCACCACAGCGACTGGCGCGGCCACTGAAGCCACTGGCGCGGCGGAGATCGCTTCGGCGACGGCGGGCGGAGCGGTCACCAGCTCGGCGGCGGCCGGAGCCGGGGTCTCGACTGGCGCGACGAGCGCCGCGGACGGAGGAGCAGCGGACGTTACGGCCGCGGCTGCGGCCGCCCGGGAGGACGAGCCGTGTTTACGATGCAACGCCCATCCAATGGCGCCCAGCTGACCGACCAGCAGCGCCCCCAGCAGCCAAACGGCCAGATTCAAGGCTATGCGTCCCCTCCGTGGGGCTGGTAGCAGCGGATGAGTCATACAGAAAAATCGGACATAGGACGCGGTGGTCAGACTAGGGAATAGCCCGAGACGTGTCAACGCCACGCACAAGGTTTTTGGCGGCTCGGGCTGGACAGCCGGGCAGGCAGTGGTTGGGTAAGGCCTCTGTGATTTCAGCGCTCACCCCAACCCGTCTGCGCCCGTGTCCCCTTCGTCTGTCCCCGCTGGAGGTCGCCCGGGGACTGCGTGCGCGGCCGGGTTTCGTCTGGTTTGATTCTTCGGATGAGGCGGCCGGCAGTATTTCCGTAATAACGTGCGACCCGACGCAGATTCTACGCGGAGCCCGCGACGGAAGCAGCGTGCTTCGCGAGGCCTTGGCCGATTTGCGGGCTCAGGGTGGAACGATCGGCCCGCGGCTCGATCTTGGACTACCGGGACCGGGATTGTTCGGCACGGTTGATTTTGACGGAAGCTGGTGTTTTGGCGTCTATCCTGAAGTCCTAGTCTACCGACATGCCACCGACCAGTGGTGGGAAAGCGGGGGACTGAGCACACGGATCGATGCCTCCCTCACCGCCGGCCTAGTCGGTACCCGGCCCACCTTGACCCTGAACCCCCTCTGGTCCCGCGATGGTTTTTTAAATGCCGTCAACCGGGCCCTCGAGTATATAGGAGCTGGTGACATTTATCAGGTCAATCTGGCACAACCGTGGGCCAGCCCATGGCCGCACGGCGGTGATGCGTTTCATTTTTATGAAAAGCTTCGGGCTTTTTCGCCAGCTCCGTACAGTGCCTTTCTCGACCTCGGTGGGCGTCAAGTCGCCTCCGCGTCACCAGAACTCTTTTTGCGAATGAGCGGCCGCACAATCCGCACCCGTCCGATCAAAGGAACCCGCCCGCGCCACCGCCTCGCCCAGGAGGACGAACGCGCCGCTTACGATTTGATCACCTCGCCCAAGGAAATCGCTGAGTTGATCATGATCACAGACTTGGAGCGCAATGATTTGGGCCAGATTTGCGACTTTGGAACGGTCACCGTCCCGGATCTGCTGCGTTTAGAACGATTTCAGCAGGTTTTTCACCTTGTTTCCACCGTGGAAGGCACCCTGCGCCACGAGGTCGACCATGTGGACGCCCTGTGGGCGTGCCTCCCCGGGGGCTCGATCAGTGGCGCTCCCAAAAAACGCGCCTTGGAAATCATTAACGAGCTCGAGCCATTTCCCCGTGGACTGTACACCGGCGTCATCGGGTGGCTCGGCGCCGGTGGCGAAAGCCAGTTCAATATTGCCATCCGCACCGCTATCGCCGACGCCGACCGCTTCCACTTTCACGCCGGCGCCGGCATCGTCGCTGATTCAGTGCCCGAAAAAGAATACGACGAAACATGGCACAAGGCCGCCTCACTGCTCGGGGCCGTCACCTGGAATCGATAAACTTCCGCCACCGGATATCACCTGCTGAAGGATGCTCCAGACGAGGGACTCGTTTTGTGCTAGAATACCCCATGGTTTCAGCCTCGATTCCCCCACTTTCAGCCACTGCGTCGAATTCAGTCGAAGCGCCCGGACCACCGGCCCAGCGTGTCGGCCTGACGGGTTTGACGCTGGAGGAGCTGACGGAAGTTCTGGTCGGCTGGGGTCAGCCGAAATTCCGAGCGGCTCAGATCATGGAATGGGTCTTCCGCAAGCGCGTGCTGGACTGGGCACACATGACAAACCTGTCCGCCGCCCTGCGCCAACGACTCGCTGAATCATTCTCCCTGCGTTCGCTGCAAGCAGTGCGCACGCAGGGAGCGCGCGACACGACTCGGAAATTCCTCTTCAAGCTGGCCGATGGCCGGTTCATCGAGTCCGTCGTCATCCCAGCCAACCCCGCTTTGTATGGAGAAACTTCCGACCGCCACACCCTCTGCGTCTCCACCCAAGTCGGTTGCGCCATGGAGTGCAAGTTCTGCGCCAGCGGCCTGAACGGGCTGACGCGCAACTTGCAGCCAGCGGAAATTGTCGAACAAATCCTCCAAGCCGAAGCCATCACCGGCGAGAGGATGGATAATCTTGTCTTCATGGGCATGGGCGAGCCGCTGGCGAATTACCGGCATCTCATGACCGCGCTGACCATTCTCAATGCTCCATGGGGCGTGGGTATCGGAGCCCGCCATATCACCCTCTCAACCAGCGGATTAGTCCCACAAATAAGGCGCCTAGCCGAAGAAAAACTCCCGGTGCGCCTGGCCGTCTCACTGCACGGCGCCACCGATGCCGTGCGGGAAAGGATCATGCCCGTCAATCGCAAATACCCGCTCAACACCCTGATCCCAGCCCTGCAAGCGTATTGCGCCGCAAAACGCCAAATCATTACCCTCGAGTATATCCTGATCGAAAACGTCAACGACTCGCTGGAACAGGCAGCTCACCTCGCCCGCATCGCCCGCAACCTCCGAGCCAAGGTGAATTTGATTCCCTACAATACCGTGGAAGGACTGCCGTGGTCACGCCCGACGGAACCCCAGCAGGACGCCTTTGCCGATATCCTTCGCAGCCAGTCCGTCACCACCACCCTGCGGCGTGAGAAAGGTCACGATATCGAAGCCGCTTGCGGCCAGCTGCGCCTTCAGCAGGAAGCAGAAGACGCCGCCACGCCACCAGTGGAAGCCTAAACCTCCACTGTGGCTCGCGGGTTCGCGCGTCCACCCCGCACTCAACTCCCAGCCGGGGGCACCGCACTCTGCGTCTCGTACCGGAAATCAGTCTCCAAACTGTACGGAACACGCCGACCATCAGACAGGTCACGCTGGCCATGCAACACCAGCCTTCCCTGCAGCATCAACCCCTGTTTGGCCTCGCCGCCGGTGGTCACAACCGCCGTCCCCTTGGCTTCTAATTCAACCGAGAGCTGCGATGAGCCCTCCCCAGAGAGGAATGCTGCTTTGACCTCGACCGTAAATGGATCGTCCGCCCCAGCGACCGCTCCAGACTTTTGAACCTTCGCCTCACCACTGACTTCACTCAACTGGGTGTACCCAAGAAAAGTCAGAAGTTTTTGCAGATCCAAAGTGCCCGCTCCCTCTGGCCCCCACGTGATAGCCGCCAGCGGCGAAGCCCCGGGTTGATAACGGGCCACCAAACGGCGCGCCTCCTTCATCTCATCCTCAGTCAATTCCGGACGACCAGGCACTTCAAACTCCCAGGTCTCTCCCTGCTGCTTCGCCTGGACCGTCGATCCAGTCAGCGGTTTCGGCAACGTCTCAATCAAGGGCGCTTCCTCAGGAATCGAGAGAATCCGGCGCGTCTGGGAAGCCACCAACTCGAGCGAAAAATGTCGCTCATCCACAGTTTTTTGGAGGATCTCCCGCGACTCTTGGGACTCAAGACTGTATTTCTTGGGCACCAATCCGAAAATACTCGTATACGACCCATTCTCAAACTTCAGAGAACTGACGTGACGCCGCGCGGCCGCGGATGAGGCCGATGGAGACTCGGCGAGCGACACCGCTCCGCTGCCCCACAAGACACTTAGAATTAGAAAAACGAGATACCTCATACAAAAAAACAAAAAAAAGCCACCCACTTGCGTGGGTGGCTCTTCGAAAGAATAACAATTAAGCGCGACGGCGGCGGGCCACGAGAGCCAAGCTGGCGAAGAGCAGCGAGACTGACATTGGCTCAGGAATCGCCTTCAGGCTGAGTGAAGGAGCGGCACCGAGGGCAGTCGTGATGCTTGGGCCACCGAGGGAGCCGAAGAGCACGCTCGAACCAGCCAAGCCGATGTCAGCCGTGCCGGCGAACACTGGAGCGTCAGCAGCGAAAGCGACACCGTGCTTCACAATGGCGAACTGATCGGATGTACCGAGAGCCGCATTGTTGCCGATCAAGGTGTAGATCGACTGACCCACGAGTGGGCTGTTGCCGGCGATAGGCACCGACTTGTCCGCTTGATACAGACCGTCGACATCGTTACCGATGGCGTTGGTTGCACCGAAGGTGACGAAAGCAGCGAGAAGCGCATCGCGGCCCGCTGGGGATGTCAGACCAGCGATCAGCGCCGTTGGATCTGAAGTCCAGGTTCCGATTTGCACCGAACCGCCTTTCAGCAGAGCAGCACCGCTGTTCAGCGAGATTGGCAGCTGGGAGCCGCTATCTTCGTTGTAGTTGGTGACGAGGACGTTACCAGCTTGGAGTTGAAGACCGCCGAGCAAAGCGAGGACGGCTCCGAGGAGTAGTTTTTTCATGAGTTATAGTGGATTGAGGTTGAACTATTTCTTGGCTAGACGGACTACAGGTCCAAGCCGGTTGGGATGCGAACGGTGACGTTCGTTGGGTCGCCTTTGCGCTCGATCAAGAAACCGGACATGAGGACAACCGCGGACTGGTCGGCAGAACCACCGCCCACTTTACGCCAGCCGATACCGGAGATACCACCGCTGCTGTAAAAATAACGGTCATATCCGCCCGAACCATTTGGATTCCAGATGATGTCCGCGGCCGTTGAGGTGCCTTGGGTCAATTCAGTCTGGAGTTGGCTGTCGGTCAGGGTCAGACCGACTGGGATGACGCGGCTCACTGGATTGAAGCCTTTGATGACGCCAGTCTTGGTCGCGGACGTTTGAACGTGGCCGGTGAAGACGACTGGGAGATCAGCGGCGCCACGGCGCTCGATGAAGATAGCATCGGTGATCGAGATCGCTTCGTTAGCGGCATCGGCAGAGCCACCGCCGACTTTACGCCAGCCGACACCGGACAAACCACCAGCCGAACGATAGACGCGGGTGTATCCACCGGCACCGTTAGGAATCCAGAGGACGTCGGCGCTCGTGGCGGTGCCTTGAGCGAGACCAGCCGTGTTGGTCGCACCGAAAGTGCTGGCCACGGTTGGGGTCTTACGCACTTCATATTTCACGCCGGCGGCGAGAAGAGCGCTGATGTCCTGAGCGGTCGTGAGAGTTTTTGCCGTGAAAGCCGTAACGTCCTGTGTGACGCCAGCGTTTGCACCGTCGGTGATTTTCAACGTGATCGGCTCACCAGCAGTGAAAGCGGCTGTGTAATTCGCTTCGTTGTCGGTCAGCGTCGCGCCAGCGATGGTGTCGATGGTGCCAGCAGCGCCCACTGGATTGTCCAGGTTGGAGCTCAGCAAGTTGAACACCCCGGCTTTGACTGTCTCAGTCCTATAACCGACAGGCTTGGTGGTGGCGGTTTGCGCGAATGAGGGAGACAGGACCGCGGCAAACAACGCGGCGCCAGTCAAGATACGGGATGGAATTTTCATGGCGAATTAAGTGATTTTTCTGGTAGGCAATGATGAACTTAGGAGAACTGCCACAAATTAGCAAGCTTTTCTGCGACAAGGGGTGGTTTTTTTTGGGAGATGGGGGGAAATTCCAAGGGAAGATCAATAGATTGCTCAGTTTTAAGCCATCAAGTCAACGAAAAATTAACGAGATCCTGTCCCGCGGGTCGTAGCCGCAGGCTCGGACGCTGGTTTTTTACCCCAATTCCAAGGGAGAAGACGCGATCCACCCGACTTTTCAGGATTTCCCGCGGCCGCCCGGGCCGAGGCATTCTCGCGTTCCCAAAAGGCGGGAGAACGTTTTTCGCTCGGCAGCGAAGTCGGAGATTCTGGCTCCGGCGTTTGAGCCGCCGCTGTCGGCTGCGCCTCGACCCCAGCCGGCGCGACCGTCGGCTTCAGGGTAAGCGCTTTCACATTCGCCTCGATCACCGGCGCCGTCGCGGCGGCTGGCACTGCCTCCGCGGTCGGTTGCGGCCTCACTGCAGGCTGCGAACGCCCCGCTTCGTTGGGAAGCAAGGTGTGGGCCGAATCAAGCGGGATGTCGCCATTCTCCGTCGGCAGGATGACATCGCTGGAATCATACGCCGGTCTGGCGAATTTTTCCGCTTCCTTGCCCACCGCCGTGCGACGCAATTGATCCGTGTGCATGCCCTCGAGCTCCTCCGAGGTCTCGACAATCCGCGGTTGGATGAACATCAACAATTCCGACCGGCGGCGGCCTTTGGTAGTGTTGCCGAGCATACCGCGCAAAATCGGCACCCGGGTGAGCCATGGAATGCCTTTGTTAGTGCGGTCATCCGTCTCTTGAATAACCCCGCCAATGACGGCAATGCCGCCGTTGGGCACTGTGATCTCGGTGGTCAGGAACTGCTGGGTGATTTCCGGAACCAGCTGCTCACCGACTTGGCGGTCCGGCCCAAGACCATCGTTGATCTCGGTGATGTTCAGAGTCACCTCGTTTTTCGAGTTGATGAGCGGAGTGACGAGAATCTCCAGGTTCACATCCTCGTATTCCACATTGGTGTTGAAGGTCGTCGTGCCGTTAGTGACGTTCGACTGCGTATTCGAGGGCACCGGAATGCGGCGTCCCACTGAAATATTCGCTTCTTTGTTGTTCGCCGTAAAAACGAACGGGCGCGACAGAATCTGGGCCCGGCCCGTGGACTCCACAGCCCGGACATAGACGTTGAAGAATTCACCCAAGGCCCCGTAGAGGTTCAGCCCGCCGGTAACATTCGTGAAGCTGGAGATATCCATGAGGTCACCAGGGTCAATGATGCCGCTGGTATTACCCAAGTTGGTCAAGGCTCCAGCCCACGTGATATTTTGTCCGCCAATGACGACATCTTCGGCTTTCCGGATGATGTCCATGCCGTATTGCATGTCGTCATTCAGGGTGATTTCGGCGATAACCGCAGAAATGGCCACCTGCAAAGGACGCACATCCATTTCGCCGAGGACTTCCTCGATCCGTGTCAGGTGTTCAGGCGGACCTGCGATCAAGAGTGAATTGGAGCGAGGCTCCGCGATGAGCAGCGTTTTGCCCACAATGGTCGAGGACGGGATGAGTTCCTGACCGGTGCTACTGTTCGAGCTGCTGCGGCCGCTGCTGAGGCCACCGCCACCCGCGCCACCACCACCACCCGCGCCGCCGCGCCCCCCAGCACCGCCACGCGCCGCATTGGCACCAAATGTCTGGCCACCGCCAAACGCCGCATTACCCTGAAAGCCGGTGCCAGTGCCTTGACGACCTCCCGCACCACCCCGGGCCCCACCAGCCACCGCACCCTGCGCCCCGGCCGCCCCGCCCGCGGCACCACCACCACCAATGACCTCGGTGCCGCGACCAATGGCGTCCGTAGCAATATTCAGGAAATCCTCAACACGGATGAAACGAAGCTGGAAACGCTTCAGGTTCTTCACGTTCGCTTCCTTATCGAGCTCCTTGATCAAGTCCTTCAGATACACCAAATCACTCGGACGCCCGGAAACAAGCACCTCGTTGGTGCGCGTAATCGCTTTGACCATGACCGTGGATTCATCAGGCGGCAGAGCTCCCCCCGCCTGTCCCGGCTGGCCCGCGACCCCACCCAAAACCCCCGGAGGCAAACCCGCCTGCAACTGGTCGGCCGCCACGTTGACCGCCACCCCGCGCGTGCCACCGCTGCCCGAAGCCTGCCCACGAAGCTTCGTCTGCGCCGCCAGAATTTCCGTCAGCACTTGCGCGACTTCTTCCGCATCCGCCCGCTCCAATTGGAAAAATTCCTTCTCCACCGCCGCACTGGGGACGTCGATTTTTTCCTGCAAGGCAATGGCCAAGCGAATGGCCGGCAGATTGTCGGTGATGATCAGCGCACCCGCGGCTGGCACCGGCGTGATTTTGCTGACGTTTTGGCGGCTTTGCCCCAGAATCGCCTGCAGTGATCGCGCGGCATCCTCAGCCCCGATATGCTTGAGATAGAGGACGTAATTGATGATTTGCTCCGTTTCAGGAAGCATTTTGGGGTCGGTATAAACCGCCTGCACGCTGGAGCCTTGCTCGACCTGAGGACCGCGGGCCGTCGGGATGACCTTGTCGACCCCTTTAATATCAGACGGGATGATGCTGTACCCATTGAGCAGGAGAAACGCCTTGATGTAGTCGGCGGCCTGATTGCGGGTCATCTTGCCGTTGCTCCGCAGCGGGAGCTGCGTGCCCTGAATGGTGCCGTCGCGCATGGTGCTGCGCCCCGTGAAAGCCTCGTATTTGTCAATGATCTCAGCGATGTCCATCGCCGATTCCGTAAACTCAATCTCAGGAACTTCGGGATCGTATCCCGGCTCCGCCGCAATGACCGCACCGGCGTCTGTCCCGCCAGCAGAACCAGCAGCTGTCGCGCCAGCGGCCGCAGCAGGAGTGGCGGAGGCAGCTCCAGCCGCCGGACGCCCTGCACTCGAGGAGCCAGGCAGACTGGCCGGACGCCGCGGACGATCCCCCGGCGTCGAGGTCGGAGCCAACGAAGGAGTTTCGACCGTGGGTGGCACCGTTTCAGACGAAGTCGGGGCCTCCACGACGACCGGAGAGACCGCGCCCCCCGGCAACGGACTCTCCGTCGCCTCAGTCACCGCAACCGGGGCCGCGGGCACCGGCTCAGCAGAGACCGGCGCCGGAACGGCTTCAGCCGGAGCTACCGGAGCTACCGGAGCCGCCGGAGCCGCCGCGCCTGGGGCTGAGGCGGTGGCGGCGACTGGGGCAGCGGCAGGCGCAGAAGGAGGAGGGGTGACGACGCTCCGCGGCCGCACCACCGGCCGGGCGGGGCGGGCCCCGGGCTGGTTAGGGGTCACAGGCGCGGCCGGAGTCTCCTCCTGATTTTGAGCCTTGAGGACGACCAGGAGACCGAGAGCCAGCCCGGAAGGCAGCAGATACTTCGCAAAAGATTTGTCCATTGAGCTAGAGTGTGAAAGGGGCAGTAAGAATTGATCTGAAAATGAATAAGGGGATCTGGCAGAGTGATTTTAATTCTGCACAGCGGGCGGCAAGATGACGCGGCGGCGGCCGGGGGCCTGGCCGGGACGAGCTGGTTGAGCTTGAGGCTGAGCCGCTTGAGTTGAGAGGTCACCCGCCGTAGGCACGGCGCCACCGCCGGCTTGAGGCACAGCGCCCGGAGGCAGACCCACAGGCTGCGGCACCGCGGCAGCCCCGGGCTGCCCTTGCGCTTGGACTTGGACTTGGTTGTTGATTTGAGCCTGCACTTGCGCGGCCCGGTTCACATTTAAATTGAGGTTCACATTGCCTCCTTGCGGTGGGCGCCCCCCCGCCGCGGCCGCCCCCGGACCCGCCACCACCGCATTCACCACCGCTTTGCGCTCAATGATTTGTTTGTCGGATTTAATCTCGGCCTCCTCGGTCCCCTTGCGCGCCATGACCGCACTCTCAAGCAACGTCTGTCCACGATTCAACTGCACCAGCTGAATGCCATCCGCATTCGGCTGGTCCGTGCGAATCACAAAACGCTTGTTGGTTTTTTTGTCGACGATACTCGCATAGGTCACACCCTTGCCCGAGTCCACGGTGAACCCGGCCAAGGCCAAGTCAGCAGCGAAGGAAATCGGCGGCGGGCCTTCAGCGCGGACGATCTTGAAGGCAAAGGGTGACTTCTCGATGATTTTTTCGTAGCGATCGAGACTGTAACGTTTGAGCTGGTCCGGGTGGACTGGATCCAGCGGGGTTCCTTCCGGCGATTCGCCGGCCGCGGCAGCGGGGACGGCGGGGACAGCGGCGGCAGCCGCCACCGCTGCTTCTCTGGGTACCGGTGGAGGCGGCGTGTTCTGAGCCGCAAGGAAAGAAACAGGCGCCAGCAGCGACCAAAACGCCGCTGCCGAAACCGCCGCCTTGCGCCCGCCGGAGCCGGCCCGCAACAAGCCACAGCACCGCCGCCGAACGAAACCGGCCGTCAGAACGCAAAAGCAGAATGGGGTTTTCATGGCAGACATTATGAGGTGGCTGGAGGACTCGTCTCCGTCGCTGCAGGAGTTGGCTCCGTCGCCGCAGGAGAGGCAGGAGCCGCATCCGTGGTCGTGGAGGATTGGACCTCGCTGGCGGCGGACTGTTCAACGGCCGTGGATCCCGTCCCTTCGTCTGCCGAAGTCTCCGTCTCAGCTTCAGTTTCCGTCGCGACGGCTGGCGGAGCCGCCAGAGGAACCGCGGGCAATGTCGGCACGTCAGAATCCATGGCCCCACCCACCGATTCACTGTCAGGACGCCACCATTGTTCAACCCGGGCCTGACAACGAACTCGCTCCTCATCCTTGGTGGGCGTCAGCTCCAGAAAACTGATAAAGCGAAAATCTTCACGACTTTGCAGGGAGTGGATGAATGTGACCAGATTTTCCATGCCGGCGGTCGTCTCGATTTCCATGATCGAGCGGTGCACCAAAGCGTCTTTTTGTGTCGGCCGTGGGTCTTTTTTGTTCAGCTCCAGATTGGCGGAGACCGCCTTGTTGGTGACCACATTAAAGAGATGGGTCTCAAGCTGATCAATGTCTTTGTAGGCAGGCAGGTGGGCGTCGAGCCACTGGCTGGTCACGTCGACCGCCGGCTTGGCGTCCTGCAATTCTTTAAGACGCTGGATATCAAATCGGAGCGAACGCTGTTGCGCGATCGAGGCGGCCCGCCGCTGGGCGAGCATTTGATAGCCGAGGAAATTCACGATGATGAAGCCCGCCACGAGCAACAACATCATGAGGCGGCGTTCACGGCTGGACAGAGATCGCATTTTTTAGAGTGCCAACAACTTGGAAGCTGGCGAAGCCATTTTTCTCGCCCCGAGGAGCGGTTTTATCCCACTCGTAATCCGCGAGCCCGGGGTCGCGCGAGAGGGAGTTTTGGTAATTGATGGCCCGGGGGACGTTTTCCGCCTCCCCGGCGACCACGAGCTTGTTCGGCTCAAAAGTGAATTTGGTCAATCGGACCTGGCTTCCTTCTTCCAGCGTCTTGGCCACCTGATAAAACCGCTCTAGCGGATAGCGATCGGCATGAGTCACCTCGAGCATGGCCAGCCACCGGGCGCGTTCGCCGTCGACCCCTCCGGCAATACTCTCGAGTGCATTGCGCTGGGTTTTCAACGCCTGAGCCGCCATGATATCGCGACCGGCAAAGAATCCGTAGGCGCCGGCCACCGCCAGATAAACGAGAGCCGCCACGGCCAGCAAGCGGCGCGTACGCTGACGTTCCGCGGCCGCGATCCGGGCCTCGGCCACCTGACGCGGGAGAAAAGCAGCTGCCACCTCTGGCAGTTCCGGTGCCGGCTTTTTGCGATGAACCACTGGCACCCCGAAGGCCTCACGCAGGGCCGCCTCTCCTTCAGAATCAACTGAATCAGTCCACAATACCACATTTTCCAGACCAGCGTCCATGCCCTGCATGTCCAGCTGCATCAAGACCAACTCCAACTCATGCACGGCCGCCTGAGTGACAACATGCGCCCCCAGCGATTGAAAATGAACCGGACGGTCGCGGCGGGTGACCACCGCCACCACTTTGCCCAACTCACGCCAGAGAATCAGACTGTTTTCCGGCAGATCAAACAGCGAAGGGGTGACCTCGAATTGATCCGGGATGCCGCCACCAGGGAAAGATTTGAGCTGCCGCTCGTTCAGCACGATCGCCAAGGCCAGCGTCTGACCGTCGGTTTGCTCGAGCGTTTGCTGCTGCACCAGCCGTCCCCCGCCCTCTTCGGTTTTGAGATTGAGCTTTTCCAGCTGAATATCGAGCGCTCCGGCGACAGCCTCTGCATCAACGGATGGCACCCAGAGCGGCACCGCGAAGGCGGCGCGCACAGGAAAAGCAAAGACGCGGGCGCCCATGACACTGGAGGGAGTGCCATCTGGCTCCATGGGGGCGGTCCCGGCGGGTTGAAAACCACCGGTCGGGCCTTGTTTCCACAATTCCCATGCCTCCTCGCCGGGGCACAGCAGGGTCATTTCCGACTTTGGGTTTTTGGTGGGGGCGGACACTACGAAATTTCTGGGTTCAAGGTGGGTTCAAGCCAAAGTGGCTGAATGAGTGCGGTCAAAATAGCTGGATGAGTGCAGGCCACACAGCCGGATGAGTAAAGGCGAAAGCGGCGGGGTCAATAAAGAAGGATGAAGCAGGGTCAATCAAAGAGGGGAACTTCCTCTCTCATGAGGATTTGCGGGTTTTGTGCGCGATTGCGCAGGATGAGGACAATACGTTTGCGCATGTCTCCGACGGTAGCGGTGCTTTCAATGCGAGTGGTCTGGTCCTGGTTGGTAAGGCGGTTGTTGGCGAGGGCTTCATCGAGACCCATCATGGTCGCGACCGTGTTCACGTCCAACTGTTCGTCATCCGTTGTATCCTCGGCTCCGTCCTTGCCCCACCGCATGTCCACCACCTCCTGAGCGTCCTTAAAGTGTTCGCTGGGCTCCGCCTTCTCATCGACCGTCGTCTCAAATTGTTGCAGCGCAAAACGTTGGGCATCAGCGACCGATTCCAACGAAGCAATAGCAAGGCACTCCGGACTGGCTTCGTTGATGTCCAGCTTGCCCGCACTATAAATCGTAAAAATATCGCGCCACTGCGGGTACACCCCAGGAAGAATGTTCAATTCCTTGACCAGAAGCATCTCATCCAAACTGTAAAACGGACGGTTAAAAGGATAGTTCAAAAACCCTTCTTCTTCATAACGCTCCCGTTCATAGGTCTTACTGTCACCTTCCGCTTCGTCATCCTCGTCCACCCAGTTGATCAAATTATCGATCATCAAAGAACGAAGGTCCCCATCATCCACCCCCACCGCAGCCAGCACAATTTCCAGTGTCTCGCGTCCTTCCACAGGATCCGCTTTGGCCTGCTGGACCAACGTGTTGATGTTGAACTTGCCGCCCTCACCTTTGATTTTGACCGAAAACGATTCGTCCTGAAAAATTGTCTGGTTCAAGAGCAAGAGGTCGGTTTTTTTGACCACCGGGTTGGCCGCAATGGCAATCCCCATCTCCGCCAGCTGAGTCGCCCGAAACGCTTTTTTCTGCGACGTGGCCAGCTCCGCATCACTGCGCACAATCAAAGCCGTCGTGGCCAGCATCAACGACAACGTGCCCACCACGAAAAGAACCGCCACCAGCGCGGCCGCGCGGCGGGAAGAACATCGAGAAACTGGAATAAGTGGACCCATTCGGTCAATTGTAGCTGTCCCGCTGACGACTGACCAGCAGGAACAACTCTTTACGACAGCCCCACCCGGAAATCGTTGAATAATCCCCGCTGGAGTCCCGCTTTCCTTTTTCAGACACTCGGCGTATGGTCGAGATCTGTCATGAAGCTTTTCTCACTTACTGTCATTCGGGCCGCTCTGACCCTCGCTCTCGCCACCACCCTGCCCGCTCAGGATGAACCACTCTCCCCAGAACAGGTGGAACAAGCACAAGAAGCGCAGGCCGAGGCCGCGGCAGAAAAACTCGCCACCGTCAAAGAAAAGCTCAAATACTTCGCCTCCCACGTCGGCGAATGGGTCGGCACCGAAGAATACCAAATCATCCCGACCGACACCACCCTCACCACCACCGACGAATGGAAAGGCCTCTTCTCGCTGGATGGCACCCACTTCGAAATGCACGGGCAAGGCGTCAGCGACGACGGCCCAACCAGTTATAAATGGATCTGCTCATACGATCCCGAAGCGGAACTCTATCGCGCATGGTATTTCGACTCCGATGGCAATCACGAATTGTTCAAAATGGACTGGGATGAGGCCCGCAAAGTGCTGGTTTGGGTCTCGGCAGCCGATGACGATGAACGAGTTAGCACGTTTTTTATGAAGGTCGAAGGCAACGAGATCAAAGGAGAAGGCGCCACCACCATCGCCGGTAGCAATGAACCCCTGATCAAACATACCATGACCTACAAGAAAAAACGCATCCGGATCTAGACGAGCCCCCCTCCCCGCTCATCCCAGTTTTCCCTGACCCCTGCTTCTCATCCGCTGAAAACGCCCGCTCCCCGCACCCGCCCCTCCCGCACGCCCGCGACCGCCTCCACCTCACCCGTGGAGGAAGTCATCGCCGAACTCCGCGCCGGGCGACTGGTCATCGTCACCGATGACGAAAGCCGGGAGAACGAAGGCGATTTGATCGGCGTGGCCGAAACCATCACCCCAGAACAAGTCGCCTTCATGGCCCGCGAAGCCGCAGGCATGCTCTGCGTGTCCGTGTCAGCGGCCATCGCCCGACGCCTCGACCTTGAAAGTATGGTGCCGCGCAATCGCGAGGGATTCGGCACGGCCTTTACCGTCACGGTCGACGCCGCCGAGGGCATCACCACCGGCATCAGCGCCTCCGACCGAGCCCGAACCATCCGTCTGCTCGCCGCCACCACCACCACCCCGGCCGATTTTGTCAAACCAGGCCACATCAACCCCTTAATAGCCAAAGCCGGAGGAGTCCTCCGGCGCGCCGGCCACACCGAGGCCGCAGTCGATCTGGCCCGCCTCGCCGGTTTCCACGAAGCAGGCGTGCTCATCGAAATCATGAATCCCGACGGCAGCATGGCCCGCCTGCCCGATCTGAAAAAATTTGCCAAAAAACACCAACTCAAACGCTGCAGCATTGCGGATTTGATTGCTTGGCGCCGGGAGCGCGAAAAACTAGTGGAAAGAATGGAATCGGTCGACATGCCGACTGATTATGGAACGTACAAGCTGCATTTATATCGTTCGACCCTCGAAGACATTCATCATGTGGCTCTGGTCATGGGTGAACTAGATCCAGCGCGGCCGATTTTAGTCCGGGTGCACAGCGAGTGCCTGACCGGCGACATTTTTGCCTCAAGGCGGTGTGATTGCGGAACACAGCTGCATACGGCCATGGAGCGAGTGGCCGCCGAAGGATCAGGCGTGATTCTGTACATGCGTGGCCACGAAGGCCGCGGTATCGGCCTGCACGGCAAAATTAAAGCGTATAAATTGCAGGAACAGGGACTGGATACCGTCGAAGCAAACTTGAAACTCGGCTACCCGATGGATCTGCGCGATTACGGATTGGGGGCGCAAATTTTGTGCGATCTGGGCGTGCGTCAGATTCGATTGATGACCAACAATCCACGAAAAGTCGTAGCCTTAGAAGGGCACCAGCTCACCATCGTCGAACAAGTGCCGCTGAAATCCGTGCCCATACCGGAAAATGCGCGATACTTGGAAACCAAGAAGAAAAAAATGGGGCATTCTTTATAGCGGCGGCGCGCCCTAACCTCGCCCGTGACCGCGCCCCGCCCCGGCCCCGACCCCGCCCACTTCCAATGGACCACCAGACCATGACGACTCCACTCACGGTCCGGCCGCTCTATTATGACCGCCCGGGGGGTGGCCGCGCCCTCGAACGACTCTATGGACGTTCTCTTCCCGATGCCGTCACGCCCATTGGCGAATCATGGGAGATTGTCGACCGCGAGGACAGCCAAAGCGTAGTCGCCGCGGGCCCCCTCGCCGGGCTGACGCTCCATGAATTATGGAGGGATCACCGCCGTGAGGTCTTCGGCGAATCCGCGCTGGCTCACCCCAGCCCACGATTTCCGCTCCTCATCAAAATCCTCGATGCCGCGGATACGCTCTCCATCCAAGTCCACCCACCGGCATCCGTCGCCGCCCAGCTCGGAGGAGAACCAAAAACAGAAATGTGGTTCATCGCCGAGGCCCAGCCCGATGCCGTCCTCTGGGTCGGCGTCACCCCCGATGTCGACCGCAACGCCTTCGAGCAGGCGCTCGCCAGCGGCACCGTGGCGGAAAAAATACCACGCCTCCCCGTGAAAACAGGCGATTCCATCTTCATCCCCAGCGGCCGACTCCACGCCATCGGGGCGGGCCTCGTCATTTTCGAGATCCAGCAAAACAGCGACACCACCTATCGCGTTTTCGACTGGAATCGCCCCGGCCTCGACGGCCGCCCCCGGGCCTTGCACGTCACCGAGTCACTCGCCTGCATCGACTTCACCGACACCGCCCCCGCCCTGAACCCAGCCGGAACCACCACTCTAGCCAACTGCTCGCTGTTCCGGGTCGATCACCAGCATCTGGCCCCCGGCACACCGTTTGACCCATCAGGCTTTCGCCTCGTCGGCGTCGTGACCGGCAGTCTGGAAATCGATACCGAAAGCCATGGACCAGGCACCTTCTGCCTGATCCCCGCTTCACGGGCCGCCGGTAACCGCCTCGTCGCCGGATCGAACGGAGTCAGTTTTCTTGAGATCAGCCTGCCATGAGCAGCGTGATTTCAGAGCCCGGGCCCCACATGGGGGCAGATCCGGCCCACGCGGCACTGGACTCGACACCCGCGGCCCCCCGCTCCAGCGCCGTCCTTTGCGGACAATGCCATCGTGCCTACCTGTCTCCTACGGACCAACCCGCAGCTGTTATTGAATGCCCGCGATGTGGGGCCCAAGCGCGGCGAGACTCGCTCGTCTCGAGGGCGATGATCACCCTTCCAGCCGCCCTTCCGGGGGGCGGTCGGTCGCGTGCGGGCTGGTGGTGGATCGGGGCGCTAGCCTTGGCTGTGATTGTCCTTGGCGGCGTGGGGGCGGGTTTGTGGTGGCTGCAACCGGCCTCGATTCGCCCATGGCGGACCGCCCTCTCCGCCCCGGCCCCAGGAGCCGAAGAAGCAGAAACTCTGGCCGAGGCCGCCCTCACAGCCACCCGCATTCTAGCCAGCCCCGACCTCGATTCCGCACGCCCGCTGCTTCTGGATGCGGCACAGCTGACATCCCTCATGGACCGGTACCACGCCCGTCATCCTTGGCAGCCAGTCACCCTGACGGGCGAGCCGCAGGGCTCCGTCACCCAAAATAATGATCGCCGTCTCGCCAGACTGGTCATGCGCACCAGCCACAATACCTATTTGACCCTCCTGCTGGAAGAAACGATTAATGGCTGGAAACTGGACTGGGAGGACTTGGTCAAGGCCCGCCAGTTCGCCTGGGAGGATTTCCATCAAAACCCTCCTGCTGAATCAGTCATGCTGCGCGTCGTCGCCCGGCGAGGGTCGGCCACCGAGGCTCATTTCAAAGGCACCGGTTTCACCCCCGAAACTGCCGTCGTCGTGCGACTGGATGGCCCGCAATCAGGCATTCCCGCCCTAGCCGTGGTGGATAAAACCTCGGACCTCGGCCGCTTCCTCCAGCGCGATCTCACTTGGGAACAAGGACGCCCTTACCGCTGCGACCTGCGCATGGCCGACCCGTCGCTGACACCACCACGCGTCGACATCACCCGCTTCGTTGGCGAAGGATGGAACACGGAAAGCGAACGCGGCCTAGTTCGACGCCAGCCCACCCCCACCATTCCATGACTGAAGCTCTGATCTTTGATTTTGACGGCCTCATTGCCGATACCGAATCCGCCATTTATGAGGCATGGGCCGCCCTCTATCACTCGCAAGGAGAAACCCTCCACCTCAATGACTATGTCCATTGCGTCGGCAGTACGTTCGGCCAGTTCGACCCCATGGCCGAACTAGAACGACGTCTAGGCCGCACCCTGGCTTGGGAACCGCTGCTGGAAGCCAAAGACGCCGTGATTCGAGCCGGCCACCAAGACCTGGCCCCACTGCCCGGAGTGCGCGAATTACTGGCCGAAGCCGCCGTAAAAAAAGTCCCCTGCGCCATCGCTTCCAGCTCGACCATCGACTGGATCAACCGCTGGCTGGCCACCTTTGAACTAGCACCCGCATTCCGCGCCGTGTGGACCCGCGACCGAGTCAAAGAAGCCAAACCCTCACCCGAACTTTTTCTCGGCGCCGCTTCAGAACTCGGATTACCCCCAGCCTGCTGCGTCGTCCTCGAAGATTCCCGCAATGGCCTGCGGGCCGCCCAAAAGGCGGGCAGCCCATGCGTCATCGTTCCCAGCCCCGTCACCCTGGGCTCAGACTTCACCGGAGCCCATGGCATCCTCCCGTCACTGGCAGGAGTCAGTACCAACGAACTTCTTAACTATTTAAGATCTCCGAAGTAACTACTGTTCTGAACATATTTCCCCGCCCCAAGGCAAAGCGTTTCTTGCCAAAACCGGGCCTTCTGGTAAAATGGCCGTTCAGTTGCATCTCGAGCCGGCGGTGTTCCCCGGAGCGGATATTTCATGATTGAGTCATTCAAGCGCTTCCGCTTGCAGAAAAAAGGCCTTTCCTGCGGCAAAAAACGCCGTGAGCGGGAAATGGGTTATTGTCGTGAGTTCTTGTGCACGAGTCCTGTCGTCATGGGTCTCTTGCTGGGCATGGCTGGGCTCTTGTTTGGGTGGCTGGTCCTTTGGCGCCCAGCATTCGGGGTACCGCACGTCGACGAACCGGTCCGGGCGGTCGTCGTGATGGGACTGCTTTTTTTTGGAGCTATTCTGCAGTTTTCGCTCAGCCAGCCGGACAGTTTCCAGCAGAACAGCCGGCTTCTGTTGGTGCTTTCCCTGGTCGGGCTGCACCTCGGCCTGATGAAGGTGCTGCTTCTCGTGGTCGATGATTATTTTCTAGCCGGGCATTACCGCCTGCTGTTGATGCCACATGCGCTGGCTCCATTGGCTCTGACCATCTTACTGGGGCGCGGCCATGGGATTTTTGCGACAATTTTTGTCGCGTTGTGGGGAACGCTGATGCTTCCGGAGACGTCGATGCTTTCTTGGCTGGTGAGCAGTTTGAGCACCGGACTGGTGGCGGTGGCGGCCGGCCGCCGCGCGCGGCGCCGTCAGCATGTGCTTCGCGCCGGCCTGCTGGTCGGTCTCACCGCCTTTGCCCTGGCCACACTCTTTGGCCATTTTGCCAGCCTCGAGGGATTCCAGTGGTTAAGTCGGGGCTCATGGCAGGGGCTGGTCGGGGAGGCGGCTTTTCTCATTGGCCTGAGCGTGGCCACCGCGATGGTCGTCAGCAGTTTACTCCCACTTCTCGAAGCGACCTTCAGGGTCACGACGGCCGGGTCATGGATTGAATTGGGCGATTTGAACCACCCACTGCTCCGGCGTTTGACCATCGAAGCCCCCGGCACCTACCATCACAGCCTGATGGTGGCCAACCTGGCCGAAACTGCCGCCGACGTCATCGGAGCCGATGGCCTGCGCACCCGCGTCTGCGCCTATTTCCACGACATCGGAAAACTGAATAATCCAGAATACTTCATCGAAAACCAGCCGCACGACCACAATCCGCATGATGCCATGACGCCGTCCATGAGCGCACTGGTCGTCATTTCCCACGTCAAAGACGGGGTGGATCTGGCTCTGCGCCACAAACTCAATCGAGAAGTGATCGATGTGATCGAACAACACCACGGCACCTCCCTCGCCCGGTTCTTTTATCAACGAGCCATGGCCAAAAGAGACCACTGGCGCGCCCTGGCCGACGAGGACAAAGCTCACGAAACCGATGTGCCAGAGGTCGAAGAAAGTACTTTCCGATACCCAGGCCCCCTGCCCCAAACCCGCGAAGCCGGGCTCATCTCGCTGGCCGATGCCATCGAAAGCGCCTCCCGCTCGCTGGAAAAACCTACCCCCGCCCGCATCGAAAATTTAGTCTCGGAAATCGTCGACAGCCGTCTCCTCGATGGCCAGCTGGACGAATGCCCGCTGACTCTGGGCGAACTGGGACTGGTCAAAGAAAGCTTTACTACCACCCTGCGCTCGATGCTCCACAAACGTGTGAGCTACAGCAAAGCCGAACCCCCTGCCGGAGCCAGCGACGAGAAGGTGGGCCCAACGGGATCCAAAACAGCCACCCCCTCGTCGCGGACGAATGGCGGACGCCCGACTCGATTTGAAGTCATCCGCGGCGGTGAGGGCGGCGGGGGAGGGCGCGCCGCCTGATGTCCCCAGCCTCGGAATCACCATTCGAAGAGTGGTCCCCGCTGTCAGACAGCCAGGAACGCCCGGAATTAAGCCTTCACGACCACGGTGAAAACGGGCTGACCGAGGCCAGTGACCTCGACGTTTTGCGCCAGCTTCTGGATGCGGCATGGCCCCACATCCTGGCCGCTCCCGGCGACGCCCCCACCGTGCTGCTCGCCCTGCCAGAAGTCGAAATCTCCTTGATGGATGATGCCGCCATCACCGCCATCCACGGCGAGTTTCTCCAAGATCCCACCCCTACGGACGTGATCACTTTCCACCACGGCGAAATCCTCGTCAGCGTGGAAACCGCAGCCCGTGAAGCCGCTGCTCGACAGGCCCCATTCCTGCGCGAAACTGCCCTGTATATCATCCACGGCCTGCTGCACCTTCACGGCCACACTGACGCCGAACCGGACGCCCGCACCTTCATGCACGCCGCTCAAGATCGAATTCTCGATACCGTCTGGCCCCCGGCATGGCCCACGTGGAACCACTGACGGCTCAGACTCCATCGCCGCTCTCAGGAATTTCTGGTGGCCACCCCGCCAGCTCCGGGCTATGCGAAAACCATGACACCGCTGCTCCTCGCCACCCATAACACCCACAAAACCGCCGAAGTGCGGGCCATCCTGGGGACGGCATTCACCGTATCCGACCTGACTTCCTGGCCGGATGCCCCCGAACCAGAAGAGACCGGCGCTACTTTCTCCGAAAATGCCGCCATCAAAGCCCTCGCCGCCTCAATACTGGCCGGCCCGGACACATGGGTTCTGGCCGATGACTCAGGATTGGAAGTCGACATCCTCGGTGGAGCCCCGGGTGTTTATTCCGCGCGCTACAGCGGCCGCCATGGAGACAATGCCGGACACCGCACCAAACTGCTCGCCGAGCTCGCCCTCCTCAATGCCCGCGGTCATGACCGCCGCGCACGGTTTCGCTGCGTCCTCGCTCTCGCCAAAGCCGGAAACATCGTCGCCGAATTCGAAGGATCCGTCGAAGGACACATCGCCCCCATGGAACGCGGCACCGGCGGATTTGGATACGATCCGCTCTTCATCCCAGACGGGGCCTGCGCCAGCTTTGGTGAACTGCCCGAAACCACCAAAAATGAACTCAGCCACCGCGCGCGCGCCCTCGCCGCATTCTCCGCTTGGTGGCCAGCGTCCTCCCCAGGCTGCCCGTAAGCAGCCAAAAAGCCGACAAAAAAAGCCTAGGGCGCTGGCCCTAGGCTAATGGTTGCAGTCAATGAATGAGAACGGGAAAGCCCGGCTTCATCGCCAAGCCACCCGCTATCACCTCACTCTGGGACATGGATAATGTCGCCGCCCTTGACGTAGACGACTTTCACAGGACGGCCTTTGACCGCATCCTTCATGTCGACGACTTCCGTCTGATACACATCACCGACCACGCGGATGACGCGCACTTTGGAAGGGTTGGCAAACTCGCTGAACCCGCCTGCCTCGAGAATCGCTTCCAAAAGCGTGGTGGGTTTGTCGAAAACGCGGCGGCCCGGAGAATTGAGCTCGCCAGACAGAATGACTGCATCACTGCTGGTAACCAGCGTCACCATGACGGTTGGGTTCTGCAGTTGAGGCTTGTAGAGCTCTGAAATTTCCTGCTGCAACTGCGGCAGTGTTTTCCCCGACGCTGTCGTCTCGCCCAAGAAGGCCAGAGAGATCTTGCCGTCCGTGCGAATTTTCTGCGTGCTATTGTACTCGGGAGCCGCAGCAAAAACGACGTTGATCGCATCCCCCTCACGCAGAATCACCGGACTGCCAGCCGCCGCCCGCGAGACCGCGAGATCCAGCGAAGTAGAAGCTCCTTCATACGACTGACAGGCGCCGACCAACAAGGCCGTGACCGCAAGCAGCAAAGCCGGCAGGCTGGAACCAGCCCACCCACGACACACCGCCCATGCAGTACGCCGCTGAAATTGAGGAACAGAGTGGGGAACAGACGGAGTGAAATCGTCACTGATGCGTTTCATATGCGGTGATGGTGGGGACGGTAGAGGAAAGGATAAAAAGCGGAATGGCAAGGACGTAATGGCCCCATAAATGAGAAAACCGGTAATAAGCTACGAAGCAAGCGACTTTATAGCCGGTTTCTCACCCCGCGTCACCGAAGAGGGTGGCGACTGGCCATCCATCTTGCGGAGCTCACCTCGACGCAAAAGCCACAAAAGGAGAAATAACGGACCCAGCGAAAGGGCAAAAAAGATAGGCCCGCCCCGATGGTGGATAAAACTATGAATCATGTGCGGCCCCACCTCGACACACAACCAGCTGATGACAAGAATTCTGAATCCATTGCGCAACACTCCCAGCGGAATGATCAGGGCCACCAGAATCAACCGCCTCCAAGAGCTCCGAAGAAACATCTCCGCCGCCACCAGACTGGTAATAAAAAGAATCCAACTCGAACGAATACCGCTACATTCCTCCGCCACTTCAATCGTAATCGTGGGTAGCCTGAAAAAATTGCCACTCCGCACATTCGGTAGTCCTGTCAGGCTGAACATCCAGTCAGCCACCTGCGCCGAGGCCAGCTGCGAGCCGGTTTCCATCAAATGGACCAGCCCGTCCGGCAAAGGAACCATAAACAGCAAAAACAAGACCGGAAACGCTGCCGACGCCATCCAGCCACGGCCTAAAAAGACGAAACCTGCCACCATCAACAGGGCCACATAGGCCATCGCATAACAAGCCAGCCGATCATTTAAACTCAGCGGGGAGGCCAGAGGAATTAACTTCCACACCACCCCAAGAGCCAGTACGCCCAGAGCCAGCGGCACCAATGCCCAGACGGGCGAAGAGCTATACTGCGTGGCCAGCGAGCGATAACGCAAGGCCAGCAAATACACCGAAACCACAGGGATAAGAACAATATGCGAATGCATGTCGACCCCGGCGGAATACTTCATCAACGCCACCAAGGGTTTGATAAAAACAACGGTCAACAAGCCAATAAAACCCAGCAGCCACACCAAACGCGTGCGCTGCCCACCAGCCATGCCATGCCACTCCTCACTGAGACGCGCCCAAAACGATGATTTCGAACGCGCCGAGGAACGAGTCGAGGCGGCGGGAGGAGAGGGCGTTGAACTCATATGAACAAATAAATTAATAAAAGGTGAGATCGGCGAGTAGCGCAATCACCGGAGCAGCACCACTCGGTTTGTACCGCTGACGCTTTGGTCCTTAATCCGCCGTTACGACCGCACCGCCGACCGACGGATCATCAACGGGCTCAAAAAGCAGCCGTGCATACACATACGCCGCGGCCTCACTGATGACCGCCTTCACTCCTTCGCTGTATTTCCACCAGCGGGCTGATTCATAATCCGGGTCGGGAATCGCCACAATGCCCACCGCCACCTGTGGACCAAACGCCTCTTCAAACATGAGCCTAGACCGCCGACTATGCGGCCCCTCAGTCACCACATTCAGCGCCGCCACCACTCGCTTTTGATCGCGAAACCAGTCGCGAAGCGCCACCGCGCTGGCATACGTTCGGTCCCGCTGTGACTCAAAAGTCGGCACCACCACCAGCCTCTCATCTGGAATGCCGTAACCGCGCAAAATTCGGGCCGCCTCAGCCGCACAGGTGTCTTCAGCCAGCGACGAATCAAACGCCTCATCCGACGGTCCGCCCGTGCAGTACAACACCATCCCAGGCTTTCCCACATAACGACTGGCCACATCCCGCAAAATCGCCGGAGGCACCCATCCTTCCACTACCACCACCGGACTGTCCACCACCGACGTCACCGCCAGAAAATCATGAATACGCGACACCACCAGCCCCGCACTCAACGCCGCCACCGCCGCCAGTAACAACCAGCCACGCCACGTTAGCCCCCAGCGCTCCCGCCGGGAAACCATCCCCATCGCTCTCAACACGCCAGCCATACACTATCCCTTTCCACCCCGGCTCCGCACCGCGGTCTCCACAATCCCCTGTAAATCAGGAAACCGAAATCCCGAGTGGGTACCGGAATCGGAAACAGCCGCCAACTCCGCAGGATCGCCCGCCCGCCGAGGATGAATCTCGGTCGGAACCGGCATGCCAGCAGCCCGGCCCACCGCTTCAACCACTTCGCGAACACTGTGGCCACGCCCAGTGCCTAGGTTTCGAATGCGACTAGCGCCTCCCCCCAGCAACTCGCGCAAAGCCGCCACATGAGCATCGGCCAGATCGCTGACGTGAATATAATCACGAATACACGTGCCGTCCGGAGTAGGGTAATCCGTACCAAAAATCCGCAACGGCGGCCGCCTCCCGAGCGCCGCATCGATTGCCAGCGGAATCAAATGAGTCTCGGGATCGTGTTCTTCACACAAATCTCCATCCGGATCGGCCCCGGCCGCATTAAAATACCGGAGAATCACGCTGCGCAAACCATGCGCATGGCCCGCATCACGGATCATCTGCTCCCCCATCAACTTGGTCCACCCGTAAGGGTTGATCGGACGCTGCTCATGGCTGACAGGAATAGGAACTTCGGTGGGCGTCCCATAGGTCGCACACGAACTCGAAAAGACGAGTGGCGGCACCCCAGCCTCAACCATGACCTCCAAAAGCGTCATCGTCGTCGCCACATTGTTGCGGTAATACCGTAGCGGAACATCAACCGACTCGCCCACATACGCGCTGGCCGCAAAATGCAACACCCCAGCAATCGAATAGTCGACAAATACCCGCCGCAACGCCTCCGCATCCCCCACGTCACCTACCACCAGCGGCCCCCACTTCACCGCATGACGATGCCCCATACTCAAGTTGTCAAAGACCACCGGCCTGAAACCAGCCACCGCCAGCGCCTTACATGCGTGAGAACCAATAAATCCAGCTCCCCCAGTCACCAAGATGACGTCCGATTCATTCATAAACAGCACCCTACGCCAGAACGACTCCCGGCAAGAAAAGAAATAAAACAACTGCCGGGAGCATCAGCACCCGGAACCAATGCCCGGTCAAAGCTACTGGGCTAACCGCCCGCCATGCGAAACACAGAACGCCAGGTCACGCTTTCATCACCTGCCCCGCCGCCGTCGGCACCGAAGCCATGGCATTGCGCGTATCGACAATACAGGGAGCCCACGCCGCCAGCTCGTCGTAATTCACACATGCATGATTAGTCGATATCAAGACCACATCAAAACTGGAAACCGTCTCCTGATTCCACGGCACCGAAGCAATGCCCGCATACTGTGGGTGCTCCCGAGTCGGACGGATGACAGGCACATACGGGTCATGATATTCCAGTTGAGCCCCACGATCATTCAAAAGATCCATCAACAAATAGCTCGGCGACTCGCGCTCATCATCCACATTCGGTTTGTAGGCTAGTCCCAAAATCAAAATGCGACTGCCTTTGACCGCCTTGCCATGATTATTGAGCGCGTCCGCTACCCGATGCACGACATGCTCAGGCATTCGGGTATTGATCTCCCCCGCCAGCTCGATGAACCGCGTGTTTTGTCCAAATTCCCGCGCCTTCCACGTTAGATAAAACGGATCAATAGGAATACAGTGCCCTCCCAGCCCCGGTCCAGGATAAAAAGCCATAAACCCGAAAGGTTTGGTCTTCGCCGCATTGATCACTTCCCAAACGTCAATTCCCATCGCCTCGTACACAACCTTCAACTCGTTGACGAGCGCGATATTCACACTGCGGAAAATGTTCTCCAACAACTTGGTCGCTTCCGCTACCCGGCATGAGGAAACCGGCACCAGCGTATCAATGGCCCGGCTGTACACCGCCTGCGCCTTCGCCAGACAGGCCGGCGTCAAACCGCCAATCACCTTCGGAACGACTTTCACCTTGCTCAAGTCATTGCCCGGATCCTCGCGCTCCGGCGAAAACGCCAGATGAAAATCTACGCCAGCTTTCAGCCCGCTCCCCTGCTCCAGCTCCGCCAGCAAGTCTTCGTCCGTGGTTCCAGGATAGGTCGTCGATTCCAGTACCACCACCGTACCCTTCGATAAATAAGGCGCCACCGCTCGACCCGTCTCCAAAATGAAGGAAATGTCCGGCTCCCGGTTCTTGTTCAAGGGCGTCGGCACACAGATAATCACCGCTCCTACCGTGGAAATCCGGCTGAAATCAGTAGTCGCCGTCAGACGACCCAACGCCGTCATCTCCGCAATCGCAGAGGATTCAATGTGCTTGATATAACTGCGCCCGCTGCTCAGGGCCTCAATCTTGGAAGGATCAATGTCCACACCCAATACCGTCACACCGGATCGGGCAAACTGCAGACATAAGGGGAGGCCGACATAACCCAGGCCAATGACTGCGATGGAATCATTTGTCATAAAATAAAAGAGCGATCAAAGACTTGGCCGCGAACGAAACATCAAAAACAGGCTCACGAGGCGACACCGTTGGCGGAAAGGTGCGCCGCCAACGCCTCCTGCCACGGACGACACCGCAGCCCGGAAAGCGTCTCAAATAAGGCCGGATCCAAGGCCGAATTGTCAGGCCGCGCCGCCTGCAAACCAGGCAAATCTCGCATCGTAATAGGCTGAGGCTCAACGGTACTTCCCGTTAAACGAAGTATCTCCCGAGCATACTCAAACCACGTGGTGGCGGTAGGATTACACACATTCACCACCCCACCCGCCAGCCGCGGCAACGCCAGTAATCGGCGCAGCCAAACAGCTACATCCTCACTGTACGTCGGACACCCGACTTTATCGTTCACCACCTTGAGCTGACCTGAAGCCGCCTGCCGCACCACCCACTCAGGAAAACCCGGTCGCCCCGGCCCAAATAACCAGGAAATTCGAATGGCCAAATGCTTCGGATCAGCCGCCAATACCTGCCGCTCACCAATCAATTTCGACCGGCCGTAAATACTGATCGGATTCACCGGGTCTTCCTCCGTGTAAGCCGCCCCCTTCGCCCCGTCAAAAACATAGTCCGTCGAAAAATGAATCATCCTCGCACCCTTCGCCGAACAAATGCGCGCCACCTGCCCAGCCGCATGACCATTGATCAAATACGCATGCCCACTCTGAATCTCGCAGTCATCCACCGCCGTGTAGGCCGCACAATTGATCAACCAATCAAACTCCAGCGAAGCCAAGGTCTCGTCCACTAATAAGGGATCCGCCAGATTCAGCTGGTTCCGATCCAGCCGCCACACCTGCAGGTGAGGATCTCCCGCAAAATGCCGCACAATCGACGACCCCAATAATCCATTGGCCCCAAGAATAACCAACCGCTGGGCAGCACGAGAAGCAGGAATAGAGTCAGGTCGAACAGGCATTTTTTAATCAATAAGTGTGTTATAAAATCGGGCCAACTACAGAGGACGTGATTTTCTGCACGGCTTGCTGGAACTGCTCACAGGCAGCGACGAAGGGAAAAGCGCGTCTTTAGAACCTAGAGTACTCCGGCGGATGTCAGGCCTGACGCGTGAGACCACCCGCAGCAATCTCGCCGGAGTAAGAGACGGCTTTTGCGAGGACAAGAGTGGAGAGGGCTCGCTGAGTATGGAGAAAACGAAGCCGCACAGCGGAAAACCACGCCATTCTCGGAAGTCTCCACTATTTATTGCGGATTTCGACTAGGCCTTTTTCGGCAGCACGCGGTAGGACAGTCAATTTTGGATATTCTCGTATGAGGCTTTCAATACAGCCTTGTTCGGAGGCGCGGTTACTGTCATCGAGAAAAATCGCGCCATTTGGAACCAGGTGTGCCGCGGACCACCGCAATGGGGTAAGTCTGGTATGAGCACCGCCAAGAATGATCGGAGGCCCGTCGATCAGCGCAAGATCGACCTCAATATTAGAAATTTTGCTAGTGTCGTAACTTTTTGTCGAGGAATCGCCGATCTCAATGAGAGGCGCATGGACGGTTTCGACATAATCACTCAATCCACAGGCGGCGACTTGCCGCTGGATAACCGACGAATACACCGGATCGTGTTCCACACTCACCAGGCGTCCACCCCGATGCTTCAGTACCGCTGCAAGAATCACGGTGGATTGACCACTTCCAAACTCAATGACTGTCGGTTGCTTTCGTTCTTGAAGGTCAGCCAGCACCCAAGAGAGTGCATCCGGTGAGATGGCCCAGCCACGCAAGGGACGAAGCACTGGCTTACCTTGGATGGCATTCTGAATTTGAATAAGGCCATTCAATTGGCCGTACAAAGTTTCGATGTCCTGCTTTTTGGCCAAGCCGGCGAAGAGTCGATTTCGTATCTTTCCGAGTAAGGATTTCATAAGACTTGATTAAATTTTGAGTAAGGAGGAAAACCTGGATGAGGCAACGACGGGACGAATAAGATTACCAATGAAGGCAAAGTCGGATTTACCACCGGGCAGGAGGCGTAGCGTGCAGAGGTAGGAAGCCATAAAGGCGCTCCCTACCAAGGCGAGCCACACAAATGGGGGAATCGTTGATATTACAGATGATATGTAAAAACAAAGGATTGCCGCAACAATACTGGCAGTAAATGGCCGCACTGTAACGGCTGTGAAATCCCCAAATTTCAAAGGCGTGCCTCGAAACGCCCAAATCAAAATAGGATAAGCGCTGAGGTATGTCACCAACGCATAACCCACGGCGACCCCAATCGGCCCCCATGGCAACCCGGCAGCAAAGCCAATGGCGCTGCAAACAGTATTAAAGATCCCCAGATGTAAGTAACGTCGCCCCATCCCCCTGCTCAATACCACAACTCCCCACAAGGTGATGACGGGCTGAACAAATCCGACCGTGGCCAAAATAGCAAATACTGGTGTGATGGCTTCCCACTTTGGACCCAAGGCCAATGCGATGATTACCTTTGAGGCGACGAACAGAAATGCCGTGAGAGGCATGGAAACCAACGCCACAAAAGAAGTCACCTTGCGGTAATAATCACGAAAGGCTGCAGGCTGATCTTGTAGACGGCTCAATGCCGGAAACCCGACGGCAATAATCGGTCCACGAATGGTGTTAATCGGCAACATCAGCAATGCATAGGCACGGCTGTAATGCCCCAGTGGACCAGGCCCCCAGAATCGACCGATCAGGATGTTGTCCAGATTTCGGTGGAAGTAATTAACGAAGTCGAAAGCCGTGACATTGGCCCCGAACTTGAGCATATCCCGGATGCCTGTACCTCTGGTGGGCAGTCCGGGACGAAATGGGGACAGCACAAACAATAGAAGCGTGGTGGCGAAAGAGCTCGAAAGCTCACCCCACACCAACGACCAATAGGAAAACCCTTGAAAAGCGAGTGTAATGGAGACGGCCAAACCGGTGACGGCACCGGTGATGCCCGCTACCGCCTGCCGGGCAAACTGCATCTCGCGGACAAGCCGCGCGCCATTCTGCGTACCCAAACTGGCCAACAAGAAACTGAAAGACAACGCAAGCGTGACGGCACTGAGCTCAGGCTTACCATAAAACCACGCAACCAATGGCGAAGCCACTGCCACTATGACAGTGAGCAGTGTTCCCATCGCAACATTGATCCAGAACAAGTTGCTCTGTAGTGGCTGATGGAGGTCTTTTTTCTGAATGGCGGCGGAGGATAGTCCAAGGTCGCGAAACAAGCCGGCAAAACCCGTGACTGCTATCACCATCGCCATCACACCATAATCATTTGGCGACAGCAGCCGCGACAGCACCATCACCGAGGTGATTTGAATGGCGATGCGGATGCCCTGCGTAGCCATCGTCACAGCCCCGCCCCGAACCGACCGGCGCTTCAAATCGGCCATGTCCACGCCGGAAGGCGCGGCCGCAGTGGCGGCTGCACCCGCAGCCTGAATTGGCTGGACACAAGAGGGCGTCCCAACGGCTGCTTTGGATTCGAGGGGCACTCTAAGGAAAAATAGTGGCTAACACCGGTATAATCTAACCGAGCTATCTGACCGGCTGGTTTTGATTCGAGAAAGAAACAGTTTTCTCGCCGTTAAATCGTTACATTCTCAGCCCGCTCGCTCATGAACATACGGCTGGAGAAGCAGTGAACTCCTGCAATCTTCAAATGCTGCTTTGCGCTAGACCGGGACGGTGGATCCCACAAGGAGCATAGGGACAAGCCGACAAGTTCGTCCTGTTGCCAAAGCAGCGGCCAATTTTTCCGGCACTGTATATCCTCGGAGTTTATCGAGAGACTGTTTACCGCGCACTTCCGTGCTCCCACCGCCGATGCCGACACCCGTGCCGAGAATGACTTCGTTTCGATGTCGCAAAATTACCTAGCGTCTTGCCTCGACGACCACTCGATTCTCCAAAGAATCGCCGAAAGCGCGGATCAGACGCATTCCTCCCAACCGATCAAAAAGCGTAGCTGACACCGGCAAACAACCGATGGCGCACGTAATCCTCCGATCCGTCACTGGAGGAAACGAGAGAATACGTATAATTAGCCGTCAGACTGACGTTTTTCCAGACGTTATAACCAACCCCTAGGCTGCCGTAAAACGTGTTTTCTGTGCTGTCCTCCAAGCCGGATGGACTGTCACCATAATCGGCGAAAATGTAGTTAATCGAAGCGTTAGTGTTCAATCGCCGGGACACCCCATGGCTCAGTGACAATCCGGTCCGGTAAGAATACCCGCTTTGCTCACCCGCCCGCCCGGTTTCGTCCAGACTCAGCGAATGAACCCATCGCGCCCTCGTCCGCTTGGCGAGAGTATAACTGGCTGATGCCTCAACCCGAGGAGCCAGCTGATCGTCAATCTCACCGTCATAAAGCCTGTACTCAAGTCCGGCGTTAGCTGTCAGCGAAAGCCGACGGTTCCAGCCATAGTTGATGCCCGCCAGCAACGAATGCGAGCCGTAATCCCCCTCACCATTGTCCTCATACGTCCTCATCCCATAACGATATGTGGCAGTGCCGGTGAGTCGGCGTTTGAAGGAATATCGGAACTGCTCGGAGAACTGATGGTTCATGTACCCCTCCTGCTCCAAACTCTCGTCATCATACACAATCGTGCTGAAGGTATACCTCGTAACACTAGCAAACCGCCGATTCCACCGGTAGTCCGCCGAAAGATTGTTGGAAATCAGAAAATAACCGGAATTCGGACGATTGATCGACAGTCCCACATCATAGTTGGGCTCCGTCTCGTACGAAATGTACATCGAGTCGGAAATGCTCAAACTCTTCGAGATCTGATGCGAATAAGACGCGGACATCCGGAAATTGTGATCCATATCATCGACACCCGGAGGCGGATCGAAGTAGAAAACATTGCCGTAATTCCCATTAACGCTCAGATTCCTTTCGTCAGAGAACCCTCTACCATAGGCCAAGTTCAAGGTGTTTTGCCAGACCGCGGATTCTCCCGAAGGACCAGTCGAAGTCGCCCCGCGACCGACACCACCCAGTCCGGAGGAGCGGCTGCCCGCATCTGAATCCCACCCGAGCGACGAATTAAAACTACCAGAGAGCGGCAGATTTATGGCCTCCAGCGGCCCAGCGCCAATGTCCAGCAGACCTTGACCTCGAACGTCTGGCCCCAGCCCCAGCGACAGCAGAACTGCGATCGCAACCGCAACTGGCCTTAGGGCGTGCCCATGGATGGCCCGGCGAAAGGCCGGACGGCTGGTAAGACGATGACAGGTCATGAGAGAGGGAAAACTAGCGTGCAGATTGAAAAAGAGCCACCCAAAAATGAGGCGACGCTACTCAACCACTTGGAAAGCGGCCTAGAGCCCATCATGGGGCCGCAGGCGGCACCGCCAGCACGGGTTTGACCGCGGTCCGAGTGGACTTATCCAGCACCAACGGCCGGCGCAGGCCCCGGGTCATCACCCGCCGCACTGTTCCCAGCGTGGCCTTCAATTTTTCCGAAAAAGTGAGCGTTTTCCAACTCGGCCGCAAATCCAAGCCCGCCAGCTCCGTCAGAGGCAGACCCAGCCAGCGCAACGCCAGTCGGCGCCCCCAGACGGCCCCCTTCTTGGCCAAAAGCCCCTGCTGCGAGCGTTCCAGCTTCCACGCTTCGGCCGGTACGAGCGTCAAGTAGCCGGCCGCAACCGCGCCATCAACAAACGCCTTGCCCCGCGCCGTGCGGGCGACCACCAAGGAAAACCCAGGGTTTTTCCCATCGGGTTCCTCGTACCAAGGATCGCCGCAACTAATATCCGCGAGCTCGCCGCTGCCATCCGGCCAGAGCTGCACCGACCACGGCCGGTGGGCCTGTAGAAAGGCCCAGCTTTCTCTGTAAGTCATGGTCGCATACGGCTCAGTCTGCCCCGCCAGCGTCGGAGCAAAAAACCCAGGCCAACCAAAACCCCGATATCGCAGGCTGGCCACGTCCTGAGGCTCCACCTTCATGCGGCGCAATAAGGCTTCGGTGCCGTGCGTCGAGGGCGTCTCCGCACAAAAAAACGACATCGTCAGTCCCACTTTTGCATCGAGCCCCGACCGCAGTCGACGAGCATTCTCCACCGCCGCAATCTCCGATGGCTTACCGATAATCACACATGAATTTGCCGCAGCCTCCACCTCACGCAATCCGTTGGCCACCGAGGCCGGAGAATAGCGCGACCCAGTCGCCGCCACCAACTCAGCGCGGGTGCAGCTCAACACTGTCCGGTTGCGCAATGGATCTTCCGCGTCCTGGGCAATATGCAGTACCCCGGACCAACCCAGAACTTCGACCGCATACGCTCCCAACGCGGTCAACGCTCCGCCCGAAGATCCTTTTTCGCGAATTTCGGGATCAGTCGCGTGTCCTTCCCAGAGTCCATGTACCGGCCCCCACTTCTGCGCAAAACCCGCCGTCACCACCTGATTTCCAGCACCGCTCGTAACAGAAAAATCGCTCCTGACCGAGGGACACACATCCAAACAAGCCCGGCACGACCCGCAGTCGCCAGCACTCACCTCCGGACGAATCCCTTCCTCCAAATAATCCCACAACGTCACCCGCTCGTCCGGGCAAACCGAGGCACACGCCCCGCATCCAAGGCACAGCCGCCAGTCAACCACCTCACTGAGGGTGCGAATTTTTCTCATGGATCGACAAAAGCCCGGTTCTTCACTCGCCAGCAGGGCGCGCTCCCCCGGCCTGAACTGCGTTCCGCAACTCATCCTCCCTCAGACCAGAAGCCGCGGGCCGCAACAACCTTCGGAAAACCACCTGAAGCTGAGCCCTCGCGTCTTCCGCCGCCTGCCCCAGCGGCCCGCGCAGAGCATCCCTCTGGCGATACAATTCCAAGATCCGGGCCACCGCCTCGTCATTGCCTACTTCCCGGCCATCCACCACCCAGCCGCCCGCCCCCACTGACTCAAACACTCCGGCAAACTTCATGCTGTAAGCCACCCCCACACAAGGCACACCCTGCGAGAGCGCAGCAATGCAGGCGTGCATCCGAGAACCAATGAAAAAGTCGCATTGTCCAATGACCCCCTTCATTTCATGCTGGTTGTATTCCCTCGTCACAATCCTCACGCGAGGACGCAACGCCGCCGGGAGCGAGTCCCGAAGTTGGTAGCTCGCCGCCGGATCGCTCTCGACCCCGCCAGCTTCAGCAAAAGTATGCGGAATCAACCACACCTCGCCCGCATGCTCGTCGAGCAGCAACGGTAGTAGTTGTTTGAGAAAACCCGCATAGTCCATCTTCAGCCCGAACATGTTGTCCCGGGTGTAGCCGCCGTTCCACATCAGACCGTTCACATTCAGCCCAAGCACGCCCGGAGGCACCGGCCCGCTCAACGGCGGATCAGTCACCACCTCATCCGGCCGGCAGACATCCAGCGAAAAAGCGACATCCGGACTCAGCAGGATTTCCCGCCCCGGCGCCACCAGCGCCTGCGCCGCCGCCTGACTGCGCCGGTCGCGAGCAATAATCACCGATGACTTTCGCAAAATAAAACGCGCCAGCCAGCGCGCGACCGGACTCTTAAAAGGACCATAGGTCTGCGGAAACTGCACCATCGTCCCTTTGATCAGCAACACCGACCACACCGGCAAAAACGCCAGTACAAACCGCTTCAGTCCATAAATGTCGCTGAAACTGTCGCCTCCGCGCACGTCCCCCACCACATCCGCCCCCGCCACCGAGTCGATCCACGGACTGAACCGCCGCAGCGCTAACCGCACCGCCGACAGGGGCACCGCCCAGTACACCAACGAAAGCAACACCACGACCCCCACCTGCTTGCGCGGCGAAGCCACCGGCGACATCCGTAGATTCTCCACAGGAATCAGCCAGTCACGGCCACCCACCCGAAAAGAAACCGGCCGAGCCTCCCGGTTCACCAATAACAAAAATACCTCCCCACCACCCGACGCCCCAGCACACAGGTTCAATAACGAAGCCCCCAAGGCCAGCACTCCCCGATTGCCGGAACTCACCGGCGTGCCCATAATGCCAATTTTCATATGACCTGAAGAAGGGTCGACAAAAAAGCCCATCTACCTCCTCCTCGCCTGCACGTAGAGACCGTCAGTCAACCAACGTGAAAAAAGACCCAATGTTCGGCGGTTGCGCTCTACCAAGTGCGGATCAACCAAGCCCTGAACCGGCGACGGATCGAACCCACCCGCCTGAAGCAGACCTCTCAAACCAGCTCGCGTCCACGGAGTCGCACCCATCGACTCCCGGTCCCATGGCATTTTGAAACGCGGGTTTTGCCAACGCAACCGGTGTAGTCTAGCGCTATGAAAATTCGGCACTCGCACCATGAGTTGTCCGCCAGGGCAGAGCCAACGGCGCGCCTTCTCAATCAGTTTTTCCGGCGCATCGAGTACCTGCAGCACATCACGCAGCAAGACCACGTCAGCTGGAGCGCCAGTCGATTCCTCGCTGACCACTGTAAGCCCCCGATGACGACAGCACTCGCCGACGACCGCATTCAGAGGAATGACGCTCACGGTGTTTCCCAAACGAGCCAAACCTTGTTCAAAGACTCCGTCGCCTGCACCCCAGACAAGCACTTTTTTACCTCCGCCAGCGAGCCACTTGTCAAAAATAGGATCCGCCAATTCCCGATACAACTTCGCCCCGTGAGATCCCGGCAAACGCGTCTCCGGCTCCAATAACTCGCCCCGAGGAAGCCTCCCGGCCGCTACCTCACGCAATGCCGCCAGCTGCCATTCCATCTCCTCGTCGGGCAATCCATACCTACCAATGTATTTGTTGGGCAAATGCGGCAAACGAAACGCCAACAGTCGATCCACCGAGACCAGCCGCTCCAAGCCTCCCTTCGTGTACACGTCAGTGGCGGCCGAACACAGCATGTCAAACCTCCCCTCGTGCGGTTCGACAGGAAATCCTCCGTTGGCGATCACCTGCCGTAGCTGCCGCTGGCTGATCGCATAACACGCTGAATGCTCGTTCGAATACCGTGCCCAGACTTCCCCGCCACGCATCCGCACTGAACCCGGCAGCCATCGGAAAAATGAATGACACGTCGAATAATAAAGCCGCCCATCCGGTCCCTGCTCGGTTCGCAAAAAACCAGCGACTTCAGACGGGTCCAACATTGATTCCGCTCCTATGAAGGCCTCCAACACCGGCCAAGTCAGCAGCGTATCGTCCTCAGAATAGATGAAATAATCAAAGTCTTCTAAGCGCTCAAGAAACAATGCCCGGTGCGCGAATGGTAGCGACCACGGATTCTCTGATGGCACTCCGACCCGCACCTCAACCCCAGGCCCGACATCCTTCGCAATATTCGACAGAATCACCACCTGCACATCAACCGGCATCGATTGATAGGCCGCCAGCAAACGGTCCAGATAGTGTCGATTCCCCGTGCCGTGATTGGCAATGGCTACAAGTATCTTCATCCAACTCTAGAATACTAAAACTTTGATGTCACCATCACCTGCTCAGGGGATCGGCGCTGATCCGTCCAGACTGTCGCGCAGCAACGGCCGCGGCCGGTCGGCTGAGTCCCACCACGGAAGTCGAACCAGCGCTACCAGCAGGCTACGCCCGCAAACGCCCCGCACCACACTCGCCACTCCCGGATTGTCGACCACGCTGCGCCACCTTTGATGCAGAGCCTCCATCCGCCTTCCCGAACGCCCATACGCCTCGCTCAAGTCAAAACGAGCTCCACTCAGTCTTCGCCGCATCAAGGCAAGCTCTTGGCGAGTCAACCGGGCGTCCGCCACCAACCCTTCATACAACCGACACCGGTTGCCATGAGATTCGACCGGACGCGTCTGGTGAATCGATGACAACGAGGAGGCCTCTGACTCAACTCGCCGCAGTTTTACACCAAGATACCGATTGACGACAAACGCGCCAGTCAACGCCACCCGCGCCAGAAATTCAACATCCTCATGGATTTGCATTCCCACCTTAAAACCACCCACGCGCTCGACCACCTCACGCTTCAACAAGACGGCCTGGGTATAAAATGCAACACCCAAGACATCTTCCAGCGGCCGAGCTCGTACCGGAGACTTCTCAAATTCCTCCCCTATACCCCGCCCTTCCCACAGCGACAGTTGCCGCCCCCCTACACCACACAAGGCCACATCCACCGCATGACCTACGGCCTCAGGATGACGCTCAAGATCCGCCATCTGCCGCTCCAACTTCTCCGGCATCCACGTATCGTCGGAATCCAAAAAAGCTATCCATTGACCACGAGCTGCAGCCATCCCCACATTTCGCGCCGCACTTACCCCCGCATTGACCTGCCGAATCACCCGGATCCGGTCGCCATAAACTGCCAGCCGCACCTGCGTATCATCCGTCGATCCATCATCAACCACAATCACCTCGAAATCTCCCAGCGTCTGCCCCAATACACTGTCAACAGCCTCGGTGACACACAACCCACGGTTGTATGTGGGGATGATGACGCTAACCCGGGGGAGCTTCATAGGAAATACTTCTCGCTTAAGATAAAGACAAAGGGCCTTCGATACCCCAAAGGAACGAGCCCCTAGCGCTTGCCCAGACGCAAAACTTGATGAAGCCACTCGAAGGTTTCAAAGCCAAGAAATTGCGCCAAAACTCCGCCAACCTTTGTCCGATAGGCGGTGCGGTACCAGCTCGGGTGCAGGACTTGCGCGGTCTTAACGAGCGCGGCCGCCTCCTCGCGCGCACCACGCCAATACAGCGTTCGCGCGATGCCAGTGAGTCGCTGAGAGATGGCAGAAGCAATTTTTTCGCGGTCTACACCAGGCAGGTGTTCCATCGATCGCCAGAGATCCATCAAAATCTCCGCGGAGACAACGAACATGCGCTTTCCTGCTGAAAGGCTGACACTGCCATCCCGCCTGAATATCTTCGCCCCAATTTTCCCATTAGAAACAAAGCGAATCCCCAATTGCGCGGCCATCCGCAAATGCAAGTCAAACTCTTGCGCGCAGCGCAAATCAGCTCGAAAACCTCCTATAGCTTCCAAATCGCGTTTTCGATGCAAAGGACCGGGCGTGGAAGGTGCACCCCTCCGAATCATAAACTCCAAGTCGTGAGACGGTCCCTGCCAATAATCGACCATCTTGGCCGCGCTCGCAGCATCACACGACTCCACGCCACAGCAGACTCTTTCATCATCGGCACACCGAAATGCCATTTTTCCTTCCACACAATCCGGCACTAACACGTCATCTGAATCCAAAAACTGAATGAATTCGCCGTGACCTAGCTCGATACCGCGATTCCGCGCCGCACACCCCCCACGATTGGGCCCTGTCTCCCAACGAATCGCGTCGCCAAAAGCCTTGATCGCCTTCAAACTCCCATCCGTGGAGCCATCATCAATGACGACGACCTCTATAGGTTTCCACGTTTGATTCAAAGCACTGTGTATAGCATTTGTAATCCATGCTTCGCTGTTGAAGCATGGTATTATAATGCTGACAAGCGGCTGCATGCTCATTGGCGAGGTTTCAGGCGTCAACACTGTACGGCGTCATCATCTGAAAATTAAAGCTACACTCAACCCCACGACTAGACCTTACTTGCCATCAACCGGCTCGCGATATCCCGTAGGTGCGGACAACGCACCACCACTTTGATGTGCACCAATATCCCAGCGATTGAGGCGCTGGCGACCGGAGAAATCGGTAGAGAAAAACTCGGACAGATCTTTTCCGGCACCTATCGCTCGCGAGCCCTTACGCAGGCGCACATGCGCTTCAGTTGTAGGGTTCAACGACTCCACCAAAAGTGGGTCGACGCCGTTTAATCCATGCGCATTCGAGTTGAACATTGTCCAGCCTCCGCCCTTGGTAGTACCGGCTCCAGCACCGATTACAAGGTTATAGTCTGCCTCCATGCCGGACAAGGGATAACCCTCGCCTTCAATCCAACCGTAAAAGCCTTGCCCCGTACTAGCTGGATTTACACCACACTTATAGAAAATATTATTGAAAAACTTTGTGTCGTTAGCGCTTCCCCTACTTGCAGTTCGCACAACCACAGACGAACCGTGTGTCGAAGGACTCTGCACCCATGTGTTATTAAAAAAACTATGCCCAGGAGAGAACAAGTTCAAGGGTCCGCTAACCCGTATGAAAATGTTATTCCTCCAAGTCCAGTTTTTGATTCGGGCCGGATCGCCCACGTTATCAATATTCCCAAGCTGGGTACCGGAACAATTAACGACAAAATTACCTTCAATTACATTATCGACCGCCACATCGCCATTATTACCCCACGACTGAAATAGATCAGTATGCAACTCGGCAACACCTGGATTTGACCACTTTTCGAAAGTATTCCCTCGAATAATGCTGTTGTTTGCGAAAATCCAGTTCGCATCGGCTCCGTTCTGGCTTGAATAATAATTATTCTCAATGAGATGGTTTTTTCCTGTAATTGAAACCCCTACACCTTTTCCCTTCGCGTTAAGAAATTTGTTCCGGCGAATAATATGTCCCACAGGCCGAACCCCTTTGTCCGCCAACCCACCTGCTGCCATCGCGATATTATTTGGATAGGTTGTTGATTCCGGATTAAAAATACAATCCTGAACAATGCAATAACCGCTCGTGACCGAAAAATTGATGCGACCACGAATGAACAGATGCTCAAACGTGAGGCGAGAATGGGCGACCGTAAAGGCCATCACATCTGAGCCAGATGCTCCTCTTAAGACAATTGGCGCATCGGCGGTGCCACTGCGCTTGGTAGCAACAACCTCATCATACCAACCTGGTGCGATCAAAACCACATCTCCTGCCTGAGCCACATCAATACCCTTTTGCACGGTCAGGAACGGTTGCGTTTCCGTTCCCGGATGAACATCGCTGCCACTAATAGAAACGTGGTAGGTTGCCGCAGGACAAGCTATACTAAAAATGAGGGAGAGAGAGACCGTCAACAGGCACACCCGAACGCGGGCGACTCGGGAAAGGAGGTGAATCTGATTCATGATCAAGTAATGGGGGGTTGGGATGCGAGAACATCCTGCGTGACTGTCAATTTCAGATACATTAGTGACTTTCACTCTCGTGAAGCAGACAGAGCCGAGGCTCTTTTGGGCGACGGCTGGCGGCTAACTTTACCCAAGGCCGTCAATTAAGCTGTTGGGCGGGCGACTCATCGGAAACCTGTGCTTATTCATAGCATTAGCAACGAGCAGAACTTAAAATTGTGGATCTAAAAACTAGGCTCTGTGCGAAGAATGACTAGAAGATGACGCTCAGAGGTAGCCTTAAGAATCGGCACCCAGATGCTGCATTAACTGCAGCGACGCCAAGCATTTAGTGGGTTCGCAAACTCCTCGCTTTCTTGTTGATCCTCCTCCTCGATTGATTGCTCAGACGCTGTCCTGTTTTGCACAGCCCACAACGATCCGATCAAGGCTAAGTTCAGGAAAAGGAACATGTACGACTGGTCGAAAAACGACACTGAAATGCAAGTGGCGGCTTGGCCCAGCAAGGCCGCCCCCAGCGCCCAAATAAAGAATTGATCTTCCCAGGAAGCTTCTTCGGCCGCCCGGAGACATTGTCCCACGTAGCGAAAAGCCACTCCCAAGGCTCCCATAAAAAGCAGCATCAGCGGAAGACCTCCGATCACTCCATACTGAAGGTAATGATTAGTGATATCTGTATGTTCTGGACTCCAAGACACGCCGGTGGGCATCCAGTGGCGGGTATAGTCCGTCCCGGCGAACCACCATTCACGCAAGTGGGCCAGTCCGGACTCGATAAGATAGGCTCGGTGCCATCCGGTACTGCTCCCCGTTAGGTCAATCCGCGCGATCAGATAATAGGCGGGCGCCTTCATGACAATGTCCAAAAATATATAGCCGAAAACTATTGCGAGCCGCATCTGACGGGTCAGGTGGCGCCAACGCCAGAGGCTGAGCGCGAAGATACCAAAGATCAGACTCATCAAGGGTCCGCTAGAACCGCTAGCCACAACCATAATCACGCAGGCCGCGGCTCCGGCACCCGCGATGGCAGCATGCTTTCGGTAGAGGCCAACCATGTAGGGGAAGCATACAGCCCCGACTGTACCGGCGAGAATCGGATGCATGAATGGCCCCTGAGCCCGCAGCCTCTCATTACGAACAATGACATTTTCTCCAACGCCCCCAAAGATGGCAAAAAGGTTATGACGCGTGATCTGCTCTTGGAGCATCTCTAACGCTACAGGGATAAAAAGACAGGCCGTTACCTTAAGCACTCGCTCCACATCCTCCAGGCTCTGAACAAAAATCCGCATGAGGAAATAAATGCCTAAGACGTTGTAGGCTAATCCTAACCGAAAAACTAGTGGATTGCCTTCCGAGGTCGCCTCATGAAACGCGCTGCTTACGAGTGCCCAAGAGGCCCAGACGAGCATTATTTTGTCCAACCCATTTAGCCCGCCGACGACCCATTCACGACGCATTACCACCCTAATGATCCCGGCAGCAATGAGAAGCCTGACCATGTGTAGTGAAAAAAGTCCCAGATCAATCTTCTGCCCCATGGTCATGTAGCAGGCGGCGACTAGGAAGGGCATTGCCGCCCATCGGCGGGGGGCCGCGAGGATGGCAGCGGCCGCGATCAAAGTGAAGATGATAGCGAGGGCACTCATGGCTTTAAGACACGACAGTCAGAGGGCAGGCACTTGAGGAGGAAGCCACCTTCAACCCCTTTCCAACCCGGTCGATTCCCATGGCCCATTGGAGGATGTACCACCATTTCAAGGTGGTTCGACGGGCGACGGCGCGCAGACTGCAGGGCGGGAGCAGGGCAGAGAAGGGGGCAGACACGATGAGGCGAATGATCGCGGACACAATCTGCAAGAGCCAGTAACAGCGAGCTGTCACCGCCCCATGATTCACCTTCATGTAGATGAAATTTGTAGAACGGATGAGCACGGTGCTGAAGTGAGTGACTTGCTGGCTGGAACTACCGCTTCCGTGATGAACGACCTCCGCCTCCGGCACATGGATAACCTCCAAACCGGCGTGGTGAAGTCTGTAACTCAGATCCATATCCTCGCCGTACATGAAGTAGTGGTGAGAAAACCCTCCGAGCTGGCGGTAGATCTCTGCCGGAAGCAACATGCACGCGCCGCTGACAGCCTCGACAACGACCGGTGTCCGGCTGGTGAAAGCCTTCCCAGTACCCCAGAGGCGCGAGTGAGGAAACATGGAGCGCAGCAGATCCGAATCGAGCGCCTGATTTAAGGGAGTGGGAAAAGCCTGGACACAACTAGTCTGCAGAGACCGGTCGGTGTTCAGGAGGCGTGGGGCAATCAAGCCGGCACGGGGACGGGACTTCAGTTCCGCCAACATCCGCTGAACACTGCCCGGCTGGAGCTCGGTGTCGGGATTGAGGAGCATCACCACTTCCGCGGTGACATGTGAAAACCCTAGATTATTGCACTGTCCGAAGCCGATATTCTCTTGGCTCTGAACGAAGTGAACATAGGGAAATTCGGCTGCCAACATCTCACCGCACCCATCGAAGGAGGCGCCATCGACCACGATAATTTCGGGCGAAAGCTCGGCGCAAGTGGCGGCCACTGCGCGCAGGCAGCCCCGGAGGTAATCCTTGGACCGCCAATTGACGATAACGATGGACAAGGAGGGAGGCGTCATGAGAGAGCTGAGTTTCCGGAAGTCGGCCTCGTTTGTGACACGACAGGACGGGACATTTTCGGCAGTTGAAGCAAGTTGTGCAAACGCGTTAACTGCTCCCGCTGAACGAACAGCCTCAGATCGTCAGGAATGAGCCGAGGTGTCCCACTTATACCCGCAGAAACGAATCCTAAAGCACGCGCGGTCGTCGCCGCGAGAACCGGAGGCTCATTCCAACGTGCAACACATTTGATGAACTCGAATAGCGGATGATAGCCCAAGGCTCGATCCCGCGCTCCCAGCTGCCAATTTCTTCGAAAAACCCCACCCTTCGCGGCGTTGCGAGGCTTCAAATGCTCGACGACCAGATCCATTAAAAGCCGCGTATCGTATCCCAACTGTCGAGCCCGTGCACAAGTCAAAGCGTCCCAGCCACCTTCGGGAATCGCTAACAACCCCCCCAATAATTCAAAACACTCGCGTCGAAAAAACTGCACGGCCCCCGGGACATCCATTTGGTTACGGGGTCGTTCGTGACGCGGCCTTCCTACATCCAGCACCACGCCTCCGGCTAGCCCCAACGTCGGAGAATCCTCGAACGCGGCCAAGACCCGCGCAAAATAGTCTGGCTCGAAACGCACGTCCGCGTCCAAAAGGCCAATAAACTCATAATCAGTAGTCTGCAGCGCTGCCAATCCTATTTCAGTCGCCCGCACGACCGCTGCGAAGCAATGGCTGTCGCGCGGAGCAAGGGGCACCAAGCGTATCCACGGCCACTTTGCCGATGCTTCAAGCACAAGTCTATCTGTGCCGTCAGTCGAACCATCACTGACGATGATCCATTCGGCTGGGCGCACAGACTGTCGGCTCACCGCAGCGAGAGTCTCCCCAATAAAAGCCTCCTCGTTTCTAGCTGGAGTAATGAGAACGTAAGACATGGGTCAGGAGGCGAAGCTTTCTGGTGCGGCGTCCACTGTGATCACTCATCGTCCGAGCAGCGACTTCGCGGCTTTGAAGGCATTTTGCGGTACGGCTAGCCAATCGTAGGCGCCGTGGAGCTTGGCGCGCAGGAGAGAAGCGTTATCGGCGCCGTTGGCGGGAAGGCGTTTGAGAAGCAGCGGTTCCTCCCCGCGATGAACGCAGCCGAGAGAGGTGGTCACGCCCAGACGGTATCCAGAGCGGTCCATGGCTTGGCGGAAGCGCTCGACGTAGGCCAAATTCTGACGAGGAAAGGCAGAGGGATGAGCGAAGGTGGTGATGGGCGCGGAAAGCTCTTGTTCGAGGATGCACCGCGAGCGTTGCAGCTCGTCGTCGAGTTCGGTGGCAGGTAATTCCCACAGCTTGGGGTGGTTCACCGTGTGCGACCCAAACTCGGCGCCACGCTGCCGCAGATCCCGAACCTCGCTCCAAGTGAGACACGCCCGGCCTTTGAACCCTTGGCGCTGATTCCCGATAAAAGCAGTGGGCAAGAACATGGTGGCGGTGAACCCGTGAGTTTCGAGGGCTGGCCATGCTGCCGTCAAAAAATCATGATAACCGTCGTCGAAGGTCAGGACTACCAGTTTGCGGCGCGGAGCGGCTGCATTCCCAGCCCATTCGGCCCAGGCGGTAGTAAGATCTACTGCGGTGAAACCTTCCTCACGGATCACACGGAGGTGCTCCTGAAACAAGGCTGGCGGGGTGTTGAGCCGGTAGTAGCCGCGCACCCCGGGCTCTGGATCGTCCGAAATGCTGTGATACATCAGGACCGGAAGCCGTGGAGAGGCTTCCTCCTCCGCTGAACGTCTACGTGCGATGCGAAGGAGAGGCGCCACCAGCCGGGTGGTGAGCAGCTGATCGACAGGCGGAAACGGCATGATCACGCCGGGACAGGCGAGGATTTCACCCTCGAGGACGACACGGACTGGACTGCACCCCGCCCACTGGCGCAGAGGGAATCAACAAGTTGGAGATACTCCCCTTCGCGGGTCTGCCAATTGTTGCCGTGGGCGTAGGTTTGGGCTCGTTCGGCTTGAGCGGAGCGGGCGGCGGGGTTTTGGAGCATCTCGATCATGGCGTGAGCCAGATCTGGGACATTGCCGGACTCGAAGAACCGGACCACGGAGTCATTGAAGTAGAAGCGGTCGATGCGGGTCGAGCTGGCGATGACCGGCACGCCGAGCGACATGAACTCCATGATTTTGGTACTATACGCTTCATTGCCGAAGGAATCGGCGCGTTTTGGCACGACGGCGAGATCGGCGCCGGCCATGAGTGCGGCGATGTCACGGCTGGGCACGGGAGGGAAGAAGCGCACACTTCCATTCATACCTAATTCACGGGCCAGGGCGGCCAATTCATCTTTCATGTCACCGTCGCCGTAGATGTGAAACTCCGCGGTGGGCACGGCGGCGACCACGGCTTGAAAGGCGCGAATGGCCAAGTCCACCCCTTGATGCCAGTAGAGACCGCCCGGAAACATGACGATGAGGCGGTCGTCATCGCGAGTGCGGGGACGGGCCGCAAAGAGCTGGGCATCGACATGATTGATGAACGCGGTCGACCGACGCTGGGTCCCGGTTCGCTCGGCGTAGCGGTCGAGCCAGAGGTCATTCGCGACGATCACGTGGTTGGCGAAGGCGGCGGAGAGGCGCTCGATGTAAAGAAGCAGGCGGGGCAGGCGACTGGAGGCGGGGGCCCCGAACTTGCTATTGAAAAATTCGGGCAGCAAGTCGTGGATATCGAGCAGAATGGCGGCTTTCCGCCATTTTGGATACCAAGCGGCGAAGATGAGGAAATCCGGCATATTGTGAATATGCAGCAGATCGTAAGGCCGTTTCTGATGGCCTGCGGTCAGGTGGCGAGTGCAGGTCCAGAAAAAACTCAGCACAGGCTTCAGGTATCCCCATTTACCACTCCGGCGCTTAGCGAAGCGGTCGCCGACGCGGCGAAGGAGTACTCCATTTCTTTTCTCTTCGCGGGGCAGTCCGACTGACTGGCGGAGGGCGAGGACCTCGACCTCGTCGCCGCGAGCGGCGAGAGATTCGGCATACCGTTGCACGCGGCCGTCCTGTTCGTAATAGGAATGGGTGACCATGGCCACCCGCCGCGGCCGGTGCCACCGGGGTTTTTCAGGAAGGCCCCCGACAAAAGCGGCCACCTCGCGAGGTAGCGGCTGCCAGAATGCGTCTTTATATTTTTCCCGGAGATAAACGAGCAAGGCCCGGTAGTGCTCAGCGGGAAACGTCCGCAGCGGCTCCGCGGCTTCACCGAAAGCGACGTAATCCGGGTGGACATTGACCAGCACCATGCCGCCGTGTTCGGCGATCCAGTCGACCTTGCGCAGCCATGTTTCGGGCGTTGTTTCGCCGAGCAGCAGAAAGAGCGTCGAATCCTGCGTCAGCGTGTACGGCAGCTCGACGTAGCCGCGTCCCTCGTCGGCGGCCTGACCATTCACAGGCGGCGCGGGCACCCAAAATGGAAAAATAGTGCCCTGTCCTTCCGGCTGTGGTTCAAACGGATCGGTATCGAAAGTTGATGCGTCGTAGGCGATGTCGAGCTGATGCAACCAGTCGAGTTGATTCAGCATGAACCCGGAGCGAAAGCCACTGGCCCCCCAATCACGCAGGTGCTGATTGATCTCGACCGCTTTGCGCGCGAAAACCTCAGGGGATTCGTACAGGTGGCCATCGTGGTGGAGGTCGTGCACTCCGACTTCAAATCCATGGCTGGCTAATTCGTCCCTTAATTCCGGCGGTGTCTGATAGGTTCCTTTGGGAATGAAATTAAAGGACGAGACGAAACCCAGCTCTCTTTCCAATTCCATGAGCGGGCGGCATTTTTCCACGCCCCGGATGCCTTCGACGTCGTGAGTGAGAACGACTGCAAATTTCTTGCCTCCGGGCCAGCCGGGCCAGTTGACGGGTGGTCGTTCGGAGCCTGGCAAGATTGGCCATCGTCCGGCCGAGCGTTCCAGCACATGGCGGGCATACCATCGACGCAGCTGCATCCGCAACCGATCAGGCAGAAACGGCTTCAGCCGGTAATAAATTCGGTTGCGCAGCATCGACGACGGCGAGGAAAAACGTATCGAACGAGGGAGGGGCGCTCGGGCCTTGCCTACGGCCCCGGAACACAGCGGGGTACGACCGAGTGCGCGCCCTCGCCGCCCAGCCTGAGTTTAAATTCCGCTCAGGGCTGCCGGCCCGTGTGACCGCGCTTTGTTGAACACATAAGAAACCTTGGCACGTGAATCATTCAGATCACGGATGGAGCGGCGCAGGTGATCATGGGTGCTCTTCTCCGGCTCGACCACCACCATCACATGATCCATCACACCGGCTAGAGCAGAAGTAGGACTGGTCGAGGACAGCGGCGGCATGTCGAACACGATGTAATCGAATTTACTCGCCAGCAGTTCAGGAACCAGACGCGACAGACGTCCCAGACCCAGCGACACTCCGCCGGGAGAATCGGCTTCGGCTTTGGCCACGTAAAGATTGTCCGCTGTCGCTTCCAATCCGCGCGGCGACTTGACAGCCACATCAAGTGAAGTGGCGGGGTGGCCGTCGGAGAACGGATGGGCGGCTCCCTGCGAGAGATTCATATCGACCAGCAGGACTTTGCCGTCCCCGGTTTTCGAGAGGGCCGCCGCCAGACCGCCGGCGAGCGTCGAAGCACCAGATCCAGCGGAAGCCCCAGCAACCGCGATCATCTTGGGTTTGTGATGCAGTCCATTCAGGTCGAAATAAAGGCCCAGACGATCTCTCATCACCTCACAATACGGACGGATCGAGTGATCAGCATCCCACGGGGTCATCGGACCGCCACTGTCCTTGCCATTTTTCCCATCTTTCAAGCGGGGCACTTCCGGACCGGCCAGACGCTGCGCCTCTTTGAACCATGGAATGCTCATCATCACCGGAGCGCCAAAACGAGCTTCGAATTCCGCTGGCCGCTTAACCGTCGGACTCAGCAGCAGACCAAAGAGTATGACGAGTCCCAGGGCGAGAGCCGGACCGCCACCAGCGATACCCAGAGCGATTTGTGTCCGCAGAGCCTCGTTTTCTTTGGCCGGAGTGGCCGCCTGAATGATATCGATATTCGGGATGTTGTCGGTACTGAGCTTCTGATCGACTTCCGCCTTTTTCTTGCTGGTCATGAGGTATTTCAAGTTTTCCTCATTGATCGCCTGATTGCGTTCGGCCTGAGCGATGATGGGAGCGTCCTTGATCAAGGCGGCGCGCCGGACTTTAAGCGCTTCCAAACTTGCCTCCAAGTTGTCTTTGCGCACTTCAGCAGCCTTAAGGGCGGCGCGTTCTGCCATCAGATCGACAATCGGGCTAGCCGCGCCGGCAGGCCCGCGGACGAGTGACGGCAGCTCTGGATGTTGTTGTTCCAGAGTTTGTTGTTCTTTCTCCATGGCGGCGATTTGCGCTTCATTGAGCTGGACTGCTTCACTTCCCGAGGTGTATTTGGCCAGCAGGGCCACATTGGATGACCGGAGGGCGTCGAGCCGGGTCAGAATGGCGGCATATTTAGTGACTGTTCCATTCAGCATGAGCGGGTTACGAGAAAGCCCACCACCGGCCACCCCCGCTGGCGCGGCGTTATTGCTGGCCGTACTGGCTGTATTGGCTGTGCTGACAGGAGGCGCGGCGGCGCCGGGCTCGGGCAATGCGGCCTGCGTATCGATTTTGTCTGCCTCTGGGGTGTTAGCCGCTGGAGCCGCCGGAGAGGCGCCTTCGAAAGAAGCCACGCGCGCCCGCTGTTCCGCGAGCCGGGTGACGGCATCACTCAACTGGGTTCGCGCTTCGCTCATTTCTGTATTCAAGCTGGCGATGGCCCCTTCCAGAGTCAGAATTTCTTTTTCCGCCCGCAAGGACAGCAAATCCCCTTCCGTCCTCCGCAGAAGGTCCTCGGAGCGCGAGACATCCACCAGAATTTCGGCCGCAGCGGCTTTCGATCGATAAATGGCCAAGTGCACCGCGAGATATTGTTTCACCACATAATCGAGGACGCGGGTGGCCACCTCTGGATCTTTATGTTTGAACGTCAGATCCAGAATGTTCCCACCGCGCGGCGCCTCCGCGGTCAAGTTTTCCATGATCACGGTGGTGGCTTCGGTCTCCAGCGCGACTCCGGAGTAACCGGGAGCGATGCGGGCTAGAAACTTGGGATCGGCCTCGATCAGCGCCCGTCCGTCCTCATCCTGCGGCGATCCGGAGGACGCTTTACGACCTTTGAGAGCTTCGACGACCGTGCGGGCGAGGTCCCGGCTGGTCAGAATGGCCACCTGGGAATTCATGACTGAATCGACACCGCGCGTTGCCCCGGGCGTGGCCGTGGAATCGGCATCATCGATGGCATTGCGGTTGAGAACATACCGCACCAGCAGTTTGGCATTCGATTCGTAGTGGAAAACAGGTGCGCGAAAATAGAAGGCAGCCCCGGCCGCCAGCGCCAGCAGAGTCGGCACAATAATCTTCCATTTGTGCTTGCCGAGAACGTAAAAAACGTCGCCCAGACTTAGTCCGGACGGCTCGGGTTTTGGGGTGGTCTTGGCCATAAGGGTAGGTGGTTAGGGAAAGGAGAATTAGTCGAGGTGCGGGTAGAGGACAGATCCGCAGAAACGGTTAAGAAAAAGCGGGAGGCGGGAGAAGACGGCTTTGGCGGCGCCGGGGGATGGGCGGGGGGTGACGGCTGATTTCGCATCGCCGCGTGCACACCGGGTATATTCCAAGCGGGATTCGGTCGTCCCCCAGCCGAGTTTGTAGCGGCGCAGGCCATCCTGTCCGAGGTCGGTGCGTCCCAGATGCAGGTGCCGAAGGCCTTTTTCTTTCAACCAGCGCAGAGCGGACCACATCACCAAGTGGTTGCCGCGCCACTCGGGGTGGCGTTCATCCGAAGCGCCAAATTTATAAACAGCCTGCATGCCGGCCGTCAGAAAAACCGCCGCGGCCACCGGCCGGTCGCCTGCAGAAGCCAAAACCACCGCCCCGCCTCCTCCCCGGAGACAGTGAGAATGCAAATGGCGGAAAAACGAATACGGCTGGGGAGGAAGACCGTGCCGACGGCGGGTTCGCGCATGCAGTTGATAAAATATCCGGACCGCCTCCTCATCGTGCCGTATCGACACCTCAAGAGGGCCTTTTTCTGCTTTGCGCAGCGAGCGGCGTGTGGCGGAGTCGAATCCGGCCTGCAAATCATCCAAACTCGGTTGAAGATCAAGCGTGTGGGTCAAGTACGCCGCGGAAACCTCCCATCCAACCATGCCGCTCGGTGCGCCGCGCCATTCAGTATGCCGCCACCCGCGCTCACGAGCCACGTCGTCCACCGCTTGCTGCATGACCTCCACTTTCATCCCCGGGAAACACAGCGGTCCTGCCATGTCGGCAAATGGCACGCTGACACCGCGGCGGCCCGTCACCGGGCTAGAAACTTCCATGAGCGGGATTAATGCCGTGACCCGGCCGCGCTCGCGACAGACGAGATAGTAGGGACGATGCCCATAGGTGTCGGCCAGCACTCGGGCCCACGCGGATCGGTGAAAGATGCCGGCCTCCGGATGACTGGCGACCAACCCGTCCCACTCTTCCCCTGCCAGTGGATCCAGCCGCACTCTTTCGGAACCATCAGCCCTGAGGCTACCCAAAGCGGAATCGCGAGGAAGATCAATCAGGAGGTTCATTGGAGGTGGCTCCGGTGCCGCAAAATCGCCCGGAGCAAACATATCTCAAGCAGGAACCGCGGCACTGACAATTTCACGAACCACCTGCGCCACTTTCCCAATTTGAGCGCGCGTCAGCTCAGGGAACATCGGAAGTGAAAGCAATTCGCGAGCCACGCGCTCGGCCACAGGAAAATCTCCTTCTTGATAACCCAAGCTGCGATAGCATTCCTGCAAGTGGACTGGCACCGGATAATGGATGCCCGAACCAATTCCTGCTTCGGTCAGCTGGCGGATAGTGTCATCACGTTCCCGGACCCGCAGGGCATAGATATGGAACACGTGGCGTCCGTGCGGCGCTTCGGTCGGCAAGATCACTTCTTCCAGATCATGGAAAAGCTCATTGTAAAAAGCCGCATGTTCGCGGCGCTTGGCGTTCGATTCCTCCAAATGGCGGAGCTTGATTTGCAAGACGGCGGCTTGGATGCCGTCCATCCGACAATTCCACCCTACGACTGAATGATGGTATTTCCGGCTCTGACCGTGGTCCCGAAGCGTCTGCATTTTCAGGGCGAGCTCGTCATTATTTGTGACCACAGCACCCGCTTCACCGAAGGCCCCGAGGTTTTTACCTGGATAAAAGCTGAAGCAACCGGCGTCGCCGAGGGATCCGGCTCGGCGGCCTTTGTAATCCGCGCCATGCGCTTGGCAGGCGTCCTCGATGACGAGCAACTTGTGCTGGCGGGCCACGGCCAGAATAGGATCCATGTCAGCCGTCTGCCCGTGCAAATGCACGGGAATGATGGCCTTCGTCCGAGGAGTGATCGCCGCTTCCAGCTGGGCCGGGTCCAGCGTGTAGGTTTGTTCATCAATATCAACAAACACGGGCGTGGCTCCACAATAGGTGATGGCCTCAGCCGTCGCCAAAAACGTACCAGGAGAGGTGATGACCTCATCCCCGGCCCCTACCCCGCCAGCCAGCAGCGCCAGCCACAAGGCCTCGGTACCGCTGCCAACGCCAATCGCATGGCGAACGTGGCAAAAATCAGCGAATTCCTTTTCAAAAGCAGCCACATAGGGACCGCCAGCAAAGGCACCGCATTCGATAACCCCCCGAATTGCCGCTTCAAATTCGGCGAGATGCGGAGCATGGTGAGCGTGCAGATCGAGGAATGGAACATTCATGATGTGTGTGGTGGATGACAAAATTTATTTTTTCGACAGAACGCGCGCTGGATTGCCAGCGACCGTCGCGCCAGCCGGCACGTCGCGAGTGACCACGCTGCCGGCACC
>CAJBME010000132.1 GCA_903954065.1 uncultured bacterium
GGTCAATTCACGGAGGGGATCCCACATGGATGTTTGTGAACGCAGGGGAGTGAGTTGAGAGAGTAATTTCATAGGACTTCAGAATATTTCAGAGCCCCCAGCCAGCAACGGGAGGAAAGGGTTTTCCCCTCTCAGCCACTCGCTGAGAACCCATCCAAGAATGACTGAGACCCGAACCGCCGTTCGCTCGGGGTCGACCATGGTCCTCTCCATCCCTTCCAGCGACAATCCCGCCCGCACCTACCATTCCGCCTTCGCGATATCAGCGGGAGGCCGCGGTCTCTAGCACATCGGGGGCTACCCCGGCCTGCAGACGCTTCAGGCGCGCCTGATACCGGACGTCGTCCCGCAACGTTTGATCGCGACGAAGCGGACGAGCGACCATGATACCGGCATGTTGGCGAAAACGCTCGAGATACACCGCTAGCTGACTGTCCAGTACTACCGCCCCGTGGGTTTTTGAAGCATGGAGGAATCTCATGACACCGTCGGATCCGCGAGCTGCGAGGCCGACATGCGAACAGACAACACCCTGCTCGCGCGTGACAATGCCGATAATATCACTGGTCTGCAGCAGCGGTTCCACGGCCCGGACCGCGGCATTGGGAATAAAATACACAGGCAGGCGAGTCACACGCCGCTCGCTCTGGCGCATGGGATCGACCAGCTGCGGAGTATGGCGCAGGTATCGATAGCCTTGCCAGGCCGCGGACATTTCGTCACTGCGACGTCCTTTCAGGCGCACGGCTCCGGGCAGCCGCCGGGTGATGTCGACCACATTTTGCCGGGCAGTATTGTCGAAGAACCACTCGTCAAGATAGTGGATTCGATCAAGATACGCCCCGTGGCAGTGCCCTCCGCGGTAGCGTGTCCACTCGATTTCGGCGAGCAGATCCGTCCATGTGTAGGACTGCTTGGGCACCTCAATCATGCGGGCTAAACCGAGTACGGTCTCGAAAAACGTCCAGCAATCGAGACCGCTGAAATTCACGGACGGGGATTCGATCACATCATCGATTTCCAGCGTATGTCCGGCGTAAGGCACGCCTTCCAATTCGCGGGCCAGCTGCCGCATTCGGATGTCCATGGGCTGTTGTCCCCAGCGGCCGGCGACCGCTTGGCGCGTGATGGCCTCGAATGTGGCGGCGCCTGTAAAACAAATGTTTTTGGGTAGGGTGACGGCTGCGCGGGCCGCGGGCGGACGGCATGCGGCCACCCCGGTGGCTGCGGTGGCGCAAAAAACAAACTGGCGGCGCGTCATAGGGTGGCGAATGCTGAGGCGTATGATTCTCCACCCCCACCCTGCCTGCCAGTGAAAATCTGGTCCCATCCTGAGATTGCCCGCCTCCGGACCAGTCGCGGTCCGGCGTGGGGTGCCTTCGCCGGCCGACTGGTGCTAGCCGCGGTCTTTTTGTATGCTGGGACGCTCAAAATCTTGAATCCTCAGGAATTCCTGCTCGATGTGCGTTCATTTCAGTTGCTGGGCGACCCATGGGCCGCGTTTCTATCGCTCGGTTTGCCATGGCTTGAAGTCTTTTGCGCGCTGGCCTTGATTCTGGGCGGGTGGTGGCGTGGCGCCTGCGGTCTTATTGCCGGCATGCTGGTCGTTTTTGGACTAGCCTTTGTGCAGGCTTGGATGCGCGATCTGGATGTGACCTGCGGGTGTTTTGGAAAGTCCGAGAACAAGACCAATTTCGCGCAATCGTTGACGATTGACGCCACGCTACTGGGGCTGACCGCCGTTGTCTGGTGGGGACGCTCTCGTCTTGAACGCATTCAAAAACACACCTCAATCTGATCGTTGAACCCGCGCCCGCGCGCGCCTCATCGGGTCAGCCCCTGATTGCAGCCGGTAGCGGATGCATCCATAATAGACGTCCATGAAAACCAGATCCCTGCTTACCACACTGCTGCTCACCACCCTGGCCGGCCTGACGCTGCCGCTGACCGCCCAGGACAAGGAGAAAGCCGCGGCGCCGACCAAGGCGTCATTGACTGAGCCCGCCACTTTGAAAGAAAAGTCCCCTGAGTCGTTTCGCGTCAAGATGGACACCACCAAAGGAGCAATCACGATCGAAGTGACGCGGGCTTGGGCTCCGAATGGGGCTGACCGCTTCTACAATCTCGTACAGAGTGGGTATTTCACAGAGATCGCCTTTTTCCGCGCCATCAGTGGTTTCATGTGCCAGTTCGGCATTCACGGAGACCCCACCATTTCAGCGGCCTGGCGCGATGCTAAAATCCCCGACGATAAAACCGGCGCCGCCAGCAATGCCGCAGGCATGCTCACCTTCGCCATGGCCGGCCCCAACACCCGTACCACCCAGCTCTTCATTAATTTAGACGATAATGCCCAGCTCGATTCCATGGGCTTTCCGCCATTTGGTAAAGTCGTCGAAGGCATGGATGTGGTGAAAAAACTCAATACTGAATACGGCGAAGGCGCGCCCCGCGGCCGGGGGCCGGATCAAGGAAAAGTGCAAATGATGGGCAATGCGTATCTGAAAAAAGATTTCCCCAACCTTGATTATATCAAGTCGGCGAGCGTGGTGAAAGCCGTGGAGGCGAAGTAAAGAGGGACGCAAACCGGAGCGCAAAGCCGGGCGCCAGAGATCCTGTCGCCGCCCGACGAATTCACGTGTCGGGCGGCGCCTTCCGGTTTAAGGGCTACATGGTTGCATGAAGCCTGATCACCGGGACGGCGAACGGGACGGCGGATGACCCCGGAAGGGACGGCGATGCGAAGGGGCGTTTTTTTGATCGCGACGCGTCGCCCGGGCGGATAGGAGGCGGGCAGCGACGCTGATTTCGCCGATTTTCGCGGGTGGCGACGCGGGTCCGTCCTGTGGGGAGCATTTTGTTAAGATTTCCGAAACACCTGTCCTTGCCGTGCCCCAAAACCGGAGGATGATCGGCGAATGAAGCCGTTTCTCCTGCTTGCGCTCATTCCCTTCCTTTTTGGCATTTCCTGCACCTCCACAAAAAATGAGACGGGCGAGCCACCGGCGGTGTTGGAAACCAAGGTCACTACCAAGGTCACTACCACGGCGCGTCCGGAGGATGTGGCCCGCGTGGATGCGTTTTTCAAGGAAGGAGGCAAGCACGGGTTTCATCCGCCCAAGGACCAGTCGACAAAGTTTACCGCCGCCGAGACCCTCTGTATCGTAGAACTCGATCAACAACGCGTTTACTTCTATCGTGGCAATGAATTGATGGCCGCGAGCCGCATTTCCAGCGGTCGTTCCGGCTATCGCACCGAGACCGGGACTTATACGATTGGGCATCGGAACCTCAATCATCGTTCCAATCTGTACGGCAGTTATGTCAGTGCGGGCGGACGCACGCTCGCGGACGATATCAAAGTCGGCGTTGACCCTCAGCCGGAAGGATCGTCGTTCGTAGGCTCGCTCATGAAATATTTCCAACGCTTCGAGCGCAACGGCAGCCCGACGGCCATGGGCTTTCACCAAGGTGTCGTCCCGTCTTATCCCGCTTCCCACGGTTGCCTCCGGCTGCCGTCCAAGATGGCCGCTTGGTTCTTTGAAAGCATGCCCAAAGGCACTCCCGTCCATATCAACGGCACGAAATACGGCGTCAAACCCGGCACGCGTCAAAAAGGGTCGCGCCGCTCAACTCGTACCGTCACCCCTGCCAAAAACACCCCAGATACCCCCGCCCCGGCCGTGAGCACCGAAACCGGCGCCCCCGTGACAGCTCCGACACCCGCTGAGACACTCCCCTCCTCTCCAGCCAACGAATCCCCAGCCGCACCACCTTTAGCGCCGTCTATCGACCCGCCAGCTAGCGACCCGCCAGCTGGCGAAGCCGAATCCGCCAGCCCCGCCAGCCCCGCTGATCCCGCTGCCACGGACGCCCCTGCAGCCGCGAGTGCGACCGAGCTGGTCATCCCACAATAATTGATCCGTCACAAGCCGCACGGGCGATAGGACTGACCTGCCGCGTGCCTGTGGCTTTCTTCCTAGAAGCGCGCCGGCCACGGACCGGCGGCGGCTTCGTCGGTAGCGGGAGTCACTTAATTTTGCTGCGCGGCGAGGGCCGCCGCGCCCCGGGCGGCGGCTTCAGCCGCTTTGCGTTGAATTTCCTCAGGCGATGGCAGACTGGCCAAGACGTCGGCCGGAATGAATCCGTCCCCGGCCAGCTTAATCAGGCATTTTTTACGCTCCTCCAACGCTTTGTCCGGGCTGCGCTCTTTAGAAAACCGCGATTTGGCGGCCAGACTTCGGTCTTTGAGGCGGGCGTAGATGTCTCCGCCTAACAAGGCCGAGATGTCGACCTTCATTTTTTCCCGCTGCACATCATCGGCCTGCACGGGCTCGCCATTGATCGGACCGTGGGCGTATTTCGGAAACATGATGGCCACCTCGGGACACACCCGCGAACAGGCCGGACAGTTGGTCTTGCAGTTGTCGTTGTTCTGGACTTGGATTTTTTTGTCGTCGCTGACGCCGTAGACATCAAACAAACAAAAACTCAAACATTGCATGCAGTTGGTGCAGCGGTCGTAATCGATCACGGGAAACCACGGTTTCCAAGCGCCGGGTTGATTCATGGTCCGGCCTTGACGCACGCGAAATTCCTCGACCACACCCAACACCCCGACGGCATCGAGCCCGGCGATATCGCGCGCCTCGACCGTACGGCGGGCCTCAGCATCCTCCACCTGCGGAGCCCCGTCGGCAAACAAACCGAGGACCAGCAGCGTGTGATCGTCATCCACCAGCGACGCCCCACGCCCGGGGGTGACCCGCGTGACCGCATATCCTTTGTCCAGCAATGACGCCATGACCAAAGCACGAGCCTCTGGCGGAAGCGGAATCGAACCATCGCCCTCGTAAAGGACGACACGCAACGGACGATGAGTGTGAGTGATCATGGGAAATTAAACAGGTCCCTGGGTTTCAGGCGTGGCCGGGCCCGCCGACAGGAAGCTCCCATCCGGCGGGAGGGACGTGTCATCCGAAGCCACGGGAGAGGCCGACGCCGCGCGCAGCATGCCCACAACGACCGCGTCCGAGGAAAATTCGCGCATGTTGTGAATCTCAACATGTTCGTCCGCCAGCGGCACACCCGCCTGCCGGAACAAGCCTTTGACTGCCCGCGGATGACAAGCGGCAATGCGCAGCCCACCGCGCGCCGCACACTCACTCAAGGCCGTCAATCGCGGGTCCCGATGCGCCGCCATTTCACAGAGATCCGAGACACTCTCGAAACTTGATCCACTCTCGCCCAGCTGGCGGAGTACGTCATCCTTGACACCCGGGTTGATCACCTGGGCATAGGCACAGCGGCAGTACAAAAGCGTAGGCAAGGCAGTTAATGAGAAGGGTTTTGGGGCGGCAGGGACGGGGTGGTGACTGACACGACCGGCAAAGACGTAGTGGGCGATGCAGACGGCGGGGTAAAACCGGCCCGTTCGTAAGCACCAAAGTCGTGGTACAACATCTTTTTGCCAAGGCGATAGACCCAACTTTTTTCGGGGATCGATTCGTCTGGTGTCCACTGACTGGGGCGTGGCGACATGGCCTCCAATTCTGCCATGGCTGACTGCCGGATGGTGGTGTCGGTGGCGCTGTGGCGGGCGACCAGTGATTTCATCAAATCTGGTCGTTCGAGGACAATGCAGCCCCGTGTATGTCGGGCCGCGGTCTCGCGGAAATCGCGAATAAAGGCGGATTGGGTCAGCGTCTCGTAGATGTCGCCATCACGAATGTTGTCGGTGGCAAATTGAATGATGGGGCACGGCTCGATAGCTCCGCTCGGAGAGACGTGATGACTGATGCCGGTGGCCATCGGACACAACGCCTGCCCGTCACCATCGTAGTAGGCGTCGATGAGCCCGATGGGCAGCTTGGTCCGCATTTCGACCACGAAGCGGCGCACTTGTTTGACCTGTTCCGGGCGCAGCGCCAACTGTTCATTCATGTTGGGGCCGACGACGCGGTAGGTGTGGTACCAGGCGTAGTGCACACCGCGTTTAATCAAGGCGCGGAGCCAATCTTCCGACAGGCAGGCGTCGATATTGGACTGGCAGAGGCTGGTCGAAACGCCGGTCAGCACTCGATTGCGCAGGCAGGCATCCAGTCCGCGCAGCGTCCGGGCGTAAACGTCCTTGTTGCCCCGGCGCTCGTCACTGATGACCGCATCGCCTTCGATGCTGATGAGAGGTGTGACATTGCCCAGCTGCCGCATTTTAGCGGCCACTTTATCGGTGATAAACTGGCCATTGGTGAAAACTTGAAAGTAGCAATCTGGATGTTCAGCGAGGAAATCGAACAACTCCGGATGCATGAACGGCTCGCCTCCGAGCACGCCAAAAAAGGAATTGCCGCGCGCCTTGGCTTGATTGACGAGGCGATTCAGATCAGCCAGCGGCAGAGCGACCCGAGGTTTGTCGACATCGACCCAGCACCCTTGGCAGCGGAGATTGCAGGAGTTGAGGATGGAGATGTAAAGAAAGGGAGGAAAGTACTGGCCGGCAGCCATTCTCTTTTTAAAGAGCTGGACTGAGCGAGTCCCTTTCACTCCAAAATTCCACGCGACTTTCCACCACGTGAGGGGATCGGTGGTGGAGAGAATACGTGAGGCAAGTCCAAGAACCATGGGTGAGAATGGGGCGGTAAAGGGCGTGGCGTGCAACCTTATTTGGTGTCTTGTTGCGGTGTCTTCGCATGAATCTTTTTACCTATGGATCGTTGATGTTCCCCGAGGTCTGGCGGCCGGTGGCCGGCGGGGAAAATGCCGGGTTGGCGGCCACTTTGAGCGATCATGCTGCCTGGAAAGTGCGTGGCGAATCCTATCCGGGTCTGGTGCCAGCGTCGGGCCGGACGACGGTCGGGGTGCTGTATTTTGATGTGAGTGCAGCCGCCATCGGCCGGCTCGATGCTTTTGAGGGGACTTTTTATGAACGTACGGTCGTGGTCGTGAAGACGAGTGAGGGCGTGGACGTCACGGCCTTTGCGTATGTGGTGGCCGCTGATCACCGCCACGAACTGGAAAACACCCTCTGGGACGCCGAAGAATTTCGCCGGCTCCACCTTGCCGGATTCCTGACGGCCCCGCCGTCGGCTTGAAGCGCTTGCGCGCTGAGAATTCCGTGAGACACGGAGTTCACGAACCGATGAGCCCACGCGGCACTTCGTCGGACCGTCCTCCTATCTCCTTATCTCATTGACCCTGGGCGCCCCCCGCCTCCTCTTGGTCGCCCCACTAATCTTCCATGAAGCCGCTCTCGATGAGTGCGCCAATTTTCTCCACGGCCAATTCGGCGTCAGTGCCCTCCGCGGTGATTCTGATCACGGTACCGTGATTAGCGGCCAGCATCATCAGGCCCATGATGCTTTTCCCATTGACTTGCTCCTCACTTTTTTCCACCCAGATTTCGGACTGAAACGTGTTGCACAGCTTCACGAGCATGGCGGCCGGCCGGGCATGCAGGCCTTGCCGGTTCCGGATGGTAAAGTCACGCTGGATGGTGGCTGGGTTCATCAGTTCAGGGGGAAAACGAGTATTATTGGTTTTTCTTCATGATGTTCAACAGATTCTTCGTAAACTCTGCGGCACTGTTATGGCCGAGGCTTTTCAGCTTCTGATCCAGCGCCGCCACCTCCACCAGCTGCGCCATGTCCCGCCCGGGCAGCACCGGCAACTCCACCAAAGGCACCGGGATATCGAGAATCGTGCTGAACTTCGGCTCGACCCCGACGCGCTCGACTTCATTGATGTCCTTCGCACTCACGAGTTGCACCACCAGATCCAGCCGCTTCTCCGGCAAAATGGCGCCAATGCCGTACAGCGCCGCCACATTGATGATGCCCAGTCCCCGTACCTCCATATGGAACCGCCCATGTTCAGGTGCACTGCCCACAATCTCACGGCCTTCGATCGATTTGAGATGAACCAAATCATCCGCCACCAAAGAATGCCCGCGATCAATCAATCCCAAAACCGTCTCGCTCTTGCCCGTGCCGCTGCGCCCGCGAATCAAAATCCCAATCCCACGGACATCAACCATCGAGGCGTGATCACTCACGCTCGGCGCAAAATCAAACTCGAGCGCAATCGTCGCCGCATTGAGGAATTTCAACGTCGACATCGACGTCTGGAAAACCGAGAGCCCCGCATCATTGGCAAATTTGAGCAAACTGCGCGGCAGCTCCAGTCCGCGACACACAATCAAACACGGCAATTCATGGTCACATAATTCCTCGAATCGCTGCTTCTGTTCGGCTGAGGAAAGGCTTTCCAGAAATGAAAACTCTTGAAAACCAATGACTTGAATTCGTTTTTTTGCGAAATACGTATAGAACCCAGCAAGGGCCAGCCCAGGACGATTAACCGTCGGTTCGCTGATCAGACGGGCGAATCCCGCCTCCGTCCCCAACAATTTCATGCGCAAGGCCTCGCAATGACGCTCGAAAAACGTACCAACGGTAATGTGACTGGGACGACGAACTTTGCTGGGCATGCGGCGCGGGGGAAAAATGTGGACGACGGCGAGTGGGGCTCCGGCTTCCGGGAACAACCGGAAGCCGGAAATCAGGCGATACGGGATCAGGCTCCGCCATGAGGACCCGCTTCTGAACGGGAGGCTCCGGCATAGGTGTCCTGCGGCACAATCATGCCGTAGTCACCATCCTTGCGGCGATACACAAGGCTCAGCTTGTCATTCCGCAAATTATGGAACAGGACAAATGGACGATCGCTCAATTCCAGATCAAGCAACGCCTCATCGGGATACAAGGGTTTCACTTTCTGATGTTCTGGATGGACGATGATCGGTTCGATCTCATCATGATGCGTGTCCAGAGCACTCGGTTCAAAGACGTGTTCTTGCAGATGGCGGATCGTCTGATTGTGACGAGGCCGCGCATGTTTTTGCAGGCGGGTTTTGTGTTTGCGCATCCGCCGGGCGATTTTCGAAATCGTGTCATCGATGGCTGCGTACAAGTCGTCCAGCGACTCACTGCTGGCCTCAATCGACAGGTGGTCAGCGCAATACAGGATAATTTCACACTCCTGACGATGGTGGTGGGAGTGGAAAATAAGAAGCGCCTTTGCTTCAATAATCCGCGGATAGTCCAATGGAAGGCCCTGAATCTTTTTCGAGACGTAGTCGCGGAGTGGCTCGGTGACTTCCAGGTGGCGGCCGGTCACGGTAATCGGCACGTTGACGTTATGTGTTTGCATTTCGGTCGTTTGGTTTGGGAGGGAAGATGAGGAGAAAACCGGAAGAAAGGAGAGTGAAGGAAAGTGGCCGTGGCGTAGTCACATGTTAAAGTTCTCGCCCAGATAGAGTTTCCGGGCGGTGGGATCATTGACGAGAAACTCCTGCGTTCCTTCAAGGCGCACCCTGCCCTCAAAGATCAGATACGCCCGGTCAACAATCGACAGCGTCTCCCGGACGTTGTGGTCGGTGATCAAAATGGACAGTCCGTCATCGCGCAGGTCCCGGATGATGTTTTGAATTTCACCTACGGCAATCGGGTCGACTCCGCTGAACGGTTCATCCAGCATCAGCAGGCTTGGCTGGGTGACCAGCGATCGAGCGATGGTCAGTCGGCGTTTTTCTCCGCCGGACATTGTCAGGGCCATATTGTCAGCCACATGGCTGATGCCAAAACGCTCCAACAACCGCTGGCATTCGTCTTTGCGCTCCGTCTGCGTCATGGGCATACCTTCCAATACCGCCATCAAATTGTCACGCACACTCAGCTTCCGGAAAATCGATTCCTCCTGCGGCAGATAGCCCATGCCCAACCGCGCCCGGAGATACATCGGCATCCGAGTCACATCTTCATCCTCGAAAATCACCTCGCCATCAGTCGGTGGCACTAAGCCAACAATCATGTAAAAACTGGTGGTTTTGCCAGCCCCATTCGGCCCCAGCAACCCGACAATTTCGCCCGGACGCACGGTCACATCCACCCCGTTCACGACCGCCCGGCCATCGTAGACTTTGCGGAGACCACGCGTCCGAAGCAGAAACTCTCCGGCGTGAGAATCAATGTCAGCTGTGTCGGGATAGACGGATTCCATGAAAAGAGAATAGCTCAGTTGGGGGTGGATGAGGGAGGAGTGGAGCCAGCACCCGGCGGCGGCGGCAGCGGACCCACCGGCGCCGCCGATGGCTCTGGGGACGCCTCAGTGGCCTCAGGTGGACGGCGGCCAGGGACATGACTGAACATCCGCTGACGAATCTCACGCGCTTTGACCACACTCAAATTCAGATCCTGTCGCTTGCTGCCACGAGCACTGCCGTTTTTATACAAAACCAGCTTATCCGCCTCGCCCGGACTGTGAAAATGCAGGGTCATATCGCGCAAAACCTCGGGCATACCCGTAATCGTAAACGTGCCGTCAGTAGCAGTATACACCGCCCGCCGCCCCACCGCCACTACATCCCCCGTTAATGTCTTGCGCCACACCACCACCAGCCCGCCATCCCCAGAACTCGCCGTGGCCGTCTTGATCGTGTTCGCCCCCAAAGCATCACTCTCGTCAGCCGCTCCGCCCGCCTTGGCCGACGGCGCCGCCTTGGCCGGACTCCGGTTTAATAAAATCTCCAGCTGGTCACACCAGATCTTTAAGTCCGGTCGATCTACCACCACATTCTTGCGAAACGTGATCGTGTTGCGCGCGTTGTCCAAGATCGCATCCTCTAAACCCGAAATCTGCGTCTGCGTCGCCGCTAGCCCACTCTTGGGTTTAGGCTTGGGTTTAGCCCCCGCTCCAGAATCACTCTCCGCATTCTCCGCACGGCCTGCACTCTCCGCCCGCGCCTCCGGCTCCTTCGTGGGCAGAGGCTCAGCCTTGGGCGTAGCGTCAGCTTTGGGCGTAACGTCAGCTTTGGGCGTAACGTCAGCTTTGGGTTTCGACGCTGGCGGCGCCGCTGGCGTTGTTTTAGGGGGGGTGACTGGCTTGACTGGCTTAGCTGGTTTGACCGCTTGAGCCGCTTGAGCCGCCGGAGCCGGTGAAACGGGTTTTGCTGATTTGACCGGCTTCGCTGGGGGAACGGGTTTTTCCGTGGCGGGGCGGACGGCGGGTGACGGCGTTGGGGCGGCTTGTTTTTTGGCGCGATCGACGGCGCGAATCGCTTCGTCTAGGGAGGCGGTGTCATTGGGTTTGGGCGGGCGCGCTGGGGTTGTTTGCGCGGCCGCGGCCAGGGTGGTGGCCAGCAAGAGTGGCCAGAAGCGGACAAGGTAACTCATTGAGGCGGGGCGGTGGGTTGCGGGGCGGCGGATTTCTCCGGCGGGCTATCGGGGTCAGGGCTTGGAGCGTCGGTGATGAGAGCCTTGGTTTTCCCCTTCATGAGGGCGATACCGGCGGCGCTATCATACTGGAGGGAGTCACCCGTCATGACGAGGCCTGGTTTGCGAATGGACACCTCCTGATCACTGTGGAGAAACCGCGTGGGGGCATGGTAGCGACCACTGATCAAGGTGATGATGGTGGCCTCATCGCTGGTCGTTCCTTCTTCGGCAGGGCGACCAAATGATGTCAGCACCACATCCTCGAGCAGGAAATTCTCATCATCTAGTCGGGTGATCGCACCCATGGTCACAAGTGAGGTCAAAACCCCCTCTTCATTCACCGTCGGCACGGTCACGCGGCGAGCGGTTTTGCCCACAGGTAAAAGGCGGTTCAGAGAGGACAAGTCCGACGCCGCTACTGCGACCGGTTGGCCGGGGGGAGTCTCGCCAACCTTCTCCGGTCCGGTCGACGTGGCGCCGCCGACGGCAGCCGCCGACACCGCCGGTTCCGGCGCGGCGCCACCAGACGGTGCCGCTGCCGCCAGCGCCATCGAAGTCGCCATACTGCAGAGCATCAAGTGACTAAACAAGCGCATGCAAAGCAAGAAGCTGACGCAACACCCCGGGAAGTTGCGCAAGAGGAATCATATTCGGGCCGTCTGAGAATGATTTCGAGGGATCAGGATGCGTCTCAATGAACACACCATCCACTCCCGTGGCCACCGCCGCACGCGCGAGCACGGGCGCCAGTCGCCCGTCTCCACCACTGGTCGACCCCTGACCACCCGGGCGCTGCACCGAATGAGTGGCATCAAAAACCACCCGAAATCCTTGTTCGCGAATCCAGAAAAGCGACCTCATATCCGCTACCAGATTATTGTATCCAAAAGTAGTGCCTCGCTCGGTGAAAAAGAATCTGGAGTTTCCACTCTGGGAGATTTTTTCCGCGATTTGAGACACATCCCAGGGCGCTAAAAACTGACCTTTTTTCACATTGACCACCCGTCCGGTGCGGGCGGCGGCCACGACCAAATCCGTCTGACGGCACAAAAACGCGGGGATTTGCAGGATATCGACATGTTCCGCGGCGATTTCGGCTTCTTCGACCGAGTGGACGTCAGTGGTCACGGGCACTCCCAGATCGCGCCCGATTTCACCCAAAAGGCGGGTGCCCTCGCGACACCCCAAGCCACGGTAGCTGTGGATAGACGTGCGATTGGCCTTGTCGTAGCTCGCCTTGAAGACAAAACGAGCACCCACCGCAGTAGTGATGGATTTTAATTCCGCCGCCAGTTCGCGGACAAATGATTCACTCTCAATGACGCATGGGCCGAGAATGAAGACCGGAGCCACCCCGTCCATCTGCACCCCGAAACCAAGGTCGATAACGGGCATGGAAGCCGGGGAAATGGCGGATGGAGAAGGAGATGGAGTCAAAAGGCTGGAGAAAAGTAAAGTGTCTCAATGGAGGGAGAACACCTGAGCGTACAGGCGAATCAGGCGATCGAAAACCGAAAATCACCGGTGGTGCAGGCCGGGTTTGGCTGGGTGGCGACCCCTAGCCGCTGGCGCGGCCATGGTTTCAGCCACCGCCGGCACCCGGGCCATTTCCGATCAGGCCGCCCGTGCCTGTTTAAAAAACCTCTTTTTCGGAAGCCGTGCGTTCCGCGCGTTTTTTGATGAGTTTCAAGTATTTGCCATACCGGTGACGCCCGCCCGCCAGCAAGTATCCAGTTTCCTCACCGGACATATTGCTGTACTCGCGCACCACTTTCCCTTCGGCCAGCAGGCTGATCGATTCCGGATCATCGCCCATTTCCAGCGTGATCGTGACGCGTTGGCGCATTGGCCGACTGCCGTAGGCGCCGTACATCAATTCATCATGCCGAGTGCCAGCCTTCTCAAAAACCATCATGTCATTGATGGGGGAAGCCAGTCGAAAATCATTTTCAGTCATGATATCGACGGTCGCGGCGCGCACTTCCATGGGACCGGCTCCCTGAATCGTAACCGAAGCGCCGCGCATGAATTTCGGGGTGGGCGGGGCGCCGCCGCTGATGGCGCCGACCACCATCGACGCGCACGACGACAGGCTGCCCGCCGCCAGCAGCGAAACGGCAGCCAGCAGGGCGGACCGGTTGGCAATAAATTGGAACTTCATAAGAATCCGCCATCGTGGCTGCTGGCGACGTTTTCGCAACTCGCACCTGACGAGATGACGCGTGGGCGCGCTCTGAAAATGATCCAGCCGCTGCCCCACAGACGCCAGGCCCGGTCACACCTCGAGCCCCGGATGCGGTTCAAGCTTCTCGCGAAAGCGGTCGGGAATGGGTGCACTCTGAATCGTGCCAGCCGCACGGTCCGCTATCACACTGACCACCACCACCTCGCCCGTCGCTGCCCGAACCCTTTTCCCATCAGGGTCTTTCCAAAAATACCCGCGATATCGAATCGACTTGGAACGGACTTCCGCCACCAGTAGCTCGATCTCGATCTCATCCTCAAATTGCAACGGCACATGGAAATCGCATTTGGCACTGACTCGCGGCCAGCCATGCCGGACCGGACTGCGCCAGTTTTCCTCGGGATGAACCGACAGACCAATCGATCGCAGAAAAGCATGCTCCGCTTCCTCCATGTACTTGAAAAAGTTGGAGAAATGAACAATGCCGGCCAGATCGGTCTCATGAAAGAGCACACGGCGGCGATGAAGATAGCGCGAAGCCATGCCATCGACTTTGAGCCGCTCGCTGGCGCGGCGCAAGACCGTTTGGCGCTCGCCCTGAGATCCACTCCGCGGCTGGACGCAGGTCGCAGGCTCTGCCGCATGCTCTGCGACTCGCTCCACCACATGCTCAGCCACCCACCACTCGTTCATCCATTTCCACCGCGCCACGGCCCTGCTTGAATCCATCGGCGGCAGAGGTTATCATAACAGCCCAGAAGATGAAACTCCCCTTCCCTCCGCTCGCCAACCGCCCCCGCCGCCCCCGCCGGCAGGCCGCCGTTTGGGCTCGATGGCGGTGGATCGCCGTCTGCCTCCCATGGCTGCTGGTCGCGGCCGCGGGTCATGGCCAGACCCGTCTCGATCTGCAAGCTGATGCAGATGGGCGTTTCGTCCGGCTGATGGCGGGCGGGCTCGCTGGGCAGATGCTCCAGCTTGATCACAGCCGCGATCTGGTGGTGTGGACGGAAAGAGCGCGGGTCCTCGATGAATTGCACAATTATCGCGAGGGAGTTGACGCCTCGCTGTCACATGGGTTTTACCGGGTTCAGGCCCGGCCGGCGCGAGGGGACGATGACTGGTCAAACCAGCTGCGGGGATCCTCTTCGGCCTTGTTTCAACCGGGCAGTGGCGGCGGAGCGGCTTCGATCGCCTTTGCCAAATGGACGATTGCCTTGTCGCAGACGGACCGGGTTTATTTCCAAGATTCCGTCAAGTATCCGTATCATCTGACTTTTGCGAGGGCCCGGCTTCCCGGCTACGCCACCATGGGCGTACTCGAATTCAATGCCCTCTCGCTCTACGCCTCCCCAGCGCAAAAACTGGTTCTGGGCTCAGTGCTGCGCGCCCCCGACCCCCAGATTCGCGAACTCGGCATTCAGATTACCGGCCAAGAGGCATTTCCCGCCGCTCAATGCGTCGAATGGGTCGACGCCGTCCGCCAGCGGCTGGTCGTCGAACCCGGCTGGCGCGTTTTTTACCTTCCGTCGGTCGAGCAGCAAGCGGAAACCGAGGCCTATCGCCCGCTCTTTGCCGCCCGCGGACTGGAGGTCGACTCGCTGAAGCGCTGGATCACCGACAATGCTTGCTTCTCCGCAGGCTGGGCTCTCGGCCGTCTGGTTTATGTCGCCTCCGCGGACATTCCTCGCGCCCTTGGCGAGGGACGTCTGCGCTTCGATGACATCTTGGTCACCGACCACGTTCCGGCCGAATTACCGGTGCTCGCCGGTTATGTCTGCCTGCAACCGGCCACTCCCAATTCCCATGTCGCCCTGCTCGCCCGCTCCCTGCTCCTTCCTTTCGCCCACGCCAATGGTACCAGCCTACAAGCCGAACTGGCCAGTCTTTATGGTCGCGACATCTTGCTGGCTGTCAGCGAAGAAGGCGGTTCCTGCCGCATCACCCTGACCGACGCCACTGGACGATTGACGCAGGAACAACGGGCGGAAATCCTCCGCCTTAAGCAGGGCGGCCCGCTCGACATCACCCCCAAAGCCCCCCGCGGTCGCCTCGTGGTCAGCGTGGACGAGGCCACCCCAGCGGACATCCGTTTCATCGGCGGCAAAGCCGCACACTTCGGGTTTCTCCGGCGCACCTTGCCAGACGACAGTCCACACCCAGCGCTGGCCATCACTTTCGACCTCTGGGATAGCTTTCTCTCCCAATCAGTCGCTCCAGGCATGAGTTTGGGCCAATTCATCCAATCCAAACTGGCAGGTCATACTTACCCGCCCAACGTCCCAGCGCTCCGCACCGACCTCGACGCCATTCGGTCAGCCATCCAAAACACCGCCGACTTCACCCCGGAACAACGCGCCATCATCACGGCTTCGCTGCAAAACGCCGGTCTGACGGGCGCAAATATTCGGTTTCGCAGCTCGACCAATGTCGAGGACGCTGAAAACTTCAGCGGCGCCGGGTTATACGACAGTTTCAGCGGATGCTTGGAGGATGACCTCGATGGAGACACGGCCGGCCCGAGCTGGTGTGACCCGACCGAAGCAAAGGAACGCGGTGTCTTCAGGGCCATCCGCAAAGTCTACGCCAGTTTCTACAACGAAAACGCCTTCCTCGAGCGCCTGCGCCACAGTGTCGACGAAACCACCGTCGGCATGGCTGTGCTGGTTCATTTCTCCGTGCCTGACATCATGGAAATGGCCAACGGAGTCGCCACCCTAACGGTCGATATCACCCCTGGCGGACGCACGTCCTCAACTCAGATCGTCACGCAACTTGGCGCCGTCTCCGTGACCAATCCAGATGGCCGGGTGCAACCAGAAGTCGTCGCCGCCACGTGGGAGGACAACGCAGTCGAGGCCGCGCCGCTCACGCGGCCCCGGGCATCCAGTCTGACTCCGGATGGCAGCCCGGTTATGACGTGGACCGCGGACTACCGCACGCTACTGCGCCAGATGCTGGCCGCCGCGAACGCCTACGAATCATACTACCCGCAAAAAAATAGCTACGAATTAGATTTCGAATTCAAACGCCTCACCCCTGGCCTTGTCGGAGTAAAACAGATGCGCCCCGTTCCGCATCCCACGCCAGTTCCTGTCCCCACGCTGCCGTAAGGGGCAGCCTCCTCACCCCCACCCACTATGCCCGTCATCATCATTACCGCCGTTTTTCACCTGGCTCTGTTCTTCTGGATGGTTCCGGCGCCCTCTGTCCGCGGCGGGGTGCAGATCGACCAGATTCTACCTTCCTCCGATCGCGTCAGCCTTGACTGGCTGGGCGGCCAAGGCCCCTACAGCGTGGAAATTTCCCATGACCTGTTGCATTGGTCCGCCTACGGAGAACCTACCACCGCCCGCCAATCCAACCTTCCCGCCTTTGCCGAAACGAGTTATTACCGGGTTCAAGACCTCGATCCGACGGCTATATCTGGCCAATCGTTTGGATTGATTCAAACTCAGCAAAGTGAATTCGGCTCGATCATGGGGCTGCACCGCCTCAAATCACGGTTCTGGCTGTATCGCACCAAGGAGGCTCCGCACACATCCTCCTCGTTCACCGCGGCCGCCTACTGGCGAAAACTCCGGATCCACTATCAATATCTCGAAGGCAGCCAAGTCCTTGTCTGGTCAGGTGCCCTCGAAGACCTCGGCACCGTGGCCACGCCTACCAGTCAAAAAATGACTATTTCGTGGTCCCGCGGCAGCGGTCCTGAACTCAGATCCTACGTGCTGACCCTCGATTTCCCCTACCCCCACAACACCGTCCGGAATAACACCCCGTTCCCCAGCGATCCGTATTACACGCTGCAATGCAACTACGCCCGCCCCCAACCGCAATTTGATGCCTTCACCGGCTCGCTCGAAACCACCCGCAGCGACAGCATCGCCCTCATCGAACTCTCCCCCTACAATCCAGCCGACCCCCAGCCACCGTTCACCACCCGCCGATACACCGTGGAAAAAAAAGGCACCTCCATCAATCTACATTTTTTCGAGGGCCTGCCGCTCTACCAAGGCGAAATCCCATGGATCTTGAAAACATACCCGTTCGACCGCTGGCTCTCGCCCACCACCGGCTCCGGCACCGCCCTGCCTGCCTTCACCACCGACAGCTATTTCGCCCGCACCGTCCAGCCCGGACATCATAACTTCTACGAAAATGTCCTGATCGAACCCGCTCTCGATCCCACCCTTTCCGAAAAAACTCGCGCCGCCCTGACCGCCGCCAACATTCGCCAGATCTTCACCTACAAAGACTTGGCCGGCGTGTCATGGGATGGCAAAACTCAGGACATCCTCTACATCGGCTTCGACAATACTGTGCACTTTCGCTGATTTCACCCCATGCCAGTCACCGTCCGCACCGCTGGGAGGGTGCCAAATTATTTCCCTGCCACCGCGAAATACGCGAGGCGGCCGCATCGATGAAACTCGACCGTTTGATAGCCCGGCATGCGGAAATGGGACGCGTCGCCGCTGTGCTGGCGATTTCGGCCGGGCGGGTTCGGATTAACCAGGCGGTGGTGCGCGACCGCCATGCCGAGGCGGATCGTTTTGACGAGGTATACCTCGACTCGGTTGTGATCCAGCGGCCGCAGCGCGCCCTGTATCTAATGCTGCACAAACCGGTTGGCTGGCTGAGTGCCACGCAGGATGCGCAGCACCCGACGGTGATTGACCTCATCGATGACCCGGACCGGACCACCCTGCATCTGGCGGGACGCTTGGACCGAAGTACTTCTGGGTTGGTGCTGCTGACGAATGACGGCCGCTGGTCAAAACAGCTCATGGCTGCTGGTTTCAAAGTGCCGAAAGTGTACCGGCTTGAGACCCATGAACCCATTCCACCCAGCGCAGTGGAGGCGTTGGCCCGAGGGTTTTACTTTCACACCGAAGACATCCACACCCTGCCTGCCACCCTCGAAATCACCGGCCTCAGGCAGGCCCGCGTTACGCTGCACGAAGGCCGTTATCACCAGATCAAACGCATGTTTCACCGCCTCGGCTGCCGCCTCACTTCCCTTCACCGCGAAAGCATCGGCCAACTCCAGCTTCCCGATTCCCTGCCCGCCGGAGGCTGGCGCGCACTCACCCCGGAAGAAATTCAACAAGCTCTGATCCCCTCACGCCCGACTCCTCAGCGGGACGCTGAATGAGAAATCGTGAAAGTCGTCCGAATTTCAAGCCACTCTGTGTCTCTGTGCCTCAACGAAGTCAGGGGGTCGTTTCTTTCGACCTGATCCGGCCGCCTTTTTCATTCGCCGACCCCGGTCTCTGCGACGGCTGAGAGAAAAAGTTCTGGGTGGCGCGGCGTCATTGCGTCATCTTTGCCACATCGCGGCCCTCGTGTTGAGCCGCGCCCCCTGTATCCATGCCGATTATGATTGCCAATTGCTTGTTTCACTCGCTCCGCCGGGCTGTCACCCGCGCGTTGCTAGCCGTCTTCATGGTGCCGGCCGCCGCCATCGCGCATCCTGATAAGGTGGAAGACCAACTTAAAATCCATTTTGCCACCGGCACGCATCCGCTGGAGAACGGCCGCTGGGACGATCTCACTCACCATGCCAGCGCCGCCGTGCAAGGGAATCCGGTGCTCGAGAACATCGGGCCTGCGCAAGGCCTGCGCTTCGGCGGCCGCCGCGACTGGCTGCTGGTCGCCCCCGACCGCGCCGCCGCCACCCCACTCTTGCCAGCTCGTGAGTTGAGTATTTCCGCGTGGGTCCTGCTAGACGAGACCCAACCCGAAGGAGGCATCGCCGGATTCGTTCAAGACAATGGCCCGTCAGAACAAGGCTGGGTCCTCGGATTCAACCAGTCCCACTTCACTTTCAGACTGGCCACCACCGGCGCCGATGACGGCGATGGTTTGCTCACGACCTTGATCGCCAACACCACCCCGATCGCTCGAGGACGATGGCATCACGTCGTCGGCACCTACGACGGCACAGTCATGCGCCTCTACGTCAACGGCCAGCAGGAAGCCGAATCATCCGCTCAGTCCGGCGACATCCTCTACCCAGCCGATAGCCGATTGACGGTCGCCGCTTACGCGGATGCCAATGAATTGTACCCAATGGAAGGAGCCCTCCAAGAAGTGAAACTCTATTCACGAGTGCTCACCCCCACAGAAATCGCCGCCGTCGCAGACATAAATGCCGGCCTCATCGCTTGGAAACCGCCAGTCAATGACGTGCTCAAATTCATCGTCCAGCCGTACCTCCAAGCCGCCACGACAAACAGCATGACCGTCATGGCCGAAATGACCGGTGCCGCCACCCTCCGGGTCGACTACGGCGAGGCCCAGCCGCTCACTCTTTCCTCCACTACCACCGAGTCACGAGTGCTCAATACAGTGACCCTCAACGACCTGAAACCACATACCCGCTATTTTTACCGGGTCACAGCCAGTGACGAAGCCGGTAATTTGGCCCGCTCAGAGATTGCCACTTTCCAAACGCTGCCCGGACCGCAAGACGCGTGGGCCTTTGGAATCCTCGGGGACACTCAGCGGAATCCTGAAGTGACCCGACGCTGCGCCGAGGGCATCTTCGCGCTCAGGCCGAACTTCATGCTGCATTGCGGAGACGTGGTCGACGACGGGTTTGCCAAATCACAGTGGCTTTTCGATCTCTTTGCTCCCTGCGCCCCGCTCATGGCGCATGTCCCCGTCTTCCCCGTGATCGGGAACCACGAGAAGAATTCCCATTGGTATTACGATTATTTTCACCTGCCCGAGCCCGAGTATTTTTACACCTTCAAATGTGGCAACGCCGAGTTCTTCATGATCGACTCCAACAAACCCAGCACGCCCGGCAGCGAACAATATGCCCGACTGGAAAAAGCACTCGCCGCCTCCACCGCCACATGGAAATTCGCCGCCCACCACCACCCCTGCTTCAGCTCGGATGAAAACGATTACGGCGACGCCTGGAAAGGGAAGGAAGACATCAATTTCCGCCCCGGCGATAACGCCGTCAGCGCGTTAATTCCGCTCTACGAAAAGTACGGGATCGACATCGCTTTTGCCGGCCACGTCCACAGTTATGAACGCACTTGGCCCATCCTCAACATGACCATCAATCAAGCCCGCGGAGTCCGATACATCGTCACCGGCGGCGGCGGTGGTGGCCTCGAACAAGCCGGACCGCAGCGCGCTTGGTTCAGCATCCACGTCCAACGCGGTCACCATTTCTGCTTCGCCACCGTGCAGGACCGTACCATCCAGTTCAAAGCGTATGACATCGAGGGCCGCCTGTTCGATACGTTCGAACTCACCAAGGCCGCTGATCGGTAAGCCTGGAAAAAAAGGGACGGACCTGATCCTCAGTCCCCGGCGTCCCTGTCGTGATCAAGCCGCCAACCAATCGGCCAGCAAATCAGCCAGTTGGCCGGCGGCCGCGGCCCCGGTCTGAACGACTTCTGCGTGGTTCAATGCCGCCGGGCCCATCCCGGCCGCCATGTTGGTGAGGCACGAAAATCCGGCGACCTCCAGCCCCAGGGCCCGCGCTTGAATGGCTTCGAGCACAGTGGACATGCCCACCGCATCAGCTCCGAGCAACCGCAGCATGCGCACTTCAGCTGGGGTTTCGTATTGGGGGCCGGTCACCCCAGCGTAAACGCCATCGCGCAGGACGAGGCCGCGAGTAAAGGCACAGGCGGTAAATTCATGGCGCAGCCGGGGCGAATAGACTTCGGTCATGTCGTGAAAGTGCGGACCTCCGAGCAGCGGACTGGTTCCGGTTAAATTCAGGTGATCGGCGAGCATCATCCACTCGCCCGGGGCAAAATTCGGATTAAGGCAGCCGGCGGCATTGGTGAGCACCACGGTGCGCACGCCGCGGCCTGCCAGCCAGCGGATGCCGGCCGTCACCGCTGACGCCCCGTATCCTTCATACAAATGCACCCGCCCCTGCAGTATCCAGACCGGACGTCCCGCTAGCACCGCCAGCACCAAGGAACCGGCATGGCCCGGGACACCCGAGGTCGGCAATCCCGCTTCGGCAAAAGAAATTTCCTCAATCACCCGGTCACACCGCCCGACAAACCCGCCCAACCCAGATCCCAACACCAAACCGACCGGTGGCTGCTCCAGCCGCCCCGCCGATTGATCCGCCGATTGATCCGCCGATGCCACTACCCATTGCCCTGATGTCGATGATTTTTTCATTTTATGATCTGACGGTCAATCGATCACCGCGGCAAAACAAATCTCGGCGCTGGGACGGCTATTCGGCCTCCATGGCCCCCAGCCAGACGGCGGCACTGCGTCGGCCGGGAGCGGGTTCACCGCCCATAAGCATGATGGCCCCATCCCATACAAAAGCCGGTGTGACCGCTGGTGTTGCTGCCGGAAACGACCCAACGGCGCGCCAGACGCCGCGGCGTACATCATACAACAATTGCTCTCGGCGATGACCGGGATGTGCCGCCAGCATGGCGGCCGTTAATTTCGCGTAAGCAGCCCGCTCTTCCTCCAGTCCACCCCTTCGACTATTCTCTTCCAACACGTTGGCCAGCACTCCATCGTCTCCTCCCAGCAGCAACAGCCGTCGGTCTTCGAGGGCCACCGCCGTCCCGCCCATGACGCGAACCGTACCGGCGACACCGGCCAGTTTGATGGGACCGCTGGACGACCATTGCTGGGTGACCGGATCAAAGCTCCACCCTTCACCCATCACCCTGCCCCGCGCTTGCGGACGCTGGTCCCGGCCGCCAAAGACATGCAGCGCTCTCCCGTCTTCCCCCTCTTCTCCAACCACGATGGGAAGCTGCACCAAAACCGGCAGCGCCGGCAGCACCTGCCACGCCCACTCAGCCCCCTCGGCGCGCCCGGCCAGATCCAACCCGAAAACGTCATCTCCGCCGTCGCCGTCAGGAGTCGTCGCACCGCCCACCACCATGACCCACGACCCGACCCGCCCCGCCCCGGCGTAGGCCAGCGGTTTCGGCAATGGCGGGAAATCCACCATTTTCAGCCGCTCCTCCGCCCGGTCCCAGGTGGCGAAACGCACATCAGCCACACATTCATTCCCATCCATACCGCCGATCAAGAGCACGCCGTCATCGAGCGTGACCGAGGCTCCGTACGCGAGCGGGCCGGGCAGTGTCATTTCTGGCGTCGACCACGCATAGCTGGGAGGCGCCCCGGCCACACCCGGCGACTGCTCAAGAATCAAGAGGGCGTCGGAAAACGTACGCTGCCCGCCATCCAACGGTCCTTTTCCCTCATAAAACGTTCCCCCGGCCATCAGGGCATGCGTGGCATTGAGCGCCCCGGCAAAAACTCCCGCCAGCCCTGGACTCGTCTGGCCATTCATCAACGGCACTTCCGACACCACCCGCCAAGTCACCAGTCCCGCCTCCTCCGCTCCAGTTGCCCGCCCGCCCGGAAAGAGCACACCACCACCCAACACAACAATCATCATCAAACGCGGAATCAACATCACAGCGATCAATCATCCCAAGCGCCCGCCACGAATCAAGACACTTTGCTGGCCGGTCACGCGGTTGGCAGTTGAGACATTCCAGACCCGGGGCGATGAATGCCCCCCGCCCCGAATCGCCTCATGACCACTGCCCCATCCTCAGGAACCCGCTTCCGCCCGTGCCTCGATTTACACGACGGCCAGGTCAAACAAATCGTCGGCGGCACCCTGAGCGACGACCGCCGCGAGCTGCAAACGAATTTTGTCAGCCCCCATCCACCGCGGTACTTCGTGGAAAAATACCGGACGGATGACCTGCGCGGCGGTCACGTTATCATGCTCGGCCCCGGTAATGAGGTCGCCGCACGCGAAGCCTTGGCCGCTTGGCCCGGCGGACTACAACTGGGCGGCGGTATCACCGAAACCACCGCCGCCACTTGGCTTGAGGCCGGCGCCTCCCACGTCATCGTCACCTCACGCATCTTCTCGCCCGAGGGACGATTTCTCCCCGCCCGGCTCGACGCCATGCTTGCCGCCGTCGGGCGCGACCGCTTGGTGCTCGATCTCAGCTGCCGCCGCACCGCCACCGGATGGACGGTAGCCATGAACCGGTGGCAAACTCTGACCGACCTACCCGTCACTCCGGCCGTGCTGGATCAGCTCGCCGACTCCTGCGCCGAATTCCTCATTCATGCGGCCGACGTCGAAGGAAAAATGGCGGGGATGGACGAAGACTTGATTCAGCTGCTCGGCTCGTGGGGGCGGCGGCCGGTCACCTACGCCGGCGGAGCAGCCCGCCTGACCGACCTGCAACGGTGCGATAACTTGAGCGGCGGGCGCGTCGATTTGACCATCGGCAGCGCCCTTGACGTTTTTGGTGGTTCCGGGCTGCGCTACGACGACTGCGTGGCGTGGAATCAGCGTCCAGCCGCCCCTCGCGCCACGTAATTTCTCGCGGCACGCCTCCGAACGACGAAATTTCGCCGCCCTGCGGATTGGGTAGCCCACCCCACCGCCAGTGGGCAATTTTCGGGGGACTTTCCCCAACCCCGGGCTATACTGACGTCATAACGAGTGTGTTTTTGCCCTCGTTTAGGAACTGCCCTGCGCATGATTAAGCCCGCCATCACCCCCGAGCCCTCCCTGGCGTCATCCGGATCTCCGGATCGGAAACCTCTGATCTCTGATCGCGTTCGTCTCTTTACTCCCCTGCCCGGCAGTTCGCCGCGCCGCCCTCGGGGCCTGAGCCGCTTCATCCGACGGTTCCGCTTGCCCATCAATGACTTGGATCCCGCTCCCGACCGATCACGCCGCTCACACCTCACCCCGCTGGTCCCCAACGCCACCATCACTTTCCTCGAAAACGTTCATCACAGCATCAACCCGCAAAAAATCGACCGCCGCCTGCACCTCGCCAGCCAGATGACCGGCCTCACCCTGCTCGCCAGCAGTATTCTCGCCGTTCTCATCTCGATTTTTGTTTTCTCCTTTTATCCCCGCCCGATTCTAGCCGGAGCGCTCGCCAGCTCGATCGATACGGACGGCCCACCGCCGGTCACCGCTGTTTCCGCCCCGTCCCCCGAAGCCATCACGCTGTCCATCAACCGCGCCCTCGCGGTCTTGGATCAGTTTTTTCTTGATTCGCCTCGGAATGAGCCCGCGTTATGGCCGCGCCGTCGGCCGTATGCCCTGATCGACCGGTCGCAAGCCCAATGGCATCCACTCGGCACGTCGCAGGTGGTGCTGGTGCCCTGTCAAAATGCCGATGGAGTGCCGCAGACGGTGGCCGTGATCTACGATGACGGCCGCTGGCAGGTGGACGAGCGCAGCGCCATCACGCCCGAAACGACGGACTGGGAGGATTTTGCGGCTTCCCCTTCGTCGGAACCGCAGCTATTTCGACTACTCCTCAGCCGCGATCAGACCGGAGCGTGGACAGCTTTCCGGCCGGCGGCAGCCCTCGCCTCAGTGCCGGTTTTGACCGCCGAGGGGTCGCGCGTCAGCGATGATTTGAGCGAAGCGCTGGCCGAGCGCGGCGGGGCCTCGCTGGCCGTGGATGTTTTTCTGCAAACCGATGCAGACCGGCGACTGCATGTCGTGGGATGGACCAAAGATAAATGGACTCTCTGAACCATGGGCGAGACATTGCTTGATTCTCTGCTGGACCTCTCGTTTCCCAGCGCGCCTGGAGCCATCGCTGCCCCGTTCAGCGCGCCGGGAGGCATCCCTGCCCCCTTCAGCGCACCGGCTATTTCCGAGGTCCTCATCTCGCTCGGGCGCTCACTCAATCCTCGATGGCGCCAATGCTACGGCCCAGCGGCTCCCACGGTCGCCCCCGATCGTGAACACGCCGCCCTGCGCCTCGGCATCATGACCGCCGAGCTCATGCTCGCTGCTCAGGCGCGGGATGACGTTCAGGCCAGCCAGCGGCTCTCCGACACCGCCGCTGTGGAAAAATTGCTCGGCATCAGCACGGCCACCCGACCGCGCCACCTCCTGCTCCACGCGCTGGAAGAAGCCGGCGAATGGGAGACGTTTCGCCGCAGCGTGGAGGCGCTTAATGAAGAGCAACGTCTGGCCCTCGAAGCACAGCGCGACCCCGACCTCGCGCGCCTGCTGCCCGTGGCCAGCTGGCTCCGTATCATGGAAGTCGAAGCCATCCTGCTCGCCGCCCGCTCCGCTCCCACCTTGGAACCAGTCGGACTCCACCCGCATATCGTCAGCTGGATCGAAAACGAATTGTCCAATCTGAGCGATCACGTCCGGACAAAACGATCAGTCTCGCGCTGCCTCCAAGTCACGCAAAGACTCAGCCGCCTCCTCCAACAGCCGCCCACCGAGGCCGGTCGCCGCGAAATGCTCGCCGACACTCTGCAGTCAGCCATGACCCGCCTGCTCACCCCATGATGACCCGCCGCCACGTTCTGACTCTGGCCGCGGCCGTCCTCGCCCCCGCCACCCTGCCTCCGCCCAGCCACGCCCAAGAGGTCACTCCCGTCGATTTCGCCATGCTCGCCCGTCGACGCGCCCTCGAAGCCGCCCGTCGTCTCACCGCCGATGGATGGAAAGTGCGCGATCAAGTGCTTCACCACCATCTCGAACCCCGAGCCACCCACCTCTGTCCCGTCTTTCTCATCGGCGGTCTCGAATATCTTTTTGTCGCCACCATCCGCCCGGTCGAAGGACGCCTGCAAATGCGACTCCTAGACGAAGAAGGCGCACCGCTGGCCACAGCCCTGCCCGATCAGGAAACAAAGTTGCAGGCAGTATGGCACACCAACCCGTCGACCCGTCGCGCTCTCGTCGAACTCAGCGTCCCTTGGGATGCGGCCGCCGGCGATTTGGCCGCGCTTTACGTCTATCGCTAAGGCCGCTGCCACCGCCGCGTGCAGAGTCGGCCAGCACAAGAAGAGCCTCGAAACCGCCGCTCCCGGCGATTCGTCACCGACTCTTCACTAGGCCGTCACTAGGCCATCACCGCTTGGCCCACAAAACCGGTCATCGACGACGCCGGTCGTCTTTCCCATCACTTTCTAAAGGGTGGCCAGAAATTTGAGACTTTGGCGGATGCTAGCCAGCGGATCAGGTGATTGATCCTGCTCCACGTGGCAATGAACCACTCCGATCTCCGCAGCGAGCTTGATGATCGGTTCCATCGGAATAATTCCTTGGCCGAGTTCTTTAAATCCATCCGCCGGCATCCCGTTGTAGACCGGCAGTGAAAGCCCCGCTTTCAGATCTTTCAAATGCAACTGCGAGACCCGACCTTTGAGCTTTTTCATCAAGTCCACTGGCTCTACTCCGCCCGCTTTCACCCAGAAAACATCCAACTCAAACATCATTTCCGGCGCACACTCGGACATCAGGATGTCAAACCCCGTCTTTCCGCCAGCCATCGGCTCAAATTCGAACGAATGGTTATGGTATGCTAGCTGCACGCCCGCCTTCCGCGCCATCCCAGCCGCCTGATTCATCCGCGAGGCGAGTTTTTTATAGTCGTCCAGCGAGGCGCGCTGCCCAGCCTCCAGATAAGGAATCACCAAATGCGTCAACCCATGCCCCCGGGCTTCGTCCACCGTTTTCTGAAAGTCGGACATGGCCGCATCCGCCGGTGCCACTACCGTATTCCAGTCGAAATGCATCGAGTTCACGGCCATACCATTGTCTTTGGCCGCTTTGATCATGTCAGCCGTCTGCGGTGAACGATACGGCTCCACTTGTTTGTACCCGGCCCGGGCCACTTCGCGCAGCGTGCCCGTCACATCCTTCGCAATCTCGTTGCGCAATGTGTATAATTGAATACCAATCGCCTCACGATACCGGTCGCTGGCCGCCAGCGCCGCCACCACCGGCGACGGCCGGAAAGCGGTCAGCGAAACAGCACCCATGGCAGAAGAAAGAAAATGGCGGCGATTCATCATCCGCCGCTCCTACCACACCCGCCGCCCACCGCCAAGCCGAAAAGCTTGGTCAACAAGTGCCCAGAAAGCGTCCGGTCCGCGAATGAAACTGGCAAAGAGGGACCAGAAAGTTTAGCGTTGTCTCATGAATCAGTCATCTCGTCCGGACGATGCAAACCCCGGAATCTCGTGGAGAGGGTTTTTGTACTGGCTGGCGGGAGCTCGCTGGGAGTCGCTAGCCTTGTGTCCACCCTCGGAACGCGAGCGGGTGGCGGTCTTGGGATCGACGATCCTGATTCCAACGACCATGGCCTTTTTTGGCATGTTTTTTTATGCACAAAGCCGGTTTGCCGAGCCCCGGGTTGGGTTTTGTCTGGTGGCTTCGCTGGCGTGGGCACTGGTGATTCTTGGCACCGACCGTATTCTTTTGGCCACGTATCGTCCCTTTCAGCCGTGGTGGCGAAAGTTCATGCAGGTATTGTTCCGGTTCGGTTTGGCCGCGGTCGTCAGCGTGGCGATTTCTTTTCCTTTCTGTCTTGATCAATACCGGCCGGCCATCGCCCACCGGTATCAAACCGAACTGCAAGGCGTCCTCAATTCCCTGCGGGAGGAAGAAAACACCACCCGGCAAACGCTGATGACGCGGTATCGCAGCGAACACGAAGCACTTACGACCCAGCTCGGTCCGCTGCAGGAGAGTCTCCTCAATACCGACACCTATGCGGATCAAATGATCAGCCAAGAAAAACAACGGATCACCACCGAAGGGTTTGTCCCCCCGGCCTCGCCTGCCACCCGCCTCCTCATGTCCCAAATGGAAGCGTCCAAAGAAGGTCTGGCCTCGCTCCAAGCGGAACAACTGCAACAGGAAAACATGCACCGCCGACTGGTCGAAGCCATCGCGCGCGAATCCGCCGGCCAGCCCAACGAATTTTTCCCGGAACCCAAAAAAGCCGGTCAAGGCCCGCGCACCAAAGACCTGCAACGCCGGGACCAGGAAACAAACCGAGAGTTGGAACGCCTCGCCGCGGCCATCGCCCAGTCGTCCACCACCCTCTCGTCGCTGCAAACTGCGCTCGCCACCGCTCGTCTCGCCGATCGCAATGCCTTACTCGACACCCTCCCCGCCCGACGAGCCGCCTTTGTTCAGGAAGCCGTTGAAAAAGAACGTATTCGCAAGGAAAATCTCGAGCGCCTGACCAGCGAAATCACCCGCCATGCCGATGATCACAGCCGGGCCCTCCGCCTGCATGACGACCGCTTTCTTCCGCCCATCACCCGCTACGAAACCAAGATCAAGGGCGTGCTCGATCCCATGGAGGAAACCATCGGCCTCTATAAAGTCATTTTCCTCCCCGCTCCGGACGCCAGCGCCACCGAGATTGGAGAACAAGGATACAAATGGATCGCCGGACTCTTTCAATTTCTCGTCATCTTTGGCACTTTGTTCGTGCTCGACCTCGTCCCGATCATGGCCAAAATCTTCAGCCGCCCTGGCCCGTACGATGTGCTGGTCGAGCAGGCAGAAATGGTAGCCAACCTGAACCTCAAAGCGTTCAAAAAACAATACCCGGGGCAAGCTCGACGATGGGCCGCCGAAGGCCCGGGCGGTCCAGCTCCGTCCCCAACCGAAATCCTGCAGGCCCACGTCTACCCCGCCCCGCTGACGGCACCAGTATCACCCAACAGCCCCAGCTAAGACAAAACACAGCCCCCAAAAACCCGCTGCCAAGATAAATCTTGGCACAGCGGGAAGGAAAGCTACGCTCGCGAGTGTTGGAAATGCGTCATAGATCTCGCCTCCGCCATCCTAAGCCGGTTTGAAACCGACATTCAGGGCCTCTATTCGTCATTTGTCATTCCAAACTCGTCCTCACCCTAGGCCCCCTGAGTCCCCCTAGGACTCCCTGTCTCCGCTCCACGGCCAAGGCCCACTCGACTCAGCTCCTTCAAGAGTTATTTCCTAGCAAACAAGCCACTCACCCCGCGCACTCGCGACCTTTCATGCATTCACCACAGTCATCACTCAAGCTCAAACTCGCCGGATTCATGTTCCTCCAATATTTTATTTGGGGAGCTTGGTACGTGAGCTTGGGCACTTACTTGGCCAACACCCTCAAGTTTGAAGGCGCCCAGATCGGCCTTGCTTACGGTGCCTTTGCCATCGGCGCGATGATTTCCCCTTTCCTCGTCGGTCTTATTGCCGACCGCTTCTTTGCCTCAGAGAGAATCCTGGCCGTGCTTGGCATAAGTGGCGGCATCCTGCTGTGCCTGCTGCCTCAATTTGTCACTTTCAGTAGCTTTTACCCAGCCCTCATCACTTATTGCGCGCTTTATGTCCCTACCCTTGCTCTGGGTAACTCGCTTTCCCTTCATCACCTCGCCGATCCCAAAACCGACTTCCCTCGAGTCAAAACACTGTCCGCCGTCGGTTGGATTGCCGGTGGCGTCACCCTCAGCCTTCTGAAAGGTGAGCAAAGCGCCGTTCAATTCTACCTAGCCGGTGCGGTCTCCATCCTGTTTGGCTTTTTCTCGCTCAGCCTCCCGCACACTCCACCGAAGAAGACGGGCGCACACGTCAGCCTCAGCGAGATCCTCGGTCTGGATGCTCTTGCCATGCTGAAAAAACCCTCCTTTGCCATCTTCATTGTCTGCATGTTCCTCATCTGCATCCCGCTCTACTTTTACTTCGTGATGATGGGCATCTACCTGACCGAATTGAAGTGGGAAGCGCTCGCCGCCAAAATGGCCCTCGCCCAGGTCTCGGATGTGATCTTCCTCTTCCTTCTTCCTGTCTTCCTCAAAAAGCTGGGCTACAAAAAGACACTCTTTATCGGCATCCTTGCCTGGGCGGCCCGTTATTTTGCGCTCGCTGGCAGTACCAACACCGGCTCCACAGCCACCCTGTTGATCTTCACCGCCATCTTGCTGCATGGAGTCTGCTATGACTTTCTGTTCATCGCAGGCCAATTGTATGTCGATGACGAATCCAACGAGCGCATTCGTGGGGCGGCCCAAGGGTTCATCGCCTTCATTCTCTGGGGCGTTGGCGCTTTTGTCGGCACTCTGCTTGCCGGCAAAGCCCTGGCAGCCCACGCTCTAGCCACGCCCGTCAACGGCCTCTCTCACGATTGGGAGGCTATCTGGAAACTCCCGGCCTGGGGAGCCGTCGCGGTTTTGGCAGTCTTTGTTCTCTTCTTCAAAAATCCGACCCCAAAACAATCCTGAGTGGGGTGGGGATCAGGGCCACTCAACTCTGAGAAGACATTGGTTCCTGCTGGAGAGGATGAAAAAATGCCGCCAGCGCCGAGTCCAGGAATGGTGCAGCGCATGCTGGATGCGGGGCCTGAATTCGGCGTCGCCTGGTGATTTCCAAGCGGGGCTGGAACCAGTATCACCGTAGCCAAGGTGGACAACAGCAACCGGGCCACGCTTCTGCTTTCGACAAACATTTAGGCGGCCCGCCCCCTCACACCCCGTCTCCGCTCCAAGTCCAGGCTCAACTCGGCCCGCATCCCTCAAAAGCCATTTCCTAACAAGACAGACAGATGAAGCCTCCGAAAAAATACAAGATGGCGATTTTGATCTGGATCTCTGTGTATCCAGCTATAAACGTCCTATTTCTCGTTTTGGGGAAACCGTTAGAAGGGTATCCCATCTATCTCAAAACGCTTGTCATTACGTTGATACTCGTACCTTTGTTAGTGTTTGTTTTCTTACCGCTTCTCACACAGGTTTTTAGACACTGGCTCTCAAAATAGGTTCCGAAGAATAGACAGCCTCAGCCCTCCAGTAGTCGGACTTTCGGGTCCACCTCATTCCTTCCAAGTCAGCGATAGCTTCCGACCTGCCTTCGCACAATCCAGAAGGTAGAGGTTGATCAGGTTTTGATACGGGATCCCGGTATCCGTGGTGAGCGACTTGAAGTAATCGATGATCTCGGGTTCAAGCCTGATGGTCACAGCCTTCTTGAGCCGTTTTGCATACGGATTCTGTTTGGCCATCGAAAAGTCATATTCTGTTCTCATGATTTTTTCTCCGAGTATGATTTCTGCTCCTTGGTTCCGGCCCTTCTGGCCGAGATGATTCTAATGGATGACCCTGTCTTCCTGAAACAGTGGATCACCACCAGGATTCTCAACTCACCACTTCGACCCATGATGATGAAGCGCTCCTCTTCCTTGGAATGATCCGGATCAGGAATCACCAGCGCATCTTCATCATAGAACACCGATTTCGCCTCCTTAAAGGTGATGCCGTGCTTTGCGGCATTGCTCGCCGCTTTTCTCGGGTCCCACTCGAAGGAAAGCTCGTCCATGCAACTGAGCAATACATTATATTGCTGTCATATTCAAGGTCTAGTCGCGCAATTTTTATTCTGTAAAAGTGGTGATCAGGTTTGGGGTGGTTCCGTGGGGTTCATGTTGAGGTGAATTTTTCCTGTGAGCCACTCGTTACTCATTTTGAGATCGGCGCACCAGAGGAGCGCATCGCAAACTACTCCTCCTCCGCGCCGCCGAGGGTGACGTCTCCTCTTCAACGGCGACGCCACCCTCACGAAACTCCTTCGCCCGGCCTTCCGGAAGTGCCCCACCTACCCATGACCCACGCCCCCTTCGCCAGCGCCGAACCCCGAAAGCAAAATTCCTTTCAGACAGAGAAGGAGCATGACGCGGCTGGCGTCATCAGGCTTGGACACGGTCACGAGAAGGTCGTTTTTTCCAAGACGCTGACCCTGCCTCCAGTCCAGGGTGTTGGCATACTTGGCGCGCACGATCATGTCCACTCCCCTCAATGGCCAGAAAATCGCGGACACCCACTCAAGCTCTCAATCAGTCCCCCGCTTTAGTACATGTCCATGATTTCTCACGCTGATGTGTTGCCGTCATCACGTTGAACCCAATGGTTCGGATGACATGCTCGTGCTCACGGATGTCTGGAAATTACCTTTGAATTCCCGGCAGTCATGCCCGTTTCCAGTTCTCCGCCGTCAACGGCAGCTCATTGAGTTCCGCCCGCGTATCCAGCCAAGCCGGGTAGTGCTTGTTGAGGATGGCGAGAAAACGGTCGTTGTGGGTTGGTTCGAGCAGGTGGGCTATTTCGTGGACGATGACGTATTCGAGGAGGTGCTTGGGCTTCTTCACCAACTCGGTGTTGAGGCGGATGTGGCCAGCGCGGTGATTGCAACCTCCCCACTTGGTTTTCATGCGTTGCAGGAAGTAGCCGTGAACCTCAACTCCGAGCTTGAATTCCCATTTCCGGATAAGCGGAGGAACGGCCTCGTGCAGGAGTTTCTTGTGCCACTGGTGCATGACATCCGCGCGCTTGGCCTCGCTGCTCCCGGGGCGCACGGTCAGGGTCATGCGCTTGTGATCCACGGACACGGAGGGTTTGGCTTCCCGCTGCTCGACATTTAGAAGGTATCGCCGACCCCAGAGGTAGTGGCTCTCGCGGGTGATGAACTGCCGGGGCGTTTCCCGTGCCTGGCTGGCAAGCTTCTGTTGCTGGTCGCGGATCCAGCCGAGCTTGGAGATAGCGTAGGCTCTGGCAACCTCCAGGCGGGTCGCTAGCGGGGCGGCGAGGGTCACATGGCCATCCGGCGGCCGTACGGAGAGATGGACATTCTTGATGTCCTTACGGGTCATCTCGATGGAGATTTCGCCGAGTTGGATGGTTTCCGTCATCAGTAGCCCGGTTGGTTCTTGATGATGTCGAACAACCTCTGGGTGGCGGCCTTGTTCTTTTCCATAAGGGGATAGAGGGCGTTGAGCACCTGTCTGCCACGGGGGCCGTCGATGTCTTCCTTCCACCCGGCGGGAGCTTTTTCCCGCATAGTGAGGTCGATCTCCAGCGCGAGCGCGGCATGTATCTGGATCTCGATTGGACCATCCTCTTTTATTACTGATGAATAGGGATCCGCCAGGATGATGGCAGATTGTTAAAGATGACTGTGGCCTCCGGCTTGCCATGCAGCACTGGGGGGACTCCGCTGGATGGAGTTTTCCCGACCATCTTTTTCACCAGCTCCTCGGCCTGCTTGAGAAACTTCTCGTAGGACTCCGCATCGTCGCGCTTCTGCTTGATGAGGTCTTCCAGCAGTTTGGAAATCTCCTCGTAGAACTTCGGGTCGGTAAGTTGGTCGCGGATGATGGTCTTGCGGACGTTGTTGATGATGCCCTCGGCGATGGCGTTATTCGAGAGCTTGCCCTTTTGGTTGAGCTTCCTAGCGATGGCATCGTGGATTCCGGTTTCGATGATCAGCTCTGTCAGCGACATCGAGCTCAGATTACCTAGGTCGAGGGCGTGGTCGGCTTGGATGTAGGTGTTGATGAGGTGGCGCATGTCCGCCTCGTAGGGCTTGATGTCCAGCTCCTCGCCGGAGTGCTTCTTGGTCGCGTCCCGGATGTCGGCGTAAAATTGGGTTTCTTTTGCCAGAGATTCGATCTCGGCGGGGGTGTAGCCGGCCTTGTCGAGATTCTGGACGATATCCGCGTAGGCGCGCAGGAAGATGGCGGACGCCTTGTAGAAGGAAATCCGGAGTGGCTCGCTTTCTGTCAGCGCGTTGGCATCCGAGGCATCCCCACAGAAGTAGCGGAGGAATTGCTCCTGCTCCCGCGGGGGAGGCACCGGAGTGCACAGGTAGTCGAGGGCCTCGCGGGCTTCCTCCAGTTTCTTTTTGCCCTCGAGGAGCCAATCCTTGACGATCACGTTGGCGTCGCCGCCGCAGGTCTCGGTGTCCAGTTCGTCGGAAGTGTAGACGGCGATGGAGTTCTGCACGTTTTCGAACAGCTCCTTGAAGTCCACGATGTGGCCGTAGTCCTTGTCGTCACCGTCGAGACGGTTGGTGCGGCAGATGGCCTGGAACAGGTTGTGATCCCGCATCTCGTTATCGAGGTAGATGTAGGTGCAGGAGGGGGCGTCAAATCCCGTGAGCAATTTACTCACCACGATCAGTAACTTCAGGTTGGCCGGCTCTTCGATGAACCGCCGCTTCGTCTCATCCTCATACGCCTTGGTCGCCTGGCCGTGCTTGAGGACGTGCTGCGTGTAGGTGTCGAACTTGTAGCGCTCGTCGCTGTTGGCTGGTTCCCGAGCGATCGCGGAGGGATTCGGCTCGAAGGAGGTGATGATCCCGCAGAATGGGCCGAAGGGGGTGTTTTGGAATAAGCGGTAGTAGTGGCAGGCATCGTAGATGCTGGAGGCCACGAGGATGGCGGTGCCGCGGTCGTTGTTGAGGCGCGGCTGGACGCCGAAGTCATGGATGATGCTGGCCATGATGCGCTGCTTCCGCTCGCCGGCACTCATCAGCTCCTCCATGGTGGCCCAGCGCTTGCGCAGCACGGAACGCTGGTAGCCGTTGAGCCCCTTGGTGCTGCTTTCAAACCAATCGTCGATGGCCTTGTTCGAGGTCAGGCGCTGCGGCACGTCGCGGGCTTCGTATTTGAGATCCAGCACCACCTTATCCTCCACCGCCTCATGGAACTTGTAGGTGTGGATGAAAGTGCCGAAGATTTCGCGGGTCGTTTCCCGGTCCTTGCGCAGCAGCGGCGTGCCGGTGAAGCCGATGAAGATCCCGCCCTCCAGCCAGCGCTTCATTTGTTTGTTCATTCCACCACCCTGAGTCCGGTGGCACTCGTCCACGAAGATGTAGAAGCGACCCTGGACCCGCGGTGGGGTCCCGGTGAGGTCGAGGTTGAACTTATGGATCAGCGCGCACATCAGCCGCGGCTGGGCGGCGATCAGCTTGCTCTCGAACTCCTGGCGCGAGGTGATGCGTGGCGAGGGGGATTCCGAGCTGATCACGTCGGCGTTGCGCATCACGCCTTCGATCTGTTTGTCGAGCTCGTCGCGGTCGGTGATGATGAGGACGCGGCCGTCTGGATCGTACTCCAGTAACCACTTCGCCAGCATGACCATGAGGATGCTCTTGCCGCTGCCCTGGGTGTGCCAGATGACACCCCCCTCCAGTTTCCGGATCCGCTCCTGGGCGGCCTTGAAGCCCTCGTATTGGTGCTTGCGCGGCACCTTCTTCTGGCCGCCGTCAAAGAGGATGCAGTGGCGGATGATGTCGAGCAGGCGAGCCTGGTCGCACAGGGCAGCCAGCGAACCGTCGAGCAGGGATCCGGCGGACAGCGGCGTCTCCGGGTCCCGCATCTCTTTCCACTCCGTGAAGAACTTCTCCGGGGTGCCGGTGGTGCCGTAGCGCAGCCCTTGCGAGTCGTTGGCAGCGAAGACGAGCTGCACCGTGCTGAAGAAACCCATGTTGAAGATCGGCTCCTGGTTGGTGATAAGCTGGCGCACGCCGTCCGCCACCTCCACCGAGCTGCGCTTCAGCTCGATGACCACGGTGGCGATGCCGTTGAGGTAGACGACGAGGTCGGGGCGGCGTTCGTAGCCGCCCTTGAGGGTGACTTCCTCGGCGATGGCGAAGTCGTTGTTCTCCGGGTGGGCCCAGTCGATCAGGTGCACGGTCTCGAACGCCCTGCCGGCGGCGATCTGCACCGGCACGCCGTAGCGCAGCAGGCGGTAGGTACGGAGATTCGCCTGATAGAGCGTGATGCCGGTGGCGTCGGCGGCAGTCTCCAGCTTCTGAAGGGCGGCGGAAATGTGGGCGCCTGAGTAGCCGCGTTTTCTCAGGTTGGCCTCCAGCAGCTCGCGTTCGATAGGGCGGTTGCCTGCCCGCTGGCTCCACTCCCCGAGGTAGCGGTAGCCGAGGCCCCCCGACTCCGTGAAGCGTTTCACCACGCGGTTCTGCGTCTTGCGTTCGGAGCGGGGTTGTTCAGACATCGGAATCTTTGGGCGGTTTGGGTTTTCTGGGGCGTGGCAGTTTCTTCAGTTCTTTGGCCGCCTGCTCGAACTCCGCATCGATCCGCTGCGGTTGGGCGTCCAGCAGCGCGCGATACCGCGCATATTCCAGCTCGGCCTTCGCTTTGGCGGTCTCGGCGGAAATCCTTCCCGCGTGGTCGAGCAGCTGGCGCCCGGAAATTTTCAGGAACTCATCCAGCTTCGTGATCCAGTCCTGCATCGTCATCGGCTTGCGCTCCAGCGCCTGGAGTTCCGCGTATTCGATGTAGAGGTTCACGATGCGATTGAGCACTTGGAGCTCATCCTCCGTGAGGTAGTTCTTGGCCACGGCCACGTCGTCCTTCCGCACGATCCCGCCGGGCCTGGTCGTTTGCAGGCCCATGAATGGCTTTGCCGCATCCGCCCGCTCGGCGATGACCTCGGCGGCGGTGTGGCCGTGGGTCGCCCAGTGCATCTTGTTCTGCACTGCGGCGAAGAACCGCTGGGATTGCTCCGCGTCCGACGTGTAGTCCACACTTGTCGCGTAAATATCCAGCACCTTCAGGTAAAAGCGCCGCTCCGACGACCGGATGTCCCGGATGCGCTCCAGCAGCTCGTCGAAATAGTCCTTCTGGCCCTTACCCGGCGGGTTCTTGAGCCGCTCGTCGTCCATGGTGAAGCCCTTCACCAGATACTCGCCCAAGCGTGCCGTGGCCCACTGGCGGAACTGCGTCCCCCGGTGGCTGCGCACCCGGAAGCCCACTGCCAAAATGGCTTCCAGACGGTAGTGCCGGAGCTTCCGCGAGACCTCGCGCCCGCCTTCAAGTCGAACTTGTAAGTAATCCTTACAAGTTGCCGTCTCGTCCAGTTCGCCCTCGGCAAAAATCCCCTTCAAGTGGAGAGTCACATTCTGCGGTGTGGTCTGGAACAGCTCGGCAATCTGCGCCTGCGTCAGCCACAGCGTCTCGTTCTCAAGCCGGCATTGGAGGCGCGTCCGCCCGTCCTCCGTTTGGTAGAGGAGGATCCCGGATGTGGGCCAAGGCTCGTCGCTCATGGCTTTACCTCAGGGGTGGCTTTGGAAACCAGTCTGGTCCTCCCGGTGAGGAGTTCCTGCATCATGCCCTGCTTGAGGGCGCGGGTCTTCTCCCGCCGCTGCTCCAGGGCGGCCAGCTCCGCGTCCATCTCGCTCAGGATGGAGGCGATGGCGGTTTGTTCGGGGAGGGGTGGCAGCTGGACTTCGTATTCCTTTCGGATGACGCTGGGATGAGCCTTGCTTTGGTAGTCGAAATTCTTGCGGCTGTGAAGGAGTTGAAGCTCGGCAGCAAAAAACCGACAATCTATCTGCGAAGTGTCGACTCGCATGAATCCGCAGACGTTTGTGACGGAGAACCTGTGCTTCCGGCGATGGAAGAAATTGCCACCACCATCGACCGACCAGGTAATCAACTCCTCGTCGAACATGAAATAGCCGTAGCGACCGAATAAGCCGTCGTTATGAATGGACGACGAGTAGATGGGATAATCACCCGGCGTGCGGTCGATATCCTTCTTCGAGATGACTTGTCCGCGGGAGAGCTTTACCAGCTTTAACTTTTCGAGTTCGGCGACAGTCTTCACCACCCACTCGCCCTTGAAGCCGGGGAGGCGGGTTTGGCCGGTGAGGAGCTGCTGCATGGCGGCCTGTTTGAGGTCGCGCTTCTTGGCGATGAGCCGGTCCAGTGCCCCCAGCAGCCCATCCACATCGCTCAACGCCGCCGCGATGGCGCGCTGCTCGGGGAGGGGTGGGAATTGTAACCGCAGCCCGGCCAGAGTCCTCTGGTTTAGATTGATCATCGTCGACCCAACCGATGTCTCTTCGATTGCTGATATTGCGCGAGGACTTGAAATTACCCGTTGTAGGAAATTTATGTCCGTCGCCCCACCGCGAATGATCATTGAGCCAGTTCCGCACAACCAGCCCGCTTGCTCATTCATCACAACCGCACACCTTCCCATGTCACCGCGTCGTCCGATCACGATTTCGCCTGCTTTTAGCCTGAAATCAGCAAGCGCCTTGGCCGCCTGTTCTGTAATGGTCATCGTTCGCGTCGGCTCGATGCGGCCATCAATGATATGCATCGGATTCACGATAGGGATTCCATCGTCAGTATAGTCGGACTTGTGGAGTGCACTTCCAAACGGCCCCGTGCGAAACGATGCGCATTCGCCAAGTGGCTTCACCTCCCAATCCTCCGGGATCACGCCGACCTCGGTCTGTTTGTAGCCGGTCTTCATAGCGGTTCGCCTCCTTCCAGGTCGTGGGTAATTTGTTCGAGGCGGGCTTTGAGTTCCTCCTTGGAGGGGAGGTAGAGTTGGTATTTGGAGGCGAAGATGTTGGCGTCCGGTGGCAGGGTGAGTTCGACGAGGGCGTCGTTTTTGCGGTGGCAGAGGACGATGCCGATGGTGGGGAGTTCGTCGGGCAGCTTCACGTGGCGGTCGAAGTAGTTCACAACCATCTGCATCTGGCCGAGGTCCTGATGGGTGAGCTTGTCGCGCTTGAGGTCGATGAGGACGTAGCAGCGGAGCAGGCGGTTGTAGAAGACGAGGTCGACGAAGAAGTGGTCATTGTCGAAGGTGAAGCGCTTCTGGCGGGCCTCGAAGAGGAAGCCCTTCCCGAGTTCGAGGAGGAAGGATTCCAGTTGGTCGATGATGGCGGACTCCAGATCCTCTTCGGAATAGTGCGGGTGCTCGGTGAGGCCGAGGAACTCGAGGACGAGCGGGTTCTTGATGAGATCGGCGGCTTTTTCCACGACCTGGCCCTCGGTGGCGAGGCGGCGGATTTCTTCCTGGTCCCGGGAAAGGGCGAGGCGCTGGTAGAGGGAGGTGGCGATCTGGCGCTGGAGTTCGCGGACAGTCCATTGGTTGGCGGCGGCTTCGATTTCGTAGAAACGGCGCTCGGCGGTGTCGGCCAGCGTGAGCAGTTCGACGTAGTGCGACCAGCCGAGGGAAAAGCGGCGGATGAGATTTTCTAACGATTGAATGAGTTCCGCCGCGGTCTGATGGGTGGGGGCCAATTCAACCGACGGTGTCGGTTGAATCCCGGAGGAAAGTGCCGGCTTGGCCCATTCGCCCGACGGTGTCGGTTGAATTGCCTCGTACTCGCGGTAGAACGACCGGTAGAGCCGGAGTCGGGTAGCGGAGACGCCTTTGATGCCGAAAGGTTTCAGTCTGGATGTCAGTGCTTCCATGAGGCCCGCGCCATAAGCGGCCCGGTCCGCGCCGTTTTGCTCATACTCGACGATGTAGCGCCCGAAGAGCCAGTTCCGGACCACGAGGGTGAGATCCACCGCACGGACGGCCTGTTTTTGCATTTCCTCATGCGTCAGTCGGCAGAGTTCAACGAGGTGGTCGAAATTCATGGCATCGCTCATAGGGGTTCGCCTCCTTCGTTGAGGATAGCGAGGGAGGCGTGGTAGGAGAAGACGCGGTTGCGGCGTTGGCCGGTGAGTTCGCGGGCGATGCCGGCGGCGACGTGTTGGGCCATGGTCTTGTGGGCGGCGGGAAAGGTCATGGCGCTGAGTTGGCAGAGCTGGGGCAGGCTGAGGATGGGGCGTTGGCGCAAGGCGGCGAGGACGCGCAGGGCATGGGCGGCGCGGCGACCGGATGGTTGGATGCGGCGGGTGTCATCGTCGAAGAGGGTGACGAGGCGGCGGGCGGTATCGACGGCACCGAGGGCGGTGGTGTCGTAGTGGCCGGATGCGTTGCGATGCATGGTGCGAAACTTTAATAAGGGGAACCGCTCTTAAAGAAAAAGGTGATTTCTTTAATAAGCGCCCATTTTCTGAAGGTGGGCGGCGACCTTGGCCGCGAGTTGCCCGACCTCATCCACGATCTGCGGGAGCGGGGCGGCGTAGCGGTCGGCCAGCAGGCGGATGCGGCTGGTGAGGGTCTGGGAGACGCGATCCAGCTCGCCCTGGATGGCGGCGGCGAGGGTGGTGAGCCATTTATCGTCCACCACGAGGGTCTGGATCTCGGACTCGGTAAGCTGCGGGTATTTCTGGCAGGCGAGCAAATCGAGCGTGGCCTCGGCCTCGCGGATGGCTTTTTTCAGGTCGGCTTCCTCGGTATTGAGCTGGAGCCATTGCTTGAGGACGGCGGCTTCTTCCTTCGCGTCCTTGTCGTTTCTGATCGCTTTGAGCCGGGCGTTGACCTCGGCCTTGTTGATCTTGTCCAAGGCCCCGAGGACGCCCTCTTCGCTGCCGTGCTCTTCCTCCAACTCGGCGAGGGTTGCGGTGGTGGCTTCGAGTTTTGCGAGGCTGGCCTCGATGGCCGCCTGCTCCTTGGCGAAATAGCGGGCGACGATGAGGGGCTTGGGCACGAGGTCGCAGGCCCAGCCTTTGTCCTTGGTCTTGCCCTTCTTGTCGGTCTCCAGGATGCGAGAGGTTTTGGCCACCCAGCCATCCGCGGCGATGAGGTAGCAGTCGTCTTGCATGGTGGCGCCCCAGTAGTCCAGGAGGTGCTGGTAGACGGCGTAGGGGTCGATGAGCAGCTGGCTCTCGGCGTGGTGCAGGAGGTTTTCCGAGAGGTCGTGGATGACTTGCTTTGGCAGACAGTCGACCTGGAGTTGGCGCAGGCTGAGGGAAGCCACCTGCCTCCACTTCACGAAATGGGTCTCCAGACCGGCGATGAAGGCGCTGAACTCGGGGTGACCGTGGATGGTGGGCTTGAGCTGGGCGGCCTCGACGAGGAGGTCGTGGTAGCCGGGGCGGTTCGGCTGGAACAGGGCGGCGCGGAGGGCGGGGCAGATCTCCCAATACTCGTGGAGGGCATCGAGGTCCCGCGTGGGGATGCCGCCGTGGAGGTGGCCGCCGATGTCCTGGATGTCCTCGGCCTCCTGGGTATCGATGTAGCGGGGCAGGTTGAGGTTGAAGTCGTTCTTCTCGATCTCGTCATGCGGGATGTGGCGGGAGTAGCCGGGGTGTTCCTCGGCGTGGGTGAAGACGTCGACGATCTGGTGGAGGTCCCGCTCGCGAAGGCGGTTCTTGTTGCCGTCCTTGATGAAGCCCTTGGAGGCGTCGATCATGAAGATGCCTTTGCGGGCGGTGGCGTTCTCCTTGTCGAGGACGAGGATGCAGGCGGGGATACCGGTGCCGTAGAAGAGGTTGGCGGGCAGGCCGATGATGCCCTTGAGGGCGATCATGTCCTTGAAGCTGGAACCCGGCGGGATGGTCACCGGCGGGGCGAAGTCATCGGAGTCGCCGTATTTGTCGGAGACGTATTTAATGAACAGCATGAACAGGACGTAGTCCTTGTATTGGGAGGCATCCATGCCTCCGCGCAGCTCGTCGCAAGAGGCCCAGAGGGAGGAGTAGAGGTCGGATTTCTTGATGGCCATGAGGAAAGGGCGGAAAGGTAGAATAGGGATGGATAGTACTCTCCCTATCCAGATCCAAGACACTGGCAGGATGAACAAAGTCTGGCAAGGCGCAGTCGTTCGGTATATTCCTTTTACCTTAAACAGGTGAGATCGGCGCACCAGAGGAGTGCATCGCAAACTACTGCCCCATGCCCGCATGACCTACAAGCCTTCGGCAGTTTTGGGCCGGATCGCGCCCTGCCGGGGGATGGGGATCGGACTCGGAGCGAGCCGCACCTCACCCTCCTCCCGACCCACCGCTGGCGAAGCGGCCGTAGCGCCGATCCGGCGCTCGCACTATTGCCCTCCGGGCCTGACGCCGCTGAGGCGTACGGCGAGGCGCACGGCCGCTAGAAGGCTGCCCGCATCTGCCTTCCCCTGCCAGGCAATGTCCCCGGCGGTGCCGTGGTCGACGCTGGTGCGGACGACAGGAAGTCCGAGGGTCGTATTGACGGCCGAGTCAAAGGCCAGCGCCTTGAGGGGAATGTGACCTTGATCGTGATACATGCAGACAAAGGCATCGGTCGTGCGGCGCCGTGCTGGGATGAAACACGTGTCTGGCGGCAGGGGTCCGTGCACATTTAATCCCAAAGCCCGCGCTGCCTGCACGGCGGGAATAATGGCGCGTTCTTCCTCGCCCTGCCCGAAAAGTCCGCCCTCGCCGGCATGAGGATTCAGGCCGCACACGACGATTTCGGGGTCGGCCACACCCAATCGCCGCAACGCCGCCGCCGTCAGCTCAATCACGTCCAAAATCCGCTCGCACCCGAGCAGGGCCGGCACCTCGGCATAGCCGATATGACACGTGACAAACGTGCAGGTGACGACTTCCGACCATTGCATCATACACCACTTTTCCGCCCCAGTGCGCTCCGCGAAAATCTCCGTGTGCCCTGGAAATTCAATACCGGCGGCATGCAAGGCCGTCTTGTTAATCGGACCCGTCGTCACCGCCGAGACCCGCCGGTCCCGCACCGCCGCAATCGCCTGCTCAATGTAACGAAAACTCGCCGCCCCTGTCGCCGCCGTGAACACGCCAGGCTGAAACACATCGGGCATCTCCAGCCCGGGCAAATGCCAGATCCCCCCAGATTGGCTCCCCGCCTCCTCCAACCCGCCCCACACCCACGCCTCGTCAAATGGCCAGCCCAAGGCCTCCGCCACCCGCCGCAAGACTCCCGCATCCCCGAAAATCACCGGCTGACACTCCGCCAGCACCGATGCATCCCGTAATAAACGCAAACATAACTCCGGCCCGACCCCTGCCGGATCACCCATCGTCACCGCCACCAGAGGCCGCCCAGACCGCAGTCCAGCCAGATTCACGTCCATCCGCTGACCATCCGGTTGTTCATCCAATTCCATAAGTCATTCATAGTGCGACCAATCGCAGCCGAGCGCCAGTCGCCACAGCAGAAATGTCACCCGTTCAAAGTCCCGCCGGATGACGGACGACAAATTGCCTCGTCGACCGCGGACGAGTCGTCCATCGCGGCCCGACCTCGCTGCCACCATGCGTGCTGGTATCAAATCGCAACCCCGCCACCACCAAGAAGACATGCCCCTGACGAGCATAAATATCGATCCACCGCCCGTGACCGCGCCGACCAAAATGTCGGAACGGCCCGGATGGCATTGATCCCTTCATGAGTCCCGCCTTGTTCAGCACATAAGACGCGCCCCCGGAACAATCATACGCGGTATCATGCAGTCGACCGTGTCCGCCGCCTCGACGATAAGGCTTGCCGCAAATCTCGTTACCTGCCCGAATGGCCCGATGCACCGCAGCCGGGGCTCCTGGAGGCGCCACGGCCCGACCGTCCCGCGTCAGCGTCGCCGTACGCCCTCGGACATACTCATAGCGGTAACCGTCCCCGGATTTGGATCCAGAACAAGCCCCCAGCCCCATGACGACCGCCATCAAGACCGTCGCCAGAGGCAACCGCACGAGCCAGCCGCCCGTGAGCCAGTGTCCCCAAGGTTCCATTAGCGCGTGCCGAAAATCGTCCGCCCGGTACTCCGCAGATCGTCACACGCCTGCTTCATCCGGTCACACAATCCTTGCTCACCCTTCTTCAAATACGCACGCGGATCGTACGCCTTTTTGTCGCCGATCTCCCCGTCAATTTTCAAAACCCCTTCGTAATTCTTCATCATATGGTCCACCAACGGACGGGTGAATGCATATTGCGTGTCTGTGTCAATGTTCATTTTCACAACACCGTAGGCCAGTGTCTCCCGGATTTCTTCCAACGGCGTGCCCGACCCGCCGTGAAACACCAAATCAAATTCCGCCGCCCGTCCGTACCGCTCCATCACCGCATCCTGACCATGCTTCAGAATCTCCGGACGCAACTTGACCGCCCCCGGCTTGTACGTGCCATGCACATTGCCAAAGGTCGCCGCAAACATATACCGCCCCAGCCCCTTCAACGACTCATACACTTCCACCATGTCCTCCGGCGTCGTGTACAACTTCTCCGCAGCCACCCCGGACGTATCATGGCCATCCTCCTCCCCACCGACCACGCCCGCTTCTACTTCCAGAATAATCTCCAGATCCGCACACTGCCTGAGCAGCGCCGCACTCAACTTCATGTTCTCTCCTAACGGAAGTTCCGAAGCATCAAGCATATGGGAATTAAACAAATTTCCCAGCCCAGCCTTCCGGCGCGCCGCCGTGGCCGCCAACAATGGCTCCAAAAATTTCCCCACTTTGTCCGGCTGACAATGGTCGGTATGCAGCGCCACCAAAACATCATATCTCTCCGCCAGTCGGTGCGTCGCCTCAGCCAACACAATCGCCCCCAAGGCCATGTCCTTCAATGACGTGCCCGATGCAAACTGCCCGCCACCCGTCGATACCTGAATAATGCCGTCAGACTTCGACTCCGCAAAGGCCTTGAGTGCCCCGTTAATGGTCGGCAAACTGGTGACATTGATCGCTGGATACGCGTAGTCGCCGGCCTGCGCAGCATCAAGCATGGCAGCATATTGTTGAGGTGTGGCAATGGGCATGAGATGAAGTGTGGATGGTAAAATGAAGCAAACGCGAATGATCCGCGCTAATCCCCCCACCGAAGCGCGGACTGGCGCAGACGCAACTTTTCGCTTCACTTCTGGTTGCAAGGATCATGCCAGCTTCTTCACTCATCTTTTGAGTCCTCCTGCTGACGTCGTCCTTCAGTCACGCCAGCGCCACCGCGGACACTCCCGCCACTGCCACTCCGGCCCCAGGAATCGCCGCGCTGCTGGCCGCTCCCCCAGAAGCTCAGCTACTGCATCGCCGGTTTGAGAGCAGGATCATCGAGATCGAGGCGGTACAGGATCTGATTGTAATTATAACGGGGGGTGGGTCGCGGGCGGTCTGCGAATTCCGCGGTGTATGTCCCTTCGAAAACGATGAAGCTCGCTCCGTCCGGCACGAGTTCGGCGTGGATTCTTGGATTATAGAAGGTGTAATTCTGATGAGTCACGATCTTGACGGCGGGCCCCCATGGACCGAGTGGCGAAGCGCTTTCCGCATACCACAATTCGCCCACAGTGGATGGTTTTCCGTTCATTTGCGTAAAGACAGTGATCCACCGTTGTCGATGCGGGTTCCACACGACTGACCCGCGATGCGGCTCCACCGGACCGCTTCCATCAGCGGCCTGGGGCGCGGCGGCGGCAGGAAAGCGTTCCCACGTCGCTGGCGTCTGCCAAGCGCTGAAGGTGGCTGGCATGCGCAGCACTGGAAATGGGTCGCCATATAACAACCACTCGCGTCCGCCATCGTCCTTCCAAAGAAAAGGATGCCCCAACGGCATCGATGGCTTTGGGGTTTCGCCCGCGCGCCACATCACTTTTTCCACGGCAAATGCCTCCTTCACGTCATCCCACACACACAGTCCCGATTCATATTCTTCGAGGAAATTTCGAATCTTGGCATAACTGGCCACCAGCCGGTCGGTCCCATCCGCCGCGGGCAGACTGAACAATCCACCCAGCCACGTCGGCCCGGGCCCGGGAAAGGTTGCCACCGCCCGCACTGACTGCTCCGCATCGCGAAAATACTGGAAATCCAACGCCACCGGCGGCTCGAATCGATCGAGCGGACGCAGCGGCGTCGAGGCCCCGGTCATGTGGAAAATCCCCAGTGGATAGTGCGGCAATGTGGTATCGCCCCAAAACCAGAGCAACCGGCCGCGATGACGGACCAGCTGCACCGAGTCACAGCCGAACACCCCCGTCTCCGCGAGTGGCGGCGCCTGCCCCAAGGCCATGGCTTCCGCATACCGCCCAGCCCCCGTCAATCGCCCCAATCGCTTCGCCACCATCGATCGATCCACCTCCAGCCGGTGCCGCCCGCCCGCCGTGGGCCGGACTCGCACTCCCCGGTACCCAAATCCATCCGGCTTGACTTCATAGCCATGGCTTTGGACGTGAAAATACACTTCTCGATCGAATAACTCCGGGGCGGAAATCGCCACCAGTCCGAAATTGTCGCTGCAAAACGTCGCCTCATGCGTCGTGCGCAATTCCACCAACGGAACCGGCCATCCGTTTTCACGGTCAACAATTTCAAAACAAAACGGTTCCGCCGCCGGCATCGAGGCCAAAAGCACACCATAAAAAGCCATCAGTAGTCGCATGGGAAAACAAAGGGGGGAAATGACGACACCTATCTCCCAAGGCCGCGCCTTGGGTGAACCGTCTCACCTTGCCGACGGCCGCCGCCGCGGCCAACACAAATAAATCGCCGTCGCCGCCTGCTTGAGTTGCCACGCGCTCCCGCTTCCATCGCCACGCGCTTGATGACCGAGACATAAACTTTCTGGCCATCGCTCCCCAACCGCGGCATCATCACATATCGCGCTGCCAGACCTGCGCCCTCATTCCTCCTCCCGCCACCCTCATGTTCACGCCTTTACTCTCCGCTGCCGCCGGACCGGAACGGTCCCGGTCGTGGCCGTTTTCCTTGGCATGGGTGGCTGCCGTCTTGCTACTGACCATCCTCCCCCCCACGGCCCGCTCGCAGTCGCCGGGGACGGCCCCATGGCGTTACACGCTGGTTCATGGCGCGACGTGGGTCGATGATTGTCCGATCTGCGGCCGCCCCACAATCCTCCTGCCCTTACGGGGAACGTTTGATTTGCAATGGGTTCGCGAAGATCCGTTATACCAGTACTACGCGCTGGAAAACATCCGCTTCGAAGCCGGAGGGGAAGGCGGACCGCGTTACCTTCTGACTGGCCGCGGGGAATATCGATTTGGCGGCGAGGTCGCGCTCACCCGACGACTCACGCTCGACCTCAAGGTCGACAATGGCACCACCGTCCACTTGGATTCTGCTCCCGGCCCTGTGCAACGACCTTGGCCCATGCTGCAGGCCGAGTCCCGGCAGACCAACGGCTCGCTCGTGCAGGAATTTTCGCTAAATCTCGCCGCGGCGCCATTTCATGACCTGTGGTTCTCAACCCAACAGGGCCTCACTTCCGGTGCCACCCCGCCCCCGTTCACTTCGTTCCCGGAAAGCAGCCTGCTATCAAAACAAGGCCGGGCCGTCTCATCCAATTTTGAACTCACCCGCTCCCTCGGCATGATGCCCATCGTCCCCGATCTCGGACTGGACGCCGTGACCGTACAACCCGGTGGAGAAATCGCCTTCTCCACCCGCATCGACGCCTTCAGCGAAAGACTGGGCCCGCTCAGCCACGGTGACGTCCTGTCGAATCAGGGCCGTCTCCTCTGGAAAAATAAAGACCTGATCGCCGCCTTCCAGCCGATGCCCCCGTCCTCCCCCACCGGGCTGGATGCCCTTCACTTCCCGCCCGGTGAAAAAACCGTGTATTTCTCGACCACTACCGGATTTTTCTCAGAAAAACTCGGCCGCTCTCTCCAGCGGGGCGACCTGCTCTCGACCGACGGAACCGTCATCAAATCGCACGCTAGCCTGCTCGCAAACTTCCACCCGAAAGACACTGGCGCGCCACCAGACTTCGGCCTCGATGCCGTTTTTGTCTGGCCCAGCGGCGAGGTTTGGTTTTCCACCGAGGAATCATTTGATGACCTAACCCTCGGACCTCTCGGGGCCGGTGACCTACTCAGCGATAGCGGATATGTCGTCTTTAAGAACCTCGATCTCGTTGGCCCCTTCTCGCCCCTGGAGGACCTCGCTGACTTCGGTCTGGATGCCCTGTGCCTCGTCACCGATGCTTTTCCCCCTCCAGCCACTCCGCCCACCATCAACCAGTTCGATATCTCGCCGCCCGCCACCAGCCTGCACCTCGAGTGGTCAGGATCCGGCCGGTTCTTTCAAGTGATGGGCTCTCCCAGCCCCGCCGGTCCGTACGTCCCAGTGTCGCCCGTGCAGTGCGATTCGTTCTTCGATCAATCGAACCCACTGAAGTTTCATCCAGAGTTTTATTTTCGGGTGCGTCAGTGGTAGTACCACCCGTCATGGCTCACCTTGCCGCGCTGCGCGCCGAAAATTTCCGATGTTTTGACCGGCTAGCCTGCGAGTTCGGCCCCGGGACGACCGCGTTCATCGGCGATAATGCCCAAGGGAAAACCAGCGTACTCGAAGCCGTCTGCGTCCTGCTGCGCCTCCAGTCGCCACGCACCACAACCCTGACGGAGCTATGCCGGTTCGGCCAAGACCACGGTTTCGGTCTCTCCGGCGATCTGGCCCCGGCCGCCGCTTCTCTCAGACCGCCTACCGGGCCCGAATCCGGGCCAGACGCCGATGCCACCGTCCCCGAGCCGCCGTGCACTCTGAAATTCGTTTGGCATCAGGGACAACGCCGCCTCCAAGCCGCCGGCCAAGACGCCCTCGGCCCGTCACGCTACCTCGCCCGCAGCGCCGTCCTCGTCTGGATGGGGAATGACGATCTCTCGCTCATCCGTGGCCCGGGCGAAGGGCGCCGGCGGTACCTCGATTTCCTCGGCACCCAAGCGTTTCCCTCCTACCGACCCGCCCTGCTCGCCTACGACAAAGCCCTGCGCTCCCGCAACCGCCTGCTCAAGGATGACCGGCCCGACGCACGCCAGATCGCCGCTTATACCGCCCCACTCATCGAGCATGGTACCACCCTGACCCAGCTCCGCCATCACCTAGTCACCGAACTCAAACCCTGGGCTGCCGCCGCCCATTGCGAAATCAGCGAAAACCCCGCCGAATCTCTCGAGATTTCCTATCAGGGGAGCGCCACCACCGACTTCGCCGCCGCCCTGGCCGCCAGCCACCCGGAGGAAACTCGACGCCGACTCACGCTGGTCGGCCCCCACCGCGACGACGTTCCCCTCGTCCTCAACAACCGCCCCGCCGCCGCCTTCGCCTCTGAAGGACAACAACGCACCCTCGCCCTCGCCCTCAAACTCGCCCAAGCCCGCCTGCTCCACTCCCTCCACGGCCGGCCCCCCATCCTCCTCCTCGATGACATCTTCGGAGAACTCGACCCGCGGCGTCGCAATGCACTTCTCCGCGCCCTGCCCCCGGGCTCCCAACAACTCATCACCACCACCCATCTCGAATGGGCCTCCTCCGGATTTCAACCGGAATACCTCTACCGCGTCCATCAAGGAACTCTCACCCCCGCTCACTAAACCCCATCGGCACTTGTAAATGACGGATGATTCTTGAAAGATTCTCGAAAATCCAAATTTTTCCGTTGCCATCCGCGCATCCGGGTTTATTGGCTCTCTCCCCGCGCGCACGGTTTTCGCCGTACCGCTTATATGGCTTGGTAGCTCAGTCGGTAGAGCAGAGGATTGAAAATCCTCGTGTCGGCGGTTCGATTCCGTCCCAAGCCACCACTTTATTACCTTAATTCACGGGAATTTTGAGGGAGTGGTCTCGGTGGGAGCTTCTGCTCCTCCTTCGCTTACGACATAGACATGCGAAGCTTCGGAGTGAAGACCGGTGATGGACAAGTGGAAATCCATCGCTATGTCCCCTCCAGTCGTTTCCTTGATACGGGCCGTGGAGTCTGGTCGGGAGCGCCATCTGGAGAATTGCCACTATGTCTGCCCTTACTGATCAGCCCCTCAACAGCCCGCATCCTCGCGGGATCTACACCCTTTATTTTACTGAGATGTGGGAGCGCATGAGTTATTATGGCATGCGGGCGCTGTTGATTCTTTACATGACGGCCGAACTGGCTCGCGGCGGACTAGGGCTGGATGATGCGACGGCCGGAGCCATCTATGGTCTCTACACCTGTGCGGTTTATCTGGTGGCGTTGCCGGGCGGCTGGATTTCGGACCGCCTGATCGGACCGCAGCGCGCCGTTCTGTTTGGCGGGTGCATCATTGCCCTCGGGCATTTCGTGCTCGCGGTGCCTGACACCCGAGCATTTTTTGCTGGTCTGTTGCTAGTGATACTCGGCACCTCCCTGCTGAAACCCAATGCCAGCGCGCTCGTGGGCACGCTTTATCCAGAGGGAGGCGCCCGCCGCGATGCCGGCTTCACCTTGTTTTACATGGGGGTCAATCTGGGCGCCTTCATTGGCCCGATTGTCTGCGGCCTGCTAGGGGAAAAACTAAACTGGCACTATGGATTTGCGGCCTCGGGGGTAGGCATGGTTCTGGGGGTTGTTCAATATTGTTTGACGCGGCATCATTTGGGTGAGGCGGGGCTTCACCCTCCGGCGCCCAGCCTCACGCCAGGTCGTGATTGGGGATTCATTGGGGCCGCGCTCGTAGCCCTCGCCGTTGTCACTGGCCTCGCCTTTGCTGGGGTCATTGTCATCCGCCCGATCGCCCTCGCCAAAGGGGCCACGGTCGCCATCGTCGCCGTCGCAGTCCTCTGGTTTGCGTGGGCTTTCCTTCTGGCTCGGTTGACCACCGTGGAAAAAAAACGTCTGTCTGTCGTGGCCATACTTTTTCTGGCCTCTGCCCTGTTCTGGTCTGGTTTTGAACAGGTTGGATCGGTGATGAACCTATTTGCCGAGCGCTATACCAACCGCACGGTCCTCGGGTTTGAGGTGCCGGCCGGATGGTTTCAATCCATCAACGCCCTCTTGATCCTGATGCTGGCCCTACCGGTCTCCGCCATGTGGCTGGGACTGGCCCGCCGCGGCTCACTGCCGTCGCTGGCCGGTAAATTTGCCGCTGGCCTGCTCTTGCTCGCCGCCGGGTTTGTCGTCATGCACTTTGCGGCCCGCTCCGCCCTCTCCGCCGGCCGGGTCACCGGCCTCTGGCTGTGCACCACCTACCTGCTGCACACCATCGGTGAATTATTCCTCAGCCCGGTCGGACTGAGCGCCGTCACCAAACTGGCCCCCACCCGCCTGGCCAGCCAGACGATGGGCATCTGGTTTCTCGCCACCTCCCTCGGGAACCTGCTGGCCGGCCTGCTCGCCAGTGGCATGAGCAGTGAAAATGCCGCAGGCATGCCCGCCCAGTTCATGCACGTGGCCATCATCGCCGGCAGCGGCGGCCTCATCCTGCTCGCCCTTTCTCCGTTCATCCGACGCCTCATCCCCGGCATCCATTAATCCAACCCGCGGGCCGAACATGGCCGGACTTGGGCGCTGCCCGGCCCCGGTCAGCCCCTAGACGATCAGCACCCAGTCGGCGCACCCACCTCCTTCGGCCGCGCGAACCGCGCGGTTCCCCTTCTCTTCTGCTTGGCAGACGGCCGGGACGGGTCATATTGTGCCACCATGTACATCCCCCGCCTGCTTTCTCTTGCCGCCGTTGTTATGTTGGGCCTGCCTCTCGCAGCCACCGCTCAAGTCGTCTACATGCCGAAAGACGGCCCCGGTCAGGGCAAACACGTCGTTCTCCTCGCCGGTGACGAAGAATACCGTTCAGAAGAAGGTCTGCCCATGTTGGGCAAGTTGCTCTCGCAGCGCCACGGCTTCAAAGCCACAGTGGTTTTCCCGATTGATCCCAAAACCGGAGAGATTGACCCCAACAATCAAACCAATCTGCCCGGCATGGAAGCCCTCAAGGATGCTGACTGTGTGGTCATGCTCTGGCGTTTCCGGAATCCGACCGCCGCTGACCTGAAACACTTTGCCGATTATTTTGCCGCTGGCAAACCCGTCATCGGTCTGCGCACGTCCACCCATGCCTTCAACATCAAGGAAGCAGACAGCCCGTTCGCCAAGTGGGACTGGCAGGCCCCAGCCCCATGGACCGGGGGCTTCGGCCAACACGTGCTCGGCGAAACATGGATCAACCACCATGGCGATCACGGCTCTGAATCAACCCGCGGTCTGATCGCTCCCGGAGCAGAGAAAAATCCGCTGCTGCAAGGCGTGAGCGACGTCTGGGGCCCGACCGACGTCTATGGCATCAAAAACCTTCCGTCGGATGCCACCGTTCTTCTCCTCGGTCAGGTGATCGCCGGTATGAAACCAACCGACCCGCCCGTCAACGGCCCGAAAAATAACCCGATGATGCCGGTCGCTTGGACCCGTGAATTCAAAAATGAATCAGGCAAAACCAACCAAATCTTCAACACCACCCTCGGTGCCGCCACCGATTTGGAAAGTGCCGGGCTCCGGCGCCTGCTCGTCAATGCCGTCTACAAAATGACCGGCTTGACCGTGCCCGCTCAAGCCGATGTCACCCCCGTCGGAGAATTCAAACCGACCGGGTTCGGGTTCAACAAGTTCATCAAAGGCGTCAAACCCGAAGCGCACGCGCTTAAAGAATAACCGCGAGCGCCCGCCAGTCACCTCGCCGGAGGACATCCCGGATGTGGCCCGCAGGCCAGGTGTGGAAACCGGGGCCAGCGTACCCGGCTACAGCGGCGGCGCCGCCGCCTGCGCCGTTGTTTCGTATTCGGATCTTTTGTAGCCGCGGGTCGCTGACCCCGGTCGCGGCGCCGAACGCCTCTCCGAACGTCTTTTTGAGTAGGGGCGTGGTGTTTGGATTCGAAAAAGAGCGTTCGTGTACTGCA
>CAJBME010000133.1 GCA_903954065.1 uncultured bacterium
CCCCAGATATTCTGGGCAATTGTCTTTTTGATGCTGGACCGACCATTTCAATGCAATTCGTCATATTTTGCAGCATTGACCGCTTCGCCTCCGCGAGGCTCAACGGCACAAACATATGCACCCGTGACTAAGGTTACCGTTCCACTCCTCCGGTCCGAGCCCGGCCCGGTGGAGTCCTCACCCGGTATCGCATGGCGGGCCCCGCCCCCAACCGGTCCAGCCACTCATGATGTCGTCGCCAGCGGTGAGGTGCACCATGTACGCGCTGGTTCCAACCATCTCGCCTTCTCGCGAAGCGCCATTGTCGGAAGTGAAAATGACGATCGTGTTGTCAAGCTCGCCCATGTCGTCGAGAGCATCGAGAAGACGGCCAGTGTTTTCGTCAACGTTTGTGACCATGGCGGCGAAGACTTCCATGTAGCGCGAATAGAGCGCCTTCTGGGTGTCAGTCAATTCATCCCAGGGATCTACATCGTTGTTCAGTTCCGTATTTCGCGGCGCGAGCTCAATGTCTTCGCCGACGACATTGAGCTCCCTTTGGCGCGCGAAACGTCGTAGGCGAAGTTCATCCCAACCTTCGTTGTAGTTGCCCGTTTGCGCAGCGATGTCGGCGGCTTTCGCGTGGAGCGGAGCGTGGATGGCTCCGTGAGCGATGTACAGGAAGAAGGGTTGCTTTGGTGCAGAAGCCTTGCCCGCGCGCACCATGGCGATTGCTTCATCGGTGATGTCGTCGGTGAAGTAATAGCCGTCGGGGTAGGTATCGGTTTCCACCGGGGTGTTGTCGCGAACCAAGCGGTGGGGCTGATGCAAATTGGTAAAGCCATCGAGGAATCCGTAGAACTGATCGAAGCCGCGCTGGCAGGGCCATGAATGACGAGGACCCGCATCGGACTGATCAGAATCTTTTGCGAGATGCCACTTGCCGACCATGTAGGTGGCGTAGCCGTTCGCTCGCAGAGTTTCAGGAAGAGTGATGACATCTTCTGCAAGCTCCATGGCGTAGCCCGGGAACCCAGGATCAGAGTGCGCCACGGTGCCGACGCCTGCGGCATGTGGATTCATTCCAGTGAGAAGCGCTGCGCGAGTGGGCGAACACATAGGCGTTGAGTGGAAATCGGTGTACTGAAGTCCGCCCCTTGCGAGACGGTCGATGTTGGGCGTTGCGATCTCGCTGCCGTATGGAGCGGTATCGGCGTATCCAAGATCGTCGCAAAGGATGACGACGACATTGGGCGCACCTTCTGGAGCGCTGGGCCGATCCGGCCACCACGACTCTGAGGTCGCAAAGACTGTTCCGACTTTCCCTGGGAATCCCGGGTAGGTGCCGTTGGCCTCGTTGGTAGTCATTTCTTCCCTATCAGTTACCGGCAGAACCAGAGACAAGCGTCGTCACCCGAAACCCGCCGCAAGCGCTGTAGGCGGCGGCGATCACGAGTGATTCGGTGTTATCTGGCGGGTACACGCGCAACTGTGCGGAGGTTGGATCGCATTGAGCGCCCATTCCTGCTGCGCTTGTATGCAAAGTTGCACTTGCGAATGCGCCGGGTTGAATCATCACCGTTGCCCCTTCAGAACCCTCACGAGATGCCGGCTGACCGATCTGCTTTCCGGTCGCGTCAACGAGTGAGACCCCAGGGAAACCGCGCAGGTCGCATTCCTTGGTGCCGGTGTTGGTGAGG
>CAJBME010000134.1 GCA_903954065.1 uncultured bacterium
GACCTCCCCGACCAACTCGGCCCGTGCATGTGCGCGCCGAGGCGGCACCGTTAAAGCTTTTTTCGCGCCGACCCTATACTCCGAACCTCAGATACTGGTTTTAGTGTAACGGAAATTCGCCCCGTGCCGTGGCCCGACCCCTCGGTGAGTGCGGCACTGGCAGCCTGCCAGTGCTGTGATGCACCAGGGACCAGGGACTGGCCCCTGGCCGGGCCAATCCAGGAGCTGGCCCCTGATCCCTAGTCCCTGACCATAGTCCCTGACAGTCCCTGGCACCCTCAGTGAGCCACCGCACCCGGCGCCCACTGTCCCACTGAGGCCCAGGGGGGATGGAATGTCAGACCGCGACTGAGGCTAGTGACGGTGACTCCGACTCTCCGAGTTGAGCGGAACCCCCCTGCCCGCCTCGAGTCAACAAAGCGACGGAGGGACAATGGCCCGGATTATGGCCGGCGCTTCGGCTGCCGGCTTTCAGTTTCCTACTAGTAATCTGAGTCCGAGTCATCTTCCACAATGAGGTCATCTGCTGCTTCGTCGATCGGATCAATTGTCATTGCGGCCAGATGCACGTCTTCAAAATCCGGATTACTTCGCTTGCGGCGCAGACGAAGGTTATAGTGCACTCGGACCAGTTTCGGATCCCGCTCCGGCCCAAGGCGGTTCCGCTTTGGACAGTGAATGGCGCGTACGCCTTCCAACATCGCTCTGCTGCGCCGATGTAGATCGGCTGGCTTGTGACACGAGCAGCGAAATCGTGTAGCACCTTCTTGCTCGCGCCCGAGTCGCCCCACCAGGCAGGCATCCGCGTCCTTCTCCAAGAGGCGTCGCAGATTTCGATGAGAAAGACACCCATCGACGTGTGCACGAGGCAATTCCACATCGGCCGCTTGGCACAGCGCCTGCGCCCATCAGATACGAGCGTGCCGGTCTTGCCAGCTTAGCGAGTAGGTGCAGCGCACCTTTGAGGCTGACTTGCTCGCTCGAGTCCGCATCGTCGAGGAGATCGCCACCAAGTCTGTTTCCGGTTTGGGTTCGTGCAGCCGCCTTGCACCGACCTTCCCTGCACCAAAACCCGTCAGAACCAAGGCAAACCTATTGTCGGGCATGCGCACCAGCCGAGCCGTGTCTTCAGCTGCATCGCAGAGCGCTTGTGAACTTGCAACTTCCAACGGGATTCCACACTCGTAGAAAGCTGCAGCCCACTTGTCGTCCAGCTGCTTCTTTACGGTGAGGCTCACGGTTGACACCATCGCAGGGGAAGCCTGGACGAGCGTTGAGGGTCCGACTTGCGGTGTCGATGGTCTTCTTCGGGGCCAGCGTTTTATGATTGGCGAAAGCCCTCACGAGGGCGTTCTTGACGGGCGGGATCAATCCCGCCGAACGAGCAGACTCCACGTCCACGCCGCCCTGTCGGAATGTCGCGTCCTCACCCGACTGCTGCGTGATCGAACTTGGCGGCCTTCTTCGCGTCCTTCACGCGCATCGTGTTCGCGTGGAACACCGCGCACTTCTCCCGCCAAACGGAATCGGCCGGGTCGTTGATCTTCGTACATTTGCCATACTTCTTCTGGACCTCCCGTCCTGGGTCGAAGCCAATGTGCAATGAGATGAACGCCGATGCCCCACCACTGCTCGCCGCAGAGGCTGCACCTGCTCCGCTTCTTCTTCTTCGCATTCACCTCGACATTCTCGAAAAACTCCCAAGGATCGAAATCCCGGTGCATGCCAGTGCAGATTTTTTTTTGAGTACCCCGTGTGAACACCCGGAGTACCTCCCGAGCGGAACACCCGCCGGCAGTCCCGGATCCCCGGAATCCCGGTCCAGAGTCTGAACTTTCCAGAGTCTGCCCCGATCCCTGCCGGGATCCCGGATCCCTGAGTCCCTGTCACATCACAGCGCACGCACACCAATAGTTGGCTCACGTCGCTTCGTGTGTCAAGCTCGGGAGTTGACCACTCAGTGAGCGCACAGCAGGA
>CAJBME010000135.1 GCA_903954065.1 uncultured bacterium
CCCATCCACCTGTGCTGCCGTCGTGTGGGGCTGGCCTGAGCCATCCGACATCGAGGTGTCCGGTGGTAGGTTCACTGGTTCGTTCAATCTCTTTCTGACCAATGTGAAGAGCGGTCCCGGGTCGGTTGGCAGCACGTGTTCCCGTGCTTGGTAATCCCTGTGTTCTTCAAAGTCCCTGAAGAGGTGTCGCTTACTCTCTAGGTCCATGAGCGTGTACACCCTGTGAGTCCGCGCCCTCTTTGCAATGAGCAGCATGTCCCGCTCTGGCGTGTCAGGTTTGAAGCCTCTTTCCCAGAGAGTGGAGTCCGCTGGGGGTCTATCGAACCAACCCGTGGTGCATAGGATCGCTAGCTCCATCACCTTCAATGACTGTGTGACCCCTTCCACAAAGCCTCTGTTCGTTCCCGTCCTTGCCACGCGCGGGTCGCTCCACCAGAAGTGCGGGACTTGGTGCACTAGTTGTAGCACTCTTAGGCACCATCTGAGCGCCGATCCTTCAACATCGTTCGAGTGAAGCGTGTCGGTGGCCATCTTGATGCGTCGCTGGGCGATGTCCAATTCCACGTCCATGACCCCGAGTCCTACTGGTGGTAGCATACGGAGTTGGTGGACACTGAGGGCTTTGCTGGGCGTGCAGGCCTGCGCCACCTTGTTGTTGATGTTGGTCATCTCTCCCTCGCTGGTCGGGATGCCCACCAAGTAGTAGCCTAGCATGCCGCCAATTTTGCTATTACACGCCTGTAGGAACAGATCCCTTGGGAGGCCCAGTTGCTTGCAGTGCCTCGCCGCACTTGTCTCAGCAGCTTATCCAGTTTGGCGTGTACTGCTTCGAGGGCCGGTCTCCAGTTCAGGTCCGCGCAGATGAGGTAGCCGAGGTACTTGATTGGGCGGTATGGCGGCACGTATTCGAGATATCCCTTCTCTCCTGACTTGGGGTCAACGATGTAGAGCGGTTCACAGCATACTTTCATCTGCACCTCCTCAAGCCCGATCCCCGCGGTCCAATCCCTCAGGTGCTGCTCTAGTGACGACGCCTGCCGCAGTGACGGTCTGGTCGCCTCCCCCCACTGGCACTGGATGCCCGACCTTACCAGAAAGGTGATGTCCCCCTTGATCTTCACCCACGTCGCACGATGATGTACCTTCTCGACGCTAGGGATGCGGGCATCTTCTATCCGTCTCCGCCACCCTCTGCATTGAGCCGCACATGCAGCCGCTTGCTGCTCGTCGTGGAAAGGGCCGATATGCAGTTCCCATTCCGTTACCTGTATATTCGTGGACCACTTCGACTTGGGGGCGCAGAGCGCAGCCGAGGCCGCTGTATAGAACATGCAGCCTCCATTGAGCAGCAGCTGCAGTTTCTCCGTGCTTTGCGCGATCATGAAGAGGTCGTCCGCGAAGAGGATTGCTACTAGTCTGCCCTTTTGTGTGATGAGTGTGATAGCACCCCGAGCCGTGTCGATGGTGAGAGTCCCCTCAAATGGCAGCGTCTGGTCTCCGAGGCGTATCGTTGTGAGCGAGATGCCCGCGTCGTTTTGGTCCGCTAGGAAGGCCAGGTATCGCAGCAGCGTGTCCGTCGATATCCCGTACTTCATGGGCGACGAGACCTCGCCTTGGTGGATCCCTATCAGTCCTTTCAGTATCGCCGCGCTGAAACCATGGTGTACCCGCACTC
>CAJBME010000136.1 GCA_903954065.1 uncultured bacterium
CGCTAGAGACGCTCAACGCCAGATCAATCAACAGCCAAGTTTTGCCGGTTTTGGAACCACCGCCAATCACCATTTTCGCGCCCTTGTGGAGAACGCCACTGACCAGCTCTTCGGGTAGAACCGGTTCGGTTTCATTGAGTGTGGCGCCGCTCACCCAATCAGGAAGCGGTGGGCGTTTACTTTCCTGCTTCGAGGATCGCGCTGGAGGCGTGATGGTCGCGCGGTCGGTGGATGCGCCTGATGATGTCGGCGGCGAGCCAGACGGGCATTGTGAAGCCAAGTCGGCGGCCGTCTCGGTGGGTGGTGGCGGCGGTGAGTAATCCTCGTCCAAACCGTCGTCCGGTATCGTTTCCGGTGGAGGCGGTATGATCATGGTCGGCGGCTTCTTTGGCGCCCGGCGTTGTGGCTTGTCCGTGACTAAAGTTGTGAAAGAAGGCATGACGTTAAAATGCGAAAAGTTTTGAAATCAAACTGGCGTGACTGGAGGGGTTGCGGGCGATGTCTCCGAGGTCCTTATGTCCCGTCGGTAGGCGAAAGAGTTTAACTGATGCACCGGCCGCGTGGAGGTCGGCGCACCATGAGGCGGCACCTTTTGCGCCTGCTATACCTTTGTCTGGAACAACGCGCACCAATCGGCCGGCCAGCTTGGCCAGCAGGTCAGGTGCGGCGGAGAATTTACTGCCTGATGAGACGGCGGCCAACGTCGTCCAATTCCATCCTGCCTCGGCGAATCCGATTAGCGCGGCCGCTTCGAGAAGTCCGACGCAACCTTCGACAAGTAGGACCGGTTGCGGGTCGCTTCCAAGCAAACAAGCACCGACGAAAGCGCCTTCGCTGCCTAGGAAGTTCAACGCCTTGTGCCCGCCATCGCACGGCTCGCCACTAAGCGGTCGCCATTGCGCGAATAATCCTTCACGAATCACAAACACGCGCTGTCCGTCGTGGTCTGCCACCTTTAGAAGTCCGGCCGCGTCGATGGCGCGGACGGCGCACGGGTCGAGCTTTCGCACGCTGGCAATTTGTTCGATGTCTTGCGGAGTCGGATCGTGGAATGCGGGCCATCTTGATCGCTCAAACCGGCGGATGTCTCTTGCGCGCTCATCGCTGATGATTCGTGTCTTCCCCGGGGAGGCGGTGACTTGCGGAGGCGGAGGCGATGATGAGCCATGCCCACTCAGCGGCGCATCGTCACCGGCCCACTGCAACACGGTCTGGATCGCGGCCGGTCGGCCCTCCTTGACGACGAGTTCGACAAAATCAATCACGTCACCGGTGGCGTGTGTTTTGTGATCTTTGAATTTCCATCCGTCCTTGGCCATGAAGATTGAGAAGCACTGGCTTTTGTCCTCCCGGTCTGGTGGGCGGGTGACTGCGTTTCCGGCTCGTGGAGGATCGGGCAGATTGAGTCTTCGCCATGCGTCGGCGATGCTCACGCGTTCCTTGGCGGCACTGATGCGCTCGCCCAGATTATTGGAAATCATGTGGTGGATGAGCCACCACCGCTCTCTTGCAAAATCGCAAAACCAGCCTAAGGGTTCGGTCTCTAATCGCCCCAAAGGCTGGCTGTCGTCTTCGCTCGCGGAGGCGGCGGCTCTTTTTTTTGGGTGGGTTAGCAGGTGCCTGGACGAATGCGTGTCGAGCAAGGAACACCGTTTTCTTCGATGCTGAGGATGTCGCTCATGCGATAGCGTGGATGCCGTCCCACTTGTACGTATGGTAACGCTCCCGCTTTGCGAAGGCGCCAAAGCGTGACATCTGTTCGTTGCCAGCGGGTCTGTAGTTGTGCGTCGGTGAGGAGTTGCGCGACTGGCGCTTGGGTTTTGTATGACTGGCTTTTCATGCGAATTGCTTGGGTCTGCGGAGGATGTATTTCGTCCGCTTGAGGTTCACCCATCCCACACAGTCAAACAGTGGCAAGGCGCAAACGCGGAAATCTTCCCTCAAGATTTCTCTTGCAACTTGCGGACATATTTCGCCATAACTAGCTGATCACAAGCGTTCTACATTCACCGGGAGGAAGGATGAAGATAGTGACTTGACGATGCTATCCCCCATTGGGGGAGTCGTTAAGCGGATTTATTCCGGCATCTCCAAGTGAATCGCCCTTTTTGAGGAAATATACGTGGAGGCGGTCACCCGTATATCACGGTGGCCCAGTGCCTCGCTGGTCTCAAAAACACCGAAGTGCTGATGGATCATGGAGCCAAATTCTTTCCGGTTCTTGTGGATCGGGTGGTGGCAATCCCAGCCTTTTCCACGAAGCCATTTCAAGACTTTTTCAAATGCCACATCAGCGCGGTATCCTGACCATTTCTTTTTGCGCAGTGGAGCCAATGGTGCGATGACGAAGCCATCATCCACGCCCGCCCGCCACTCGGTCAACACGTCGATCATGCCGGGTGCGATGGCCAGAACGCGCTCAGATGCGCCAGTTTTGACTGCTCCTTGCTCGGTACTTTGCACGGAAATCCGGCCTGCTACTAGGTCAATATGCGACCATCTAAGCCTGTCGATCTCGGCCCGGCGGAGTCCGAATTGTACTGCCAAGATGATCGTCTTGTAACCATCGGGCGGAAGCTCGGTTTTGGCATCACTGAGCAAGGCGCCCACATCCACATCACTCTTGTATCGCGGAGTTGGCAATCGAAACCGCTTAACGCCTTTACTTGGGTTCGGCGGCATGACCAATCCTGCGTCAGCATAGTGAACGGCAAGTGCCGCGGTCCATGCGCGGCTGAATGCTGAAAGCGTACCGTCAGCGCTCCGCTTCTTGGTTGCGGCCTTCAAATCATCATCATCCGATACGGAGATAAATTCCCGCTGCCATCGGCGCACCAAGTCCGAAGTGACTGATGCCAAGTCGATCTTGTCGATAGCGTTACGACGGGCGGACTTTGCCTCATTCGTCGCCCGCGTGTTGTATTCTTCAATCCCCGCCGCTGATGCTGCGACGACGCGTAGCGCTGAATAAATCCTGATCTTGGTCGATTGCCGGAGGTGAGTGCCTCGCTCTTCAATAATCTTGATTATCGCGCCCACAGTCGCACTTGCTGGTGGTGGCGGTGTTGGCTTGCGGCGAGTGCCAAACGCGCTCACAGCGGCATCCCAGCCTTCATCCCTGGCCGATGAGTAGAAGGCGGCGGCACGTTCTGCGGCGGTCTGCTTATTGCCGCTGTCGAGAGAGAGCTGGCGGCGCTTGCCACCGATGGCGAGGCGCATTGACCAGCAGGCGTCGGTCTGTCCGTTCGCTTGGGTTTGCTTGAAAATGCGCTGATGCCAGTACCGGCTGTCTCGTTTGCTGAATGTCGTGGCCATGCGTCGATCATGACGACGGCCTGAACGTGATCAACTGGAAATGGCGGGTGGTGGCACAGTAACGACACTTTTACTGTGGACTTGTTCGGTTTTGTGTGGCCTCGTGTTGGGTTCAATCATCGAATGGTCAATGAGTTGCGTATTCAAAAGCCTTCACCAGCAAACCCTGCTTTACACTAGAGAGATGTTCTGAAGGAACACCGCAGGGTGTGGGGGGATGGAGGTCGGAGGCACGCGACGATGCGGCGTTGCTTCAGAATCCAGATATGAAATCACCCTGCAGGCGGCAAAGCCGCCACTGTAGCCGGGTACGCTGGCCCCGGTTTACACACTTGGCCTTCGGGCCACATCGATCAAACGCCGCATTGGAAACGCCATCGTCCCATTCGCTCAAGTGGCAAGGCATACCAGCCCAGGGCATCGCCCTCGTTGTTACACACAAGTCATTGGTCGCGGATGTGCCAAACCAAGGACATGTCATGGAGGCGCTTGAGGCCCTCCCACAGTGTTTCCACCCCTGGTGGAGTTGTCGACTTACCGCCGCGCTCGATCCAGCCACCGAGTTTGCCCATGAGCTTGATTTTTTCGCCTAAAGTTGGGGTGTGGCCAAGGATCTGCGGTTGGATGTCGGCGCCTCTGGGCCGTGAGTTGAGTCGATGGCTCCAGCTGTCATCTGTCCTCCTCAGGGGGAGGAGCGGAATTATGGCATAGCCGTTGGCTGCGGGTCGGATGAAGGGTTGGATGGCGGGAGAGTGGTCTCGGGGGCAGCCTGGGGGGCGGGAGGAGTCTCAGCGGCGGCAGCGGAGGCGGTAGTGCTGGTGTTCCGTTCGGGCACGGTGGCGTGGAGTTGGTGGGCGCGTTGCAGCGTTTTTTCCGCTTGGATGCGGGCTTGTTGCGCCGCGAGGATGGCCAGATCCGCTTTTTTCAGGTCTTCGCGGAGGCTCTCAAGATTGGGCAGGGTGAACTTGCCGGTGGTGACTCCGGCCAGAAGTAATTTCAAGTCAGCCGCCGGAATGGCCAAGCTTTCCACGCGGCCGGAGCGCGCGATGTCCAACCCCACCACCTGTCCATTCAAATCAACGAGCGGACCGCCGCATTCTTCCGGGGCCAGCACTAGATCGTGTTGAAACACATGGAAAAAACCGCGGCGATGACGGCTCAGCCGGCCACTCATCAAGACCATCGGGTCGTCCCCATGACTGAAATGGGCCATGAAATCACGTCGATCCATGAGAGTCACCGTCAGGTCGAGTTCCTCCGTGCCGCGGCGTATTTTCATTTTTACGTCCTCTCCGGGTCGGCGTTTGCTGATCTCGCCGATCAACGCATCGGAATTTCCGACCCCCACCGCTTCCACCGAAAGAATGACATCGTCGGGTTTCAGGCCGGCGCGCTCGGCGGCTCCTCCGCTAAAGACTTCATCGATGATGGCGGCGGTCGAATCTCTGCGCCGCAGTTGCACTCCCAGATAGCCCTTGGGTCTCTCGTAGAGATTGCGGGGGCCAACGCTGGCCACGCCCACAGCCGCCACACCTTCGCTCGGGGAGGGGGCGGCAAGGAAACTGCCCGGCGTGGGCACGGGCTGATCGCTCCACACCACCGGTTTTAAGCCGGTGGCTTCCACCTTCAGAAGAGCAAGATCATAGGCATCGAGACGGTCCATGACGCTGGCCGGGAGGCGCAGCCCCCCGGCGCATTCAATTTCTAGCTTCCCTTTTGAAGCGATCTCACTGGCTTTGGTTAACAGCCATCCTTCGCCGTGCACCGCGGTCGCGAGCGCCGCATGGGAGCCATCGGCAAAGACGCGGTGAGTGGCCTGGGCAGCGGCGGCCACCACCGGGGTCAGCGTGTTTTTGATAGAGTTTTGTTCGCGACCATAGGTGCGATCAAATTTCATGGAGCCAGTCCTCTCGGTGACGATTTCCGGCACATCAGCGGATGCGACGAAAACCGATGCCAAAGCGGCGGCGGCCGTAAATACGGCAGAAGAGGGCCTCAAAACGCAGAAACGAATCATGGAGTGGTGGGGCTGGGAGTGGAATCGGGAGTGGGTGCGGGAGTGGGTGGTAGCGGGGCGGTCAGAGTGACGCTGGTCTCGATCTCGGCTCCCCCGCGGCGCAGTTTGAATGAAACGACAGCTCCGGGCTCGAGCGGGGCCAGTGATTTGGCCAGTCCAAGGGCTCCGCCGAGGGGTGTGCCATCAAGGGATGTTAATTCGTCTCCGGTTTGCAAGCCGGCCCGAGCGGCAGGGCTGTCCGGCGCCACCTCCTGAATGATGGCCCCGGGGCCGGAAGGCGCGTCTTCCACATCGATCCCCAGCCAGATTTTGGGTGGCGCGGGAGCGGTCAGCCGCATGTCGAGTTGACGCAACGTCTGACGGGAAAGCAGCGAAATCTGGACATCGGTCGACGGGGCGCCCTCCCGGACGATTCGCAGTTGAACCTGATCACCGGGTTGCTGGCGGCTGATCAAGCGGATAAAACTCAGGTGATTGGCCAGCGCGACGCCCCCGAAGTGGGTGATGACATCACCTGGTTGCAGGCCTGCCATGGCCGCGGGACCCTGCGCTACCACGCTGCGAATGGTCACGCCGGGCGCTCTTTCACGGTCCAGTTCCGCCCCCATCACCGGGCGCTTTGGATCGACATCGCCGAGAATCAGCTCGCCCCATGACTCACCCTTGAGCATCCTGGCCCAGTCGGTGTGAAAGTTGTCGATGCCAATGTGGCGGTTGACGGTGAGTGGGCCGCCGATGGAACTGTGGATGCCGATCAGTTTTCCTTCGAGATCAAAAAGCGGACCGCCTGAGTCGCCGCCGATCAAGGTGCAGTCAGTGAAAAACGCGCCAAAATTATCCCGTCCCCAGACGCGGCCGACGCGCACGGGCGGGCTGCGGTCGTCTTCGAATCCACCGGGCTGGCCGAGGGCGACCACCCATGATCCTTTAGCCACATCATCGGAGGTACCGATCTCGACACACGGCCATTCTTTCAGCGCTGGCTCGATGATCCGCACCATGGCCGCGTCGCAGGTGCGGTTGGCCCCCAAGACTTCGCCGCGGGCGCGCTGTCCGTCGGGGAGGACGACGACGACTTCTTTGCGTTTGCCGTTCTCCGTGATGGCATCGGTCACATGAGCGGCTGTCAAGATGAGACCTTCTTCATTGATGATGACCCCGCTGCCGGTGCCGATCGGCGTGTCGCTGGTAATGGCCACCACAGCTGGTAGGACGCGGCTGACGACGGTCTTGATGCGCAGCTCCCGTTCCTTGAATTCCTCGATGCTAGGAAGTGATGGAGGTGGAGGAGAGGGGGGCGGTAGCGCGTCCGCTGCGGCGGCCCACCTCTGTGTGCTGCCCAGTAGGGACATGACCGCCACGATGCTCAGGCAGGCTTGCTTCATCTGTTTAGGTGAGCAGTATAGGCGGTATCGAAATTTCTGGCAAGGCTGGCCTCAGGGTAAATTACCCGTTTCCCTGTCAGGGCGCCCCTCATGCCGGAGCGGACGGTCCCTTTGGTCAGGCCCCGATTTCAATGACCACGGCGGTCGTATTGTCACGCCCGGACTCGGCGACGGCTTCAGCCACGAGCGGTCCGGCCTCGAGATTCATGGAGGCCATGCGGTCGGCCAGCGCATGATCCCAGAATCCATCGACCAGGCCGTCCGAACAAAGAAGAAACCGGTCACCCGCTTCACATCCGACAGCTCCCAGTTGCGGCTCTACGAATTGATGGCCAGCGCCCAGAACCTTGTTTAAAACATTTCGGCGTGGATGAGTGCGTTGTTCGCGTTCATTGATTTTCCCCTGCCGGCGGAGCCAGCCGACATGCGTGTCATCATGCGAGAGCTGCCTCAGAGTGCCGTCCGCACGAGGTCGGTAATAAAGCCGTGAGTCGCCAATGTGCGCAAAATACAACCAGCCCGGCTTGAGCCAGGCCAGCGTCAACGTCGCCCCCATGCCCCGGCATTCTTCGTAGCTTGCCCCCAGCTTGTGCATCTCCGCATGCGTGCGAGTAAAAACTTCACTGAGAATGTCGCCAAAACTCGTCGCCAGTCCGATGGCACTTTGCCGGTAGTGACGCGGTAGCAAACGAGTGATCTGGTCGACCGCAATCCGGCTGGCAAATTCACCCGATTTCGCGCCCCCCATCCCGTCGCTCACCGCAAAAAGATAGTCGCCCTGAACCAATGAGCCGTCACCCACTTTTCCTAAGCGTCTCACTCCTTCAGCATCAAAGGTCAGTGCCACAAAGGCGTCTTCGTTGTTCTTTCGGACGCGGCCGACATCCGTCTGGGCCGTCCAGCGGAGATGGGCGGGCGAGTCAGGCTCGGGCGTCGGGGTGGCCGCAGGATCGATCATAGGAATCAAGAAGCATCCATAGCCACGGCGGTTCCAGTGACGAGGAAGAAAATTCTGGGTGCGGCGGGTGCGAGTCCGGTCATGGGGCCGGTCATGAGTCAGGACCGGACGCGGACGCGGTCGTGGATTGGTTCGGTGCGGAGGTTTGGATTTTCAGTGGCTCGGGTGGTCTGGCGGCGCCGACTCATCGAGGATGGTGGCGAATTCAAAATCGATCAGGCAGAAGCGGCCGTCGCCTGGCCGGTAGGTGACGTTGCGCAGGTATGGGTCATCGTGGCGCACGCCATATTCCTCTAATTCGGCGAAGAGAGATTTGAGTCGTTCTTCGCCGAGCTGGGTGACTCTTTGTCCGCAGTTGGTGGTGACCATTTTGAAGTGGGTCTCATCGGCCTCGAGGAGGCGGGGGACGAACGGGCAACCGCGTGCTTCGAGGTGGCGCAACACTTTGACTTCATTGGCAAAGCGGCTCCCGGCGTCCGGGCCGCGAAATGTTTTGTGCACCCGACCGTCATAGCTCAGGCGCACAATGGCGCGTTGGGTGTCTTTGACTTTTTCCATGGGAGATGGGAACACACTGGCTTCGTCTTGACTGCGGGGCAACCGGTATTGGGGACGGTTTGGCCGACGGGCGGCTCACGCTGTCTCGTGACCATCGGTGGCCACGAGGCTGATGCGGTGGCGTTCGCACAGCCCTCGGACCTCCTCCCATTCCAGTACCAGCGTGCGACCCGCTTCGACCGCCACCACGGCCAGCCCAGCCTCGAAGGCGGTTTTGATGGTGCGGGGGCCGACCACGGGCACATCGAACCGCAAGTCCTGATTGGGTTTGCTCACTTTGACGAGGGTGGCTTCGCCCCGGCCCAGCGCACCGCCGCGCTTTATACATTCGTCTGTTCCTTCAAAGGCTTCGACGGCCAGAACCGTGCCCCGTTTGACGACGACCGACTGGCCGACATCCAGACGGCTCATTTCCTTGGCCATGCGAAAACCAAAAACGACGTCAGCCAGCTGTTTGGTGTTCGGCGTCGGACCGCAGACTAATCCGGGCGGAGGCAGGAGGTTTTCCAGAAACGTGGTGGCCGGTAGCAGGGTGATGTTGTCCCGGGCGAGTTCGTTGGCGATGGCTCCGAAAATGCTTTCGGCGTGCCGCAGTTTCAGCTTCCCGAGGAGCAGGAGGGCCCGCCAATCGGGGCGCAGATGAAAGAGGTTTTTCGGGGCGATCTGGCCGGCCATGATGGCGTCGGTGACGCCGGCTTGTCGGAAAAACCGGATCATTCTCCCCAATTGCCCGACGCGCATCCACTCGACCTTGTCGGCCTCGGCGGCCAGTGCCGGGTCGGTTTCGTTTTCAAAGGCAGCCACGACAATGCAGGTCACCCCAGCGGCGCGCGCCGCCCGCAACAGGGTGAGCGGGTATACGCCGCTGCCGGCAATCAGACCAAGAGTGCTGGGGACAGCCATAGAGTTGAGAGAAACAGATCCGGGGGACGCGGGTGGATTGCGGGTTATGGCCCTGAGGGAGCGTCCGGTGACGGTGGATTCGATTCGACGGCACTCGCATCCGGCTGGCTTTCCTCCGCCCCTCCGTCGACCTCTTCGTTATGGGGCGCGACCGCCTGGGGTTTGACGGAGCCATCAGTCAAAATCACCACTTCCATGGCTTCGCCGCGGACAGTGACCGGGCCTCCTCGCGCAATCACCGTTCCAGCGGGCAGCTGGGACCACACCGCCCCGGGCTGGGTCAACACCCAAAATCCGGGGGATCCATCCGCCGGATGAGTCAGGCTTTCCGCCGGGAGCGCCCCCGACTCAACGAGCTGCCCAAGCGAATCTGGCAGCCGGCCGCGATGGGCGTCGGCATGCGCCCGCAAGGCCGCCGAAATCTCCGTGCCCTGAATCGATCCCTCCATCAGAGACTTGCCTGCGCCAAATACTTCCTGCCACCGCGGATCGTTCTGCATCTGGCGTCCCACCGTCGCATACCAGAGTCCAGCTCCGATCACCGGCAGCACCAGCGAAAGTATCATGCCGCCGATGGCCGCTCCCCGCCCTTTTAAATGACCCTGGCTCCGGCCAATCGCCGAAAGCCCCACCAGACCACAGATCAGCGCAGGAAGAGTGGTCCCACACGAACAAACCAGGCTGGCCAGCCCAAGAATCAGGCTCGCAACCGCCGCCTTGGAGAATCGAGCCGGTCCAGCCGCTCCCGGACCTGACGGTGGAAGCGCCTCAGGCCATGAAAAGGATGCCGGCGGCGGTGGTGGCGGTGGTGGCGGCGGCGGTGACATGTCGGAACTCATCGCCTCCCGATTAAGCGCAGCCGCCACCCCGCAGCAAGTGCCGATGCGTAAATCGTCGATTAACCAGTTGCACACCGGATAATGTTCGACACCGTTTCCCCTCCGCCCACGGCGGATACCCGCCTCGATAGCTCAATGGTAGAGCAGTTGACTCTTAATCAATTGGTTTCTGGTTCGAGTCCAGATCGAGGCACTTTCAATCTTTCACTGCGACGCGTTTTTTGGGATTTCAGCGGCTCGTCAAGTCGCCAGAGGCGCCTCTTGTCACCTCAATGCCGGTGATCTGGATCGCCCAGCCCCTCGAGAGGGGAAACTCCATCCCCTGTCTTCCGTGCGTGCCGCTCTCCTGCCACGCCGTCTGCGCCCCTTTTGTCATGAATCTTCTCCTGACCCCTTTTTGCTACCCCCCTTTTTGCAAAAACTCTTATGACGGCAGCAATCAACTCACTGAAAGGGCCGCTGTAAGTACCTCGATAGGTCGGCGGGATATCTGAATAAATCCGCTGAAAGGCGATGCGTATTCCGCCACAAGAAAGATGGCTGTAGCGGCAGCACCAGCGGCCCCGTAAAGTCCCATGCGACTATACCAGTCTTGGCTTGCACTAAGGCCTAGGCCAACAAACAAAATAGCGGACCAAATGAGTAGTGTAACGATCAGGGCGATCGGTAAGGCAGCATGTTCGAGTGTAGCCAGCCGGAATCGTTCATGAATCAGCTCATTGGCGAGCAAGAGCGCGTTATCTTTCAATGTCTGCTGCCCGGGCCCATCCGGTGAAAGCGCGAGTATGCCCAAGATGAAGGATTCGTTCCGTGTGCGACTCACCAGATCAAGTCCGGCCTCACCCTTGGGTTCCCAAAGCAATAACAAGATTGGCTCAACAGAGGCGCGAAGGTCGGCGCGCACGGCATCAGCATCTGATCCAAAATGTCGAAGTGTTTCATCAAGGCTGGTTATACCAGCCACCAGAGAGGATATTGAAGCACTCTGTCGCTCTAGGGATGCTTGCCCATTTGCAATCAGCAAGCCCAGAACAAGTGCTGTCAGCGAGGCAATGATGCCGGTAGTTTGTTTTACGGTGTCGCGCGTGCCAGAAGTGACGCGCTCACCGCCGATACGGCAAATAAGACATCCTGTTTCAACGGACAAGATCAAGAGAAGAAAACTGAACAGACTGAGTGTTGCGTCCGACATAAAAAGAAAATGAGGATTCTTTCGCAGGATGGGTGGGTTGAAAGAGTGGGGAAGCGCCTAGGGAAGATGCAGAACTGAGGTTGGTGACTGGGAGTTTCTTAGTCGACAAGTCACCAGCCTATTTAGTGTTTCGCGAAGCTGTTGATCTTATTGCGGATATCGGCTAACAAGTCTTCGTGGCTGATGGTGCCTTTTTGGATAACGTTTTCAACGGAGGTGCGTAGGAGAATTTTTTCGTCGGTTGAAAGGTCCTTGGCGGTGACCACGACAACGGGAATCAAACGGCCATCCTCGCGTTGGCGTAGTTCCCGCAGGAATTCAAAGCCGTCCATCACGGGCATCATCAAATCGAGCAGAATGAGTGAGGGCAGCTGAATGTCTATCGCTTGCAGGGCGGTATGGCCGTTGTCGGCCTGGATGACATTCCAGCCTTCGCCTTCGAGCAGAGCCGCGAGCAAAGCGCGGTTGTCGGGTAAGTCGTCGACCACCAGCGCGGTTTGCCGCACCTCGGCTCCGGCGTATTTCGCGAGAATGTTCACGAGGCGATTGCGATCGATGGGCTTGGTGAGGTATTCGGCTGCTCCGAGAGCGAAGCCCATTTGGCGGTCTTCAACGATCGAAATCATCACTACGGGAATCCCGAAAGTGGTGGGATCCGCTTTGAGGGCCGTGAGTACGGACCAGCCGTCCATGCTGGGCATCATGACATCGAGCGTGATGAGCCGCGGCTGGAGAGTGCGCGCGAGGGCGAAGCCTTCCTCGCCGTTGGTGGCGGTGCGTACGGCGTAACCCTCACGGGTGAGGTTACGGCTGAGGATATCGAGGACCGCAGGATCGTCGTCAATGGCGAGTATGAGTGGACGATTGCCGTCTATCGAAAGGGACTCCTCCGTGGGGGGTAAAGGCATGTCCGGATCCTCAACCCGAGCAGGAATCGTGGCCGTAAAGGACGTGCCTTGGCCTGCCTCGCTCACAACGGTGATGTCGCCACCCATGAGTTGGCAGAATTTGCGGCTGATCGCCAGACCCAGCCCAGTGCCGCCGTACTTACGAGTCGTGGAGGCGTCGGCCTGCACAAACGCTTGAAACAGTTTTCCTAGCTGATCAGGCGTCATGCCAATACCGGTGTCGCTTACGCAAAAAGTGATCCAGTCTCGCAGTTGGTCCTGTTTGTAAGCGACCGTGAGCGTAATCGTGCCGGCGTGGGTGAACTTGGCGGCGTTGCTGAGCAGGTTGAACAAAGTCTGTCGAACCTTGGTCACGTCAGCTCGAAGGGGCTCGATCTCGGCTGGACACACAATGACCAGTTTATTTTGATTTTTCTCGATCAGCGGTTGGATGGTCGCCGCGACCTCGGTGACGAGCGATGGAACGGCAACTTCCTCGATGTAAAGCGTCATCTTACCGGCTTCAATCTTGGAGATGTCGAGCACGTCGTTAATCAGTCCGAGTAAGTGCTTGCCGGCGCTGTGGATCTTTTTGAGATCGGGAACAAAGTCGTCCTGGCCCGTATCATTAGCTTCTTCGATGAGCATTTCGCTGTAGCCTATGATGGCGTTCATCGGGGTGCGTAATTCGTGGCTCATGTTGGACAGAAAAGCGCTCTTGGTCCGGTTGGCCGTCTCGGCGTCCTCTTTGGCCTGCTTGGCCTCCAATACGGTGATTGCTAACTCATTTGTTCGTTCTTCTACGATTTTAGAGAGATTGTTATTCCACTCTTGCAGGCGTTTTTCACGGTTTACGATCTCGTTGGCCATTTGACCAAAACGGCGGGCTAAGACCCCTAATTCGTCAGTTCGATCGGCGAGGGAAGAGATTTGCCGAGCATCATAATTTCCCTCTTTCATGTCCGCCGCGATCTGAGTCAGCTGTGTGATAGGCTGCGATAGGCGATTTGCAATCCACGCCACAATCATTAACATTGCGAGTAAACCAGCGCTCGCGATCAGCAGGGAATTGATTCCCAGTCGTTGAACGGGCTGAAGGAGCGTTTTTTCCGAAGCGTTGAGAACCAGTTTCCAGCCGGTTACGGCCGAAGTCTCCCAGTAAATCCGACGAGGATCGCCGTTCTTATCGTTCACGATGGCGACGCCTGCTCCGTCGTTGGATTCTTTGCTGATCTGAGAACCCTCGGGTAATTCTAAAACTTTAGTCCCAGGCGAATCTTTACTGAGTATTAAGCTTTTTTCGGGGTGGGTGATGAGGTTTCCCTCGCGACTCACAAGATAAGCGAATCCCGGAATGGTTTCAGATTCATTAAAAAAGCGCACAAAAGAATTTTCAATTTTTTGAACGATATTTTGAATTTGGAGAAGCGATAGATCAATACCAGCCACACCGACAAAATGATTATCTTTCGTGACAACAGGGTGCGTTATGCTCACCATCGTGATGTCTGATCCGCCCGCATCAAAAAACGGCTCTGTGATATGCATCTTACGATTGGTTTTAGCGCCAAAATACCACTCTTGCTTCGGGTCATGATAGTCGTATTGGAGGGTCGCTGCTTCCGGGAAGCTTCTTCGATCGATCCATGGCATCGAGCCCTTGTCCGTGTAGCGCATGTCTTCATAAGCGATATACAATCCGTAGGCTTCGTCTTCCGGGATCCGTTCAAGTAGGCTGCGGAGATAATCAATCATCTGCGGGTCTGGTGTCTTGCCAAAAACCTCCTGGCGCGTGGCAGTCGACAGAGGTAACAGGCTCACCCGCTTAATGAAGTCATCTAGTTCTCGTGCTGCGCGCGCGACCGTCAGCCTCGCCCGCGCATCTGTTTGTTCCATCAACTGTTTGCGACTTGCTGTATAGTTCATCCATAAAGCAATCGCCAGAATCGAACCCGCGGCCAAGCCGATATAAACCTGCAGGCGTCGTCCGATATTATTGTTGATTATCATGTGTCGTTGGTAAAGAATCGAGGAAAAATCAAGTTCAGCCTGTGATGAGCTATTTCGGGCTTGATGCGATAGAGACAACCTCCCGCTTAATTTTGTCTCCCATCGATCTTTCGGCTACTTCAAGGTCATGCTCAGATTGTAACCCGATCCAGAATGCGGCAGAAGTGCCGAAAAACTTTGCGAGACGTAACGCGGTCTCTGCCGACAAACTCCTTCTACACTTCGTGATCTCAGTTAGTCGTGAAGGAGGAATGCCAGTTGAGCGGGATACCGATGCAAGACTCAGTCCCATCGGCTTGATGAATTCTTCCAGTAAAATTTCACCTGGATGAATCAATGGTAGGTATTTGGATCTGCTCATATACTTAATGGTAGTCAATAATTTTTACATCGTGCTTTGAGCCATCTTGCCACCGGAAGATGACTCTCCATTGTTGATTGATTCGAATACTCCAGAATCCATTCAGATTTCCCTTCAGATGCTCAAGTCGATTGCCTGGTGGAACCTTTAAATCCTCAACGATTCGTGCCTGATTAATCATCCGCAACTTGCGCCGGGCTCTCTCCTGAATGTCCTCAGGTAAACCACGAACTCGCGTGCCTCGGTAAATGCTCTCTGTCGCTGAATCGCCGAAACTTTCGATCACACGATGAGGATACTAATGCTGGCGATTACGGCAAGCGTAATTACGCGTCACGGAATATTTCTTTTTCGCCCAACGATTAAGCCCAGAAACGCAGGCGAGAGACATTCGGATTAAGGGCGGACAGATAACCGCGTTCTCTACAGCGCATTGTCTACACTCAGCATGGGCGCAGTCCTGAATACGTCAAAGAAATTTTATTCAAATGAACATAAAAAACCATGAAAGCACTAGCCCAAGTCAAAGCGGCCAAATAACCATGGCCGAGGTGCCGCTCTCTATGCCACGCAGTCGACGCCCTGTTTGTCATGAATCTCCTCCTGACCCCTTTTGACTTTTGAAGAGACTGGATGCGGTGGCGACGGCCGTGGCCAGCGGGGTTCAGTATTTCACGACGACCACCTCATGCACATCATGGACGATGACTTCGATGCGCTGGTTTTCGTGTTTCAGGCTGGTGGAGGGGTTGAGGGTGGTGACGGACTGGGGTGTCTCGCGCAGTTCGATGGTGGTGCGGAACGTGGGAGCGTCTTCCATGAGGGCCGGCAGGATGTAGGGGCGTTCTTTGAGCGGCAATGTCTGTGGTGGGGCGTTGTAGCCGAGGAGGTGAATGTGCAGGGTGCGGCTGGTCGGGTCATCGGTAATGATGGCTTCGACATTTGCTGGCGCGGTGACGCGGACTCTGGGGGATGGGTGGAGCAGACGGACGGCGGACGCGATCAATCGCCTTGTTTCCACGATGTGGTGATCGCTGGCGGTGGCGTAGTCGGGCGAGGCGGCGAAGGTGAGTATTTCGCCGGTTCCGACGCGATGGCGCAGCATGGCAGGACCGACGGGGGTTTCGGCGCTCATGGGCCATTCGGTGCCTTCCTTGCCCTCTTGCTGGCGGATGCTGCGGTAAGGTTTCATTAAATGTCCCAGTGGCGTGGCGGTTGTGGCTTCCCAGACCGCGGCCGGGCCTTTGACCAGAAACGGCCAGTCGCGGCGAAGGTCAGGGGCAAATTTCACGCTGCTGTTGTCACGGCTTTCGGCGGCGGCGTCGAGGCGCAGCCAGTTGTCGAGCGAATCGAGTTTCTGCACGAACTTTCCGCCGATGAGTGGTTCCAGCGTGCTGGAATCAGCGACGCGGCCCATGTGGTCATAACATCCCGGCAGTCCGGTGAGAATGAGTTTGCCGCCGGCCTCGGCATACTGGCGAAAGAGCGTGGCCTCGCGTTCGGACACGATGCCCGCATTGGGCACGAGGACCACGGGAAACCGAAGAAGCGAGTCGAGCGTCGCATTTTCATCGAGGGCCACCCCGTAAGGGATATGATCATAAACAAGGGCTTTGTGAGCCCCAAGAAAACTCAGGAACCATTCTGCAGGTTTTTCACGGCCCACCCAGTCGCGCGTGCGGCTGCTGAAATAGATCCCCACATCGGCGACTGGCGTATGACCAAAATGCGGACGTTTCGCCTGCGCCTCGGCAAAAGCCTCGCCAGTGCGTTCGTAGGCCAGCGGGTCGAGCGCTCCATCAAATCCCGTTTTGTCCACCATGGTCACAAACGCGCCGTGCGAGAGCAGCGTGAGCAATTCCCAGCGAATATCTTGCAGCGGCCGCGTCGTCTGGTCGTGATACATTCGCACGCCCCGCTGCATGGCCACTTGTACCCGCTGGTGCGGCGCGGCCGCTCGGTAGATGGCGGCATTCAGCCCGACGGTGAGCGCACTGAATCCCCAGACGCCCGTCTCGCCGGTGATGAAGTCGCCGTTGCCAGCATGTTGCACGGGACGCTGGCCGACTTCAAAACTGAACGGCGGATTGCCATGGTAGTTGAAGTCGACGGTGGCCTGGGGATGGATCGACCGGATGTGGGTCGCGAGAGATTTTTCAAACTGCTCGCTGCTCTGGTAGCGGAATTCCAGCATCTTGTCCCAGGCTTCGTCCCATGTCGGTCCGGTCGGCATCGGGTGGGCATGTTTGTTCTGAAACTGAGTCTGGCACGTCTCGCACCAGCAGCCGTAAGGTGGGCCGAATCCTTGATCTAGCATGTCGATGTGCAGCCCGTGGATGCCGTAAGCCAGTTGTTCAGCGACGATTTGCTTCATGGCTTCGAGATAGCCTGAGTTATAGCAAAACCGTCCCAGTGGCTTGCCATCGGGTCCGCGCATTTCCCACTCGGGATGGGCTTTCAGAAAATGCCCGCCTTGCTGTACCACGCAGTAGGCGATGACCGGCAACTTGTGCTTCGCGGCCTCATCCATCGCCTCCCGCAACGGATCGCGTGACCCCAGTCCCGCCGGCTTCGGTAGCAATTTGGAGTCGTAGTAAGCGTAGTCTCCGTCTCGCGCCCACATGACAAGATACTCGCTGTGGGCCGCCATCGCCCGGCGGACAATCTCCGCGCCGTCGAACTTCGCCGCAAAGCGGGCGTCCCCGGCATCGCTGTGACCGAAGTGCGCCCCCGTAGGGCCGGTCTCGATGCCTGTGAGTGCGCGGTCGTACCAAGGGGCGCTGGCAGATACTAGTCCGGCGAGAAGCAGGCATGCCGAGAGGGAGGTGATGACTGAAGTGGGGGTTTTCATAGGGACGGCCGCCCCCTGACGACGCCCCAAGCTCCAACGGGGCGTTCGTCAGGCGTGGTGATTTTCGTGTCAGGCGGGTGTTGGGGCCACTCGGTTTTGCAATTCCCGGTGGTTGACTTTGCCGGTGCCGAGTTTGGGGATTTCGCGCACGACGATGACTTCGCGTGGCACGCAGAGGTTGGTCATTCCTTTGTTGCGAATCACGGTGCGGATGTCGTCGAGGGTGATTTTCGGCTGGTCGGTGACGGCGATGAGGCGTTCGCCTTTGTCTTCGTCGGGCACGGCGATGACGGCGATCTCGCATTTGGGACCGAAGTGGGAGAAGGCGCCGGCGACGGCGTCTTCGACGGCGGTGAGGCTGACCATTTCGCCACTGATTTTGGCAAATCGTTTCAGGCGGCCGAGGATATGGACGAATCCATCGTCATCGACGCTGACCATATCACCGGTGTCGTACCAGCCATTGAGGGCTTGAAACGTGGCATTGGCGTCGGGGTTGAGGTAGCCGCGCATGACGTTGGGCCCGCGGACGAAGAGTTTGCCGCCCTCGGCGACGCCTTCGATGGGTTCAGTTTTCCATTCCATGCCTGGGAGGAAGCGTCCGACGGATCCGGATTTGGGTTCGAGCCGTGAGTTGATGGTGATGGCGGGGCTGCATTCGGTCGCTCCGTAGCCTTCGAGGATACGCACGCCAAATTTCCGGGCCCATGTTTGCACGGTGGCGTCTTGGACTTTTTCGGCGCCAGCGACGAGAAACTTGACTGAGTTGAAGTCGTAAGGATTAGCGCGGCGCGCGTAGCCATTGAGGAAGGTGTTGGTGCCGAGCATGAGGGTGCAGGCCTTGTCGTAAACGGCGGTGGGTACGACGCGGTAATGCAGTGGGGACGGATAGAGGAATGTGTAGAAGCCGTTGGTGAGCGGTACGACAAGTCCGGCCATCAGACCGAAGCTATGAAAAAGCGGCATGGCGCTGAAGAACCTCTCGTGGTCAGTGACGTCGAGCACGCTGATGAGCTGCCGGGCATTGGCCAGCAGGTTGGCGTGGGTGAGTTCAACCCCTTTGGGCACGCCTTCGGAGCCGGATGTAAATAGGATGACGGCGGTCGCCGAGGCTGGGTGTGAACCTAGGTCGGCGGCAGGCCGGGAGTCGGCTTTGATGCGCAGTCCCGCGCCGCAGGCAACGGTGTGTTTCATCAAAGTGAGCAGTTTGTTCAGACCGCTCAAGCCGGCGCCCACGTCTTCGAGAAAGACTAGTTCGATGCCAGCCTCGACCAACGGGGCGAGCTCCAGTTTGGCTTTTTGCACGAAAACCCTCGAGGTGATGATCTGTTTGAGGCCGGCCAGCTGAGCGCATTGCTGCATGGTGGCGATGCCGGTGGAAAAGTTGAGGATGGCCGGCACGTAGCCGGTGGCCCACAGGCTGAGCAGTGTGACGGGTGTGCTGTTCACGTTGGGAAGGAGCACCCCGATGTTTGGTCCTGGCCCGAGGCGGTGGCGCCATGCGCCGGCCAGCAGGTCGACGCTGGTCATCAACCGTCGATAGGTGAGCGTCGTTAAGGAGGCGTCTTCGAAGATGATTTTTTTCGGCAGGGTTGCGGCTGTTTCGATGACGGCATTGAGGATGTGTCGTGGGCCGTATTCGGTTTCCACGTCGAATTGTTGGCGCACCATGGTATCGCGCAGCCAAGTGGTGCGGCGTTGGCGGGCCACGGTATTGGATACGCCTTCTGGGCGTGGGGGTGGGCTGATGGCGTCGCTAAAGTGGGCGGTGACAGCCGGCCGCCAGCGGGTCCAGCCTGTATGGCGTACGAAGGGGGTGCGGCGCGCGTTGCGCAGGTAGCAGGTGATGACTTTGGCTCCGGTGCGGTCGATGAGGAAGCCGGTGCCGTCAAAAAGCTTCATGAGCGATCCTGTGACGGTGATGCGGCCTTCGGCGAAAAGAACGAGCCGACCGCCGGTCGCGAGGAATTCGGCCATGCGTTTGGCCGCATACGGCGAAGCCGTGTCTACGGGGAAAGTCCGCCGGTTGACCATCATCTTGCGGTGCACATAAGACGTCCGGGCCGTCGTCGCACTGGTCACAAACTTCCAATCCTCATCCAGTACCGCGAGGAGAAACAACCAGTCCAGCCACGAAACATGATTGGGAATCAATAAGACTGGGCCCGGCGTTTTGAGTGATTCGACGTTAAAGGCGCGGAACCGGAACCAGAGGCTCACGAGGAGATGACAAAGAAATTTCATGAAGAAGTGGAAAGGTAATTGTGTCTAAAGTCGGGGCATGAAGAGTGGATCGCCGCTGCCGGCGAGACTGCTTGCGGTGAGCGTCATAAGGCGATGGCCTTTGGCGACGCCCTGAGGCGAATAACGAGATCATGGGCTAGCCATCGCGGAGGAACAAGCTCCGGTTGCTGGCCGCGGACTTGCGTAGGGGCGGCGGGGCCCGAGACCGGAAGATGCGCGGAAGGAAAGCGGGCGCCGCGCGGGCGATGGCGGGCGATGGCGGGCGATGGCTGGCTGGCAGCGGATGGTTTCCTGCTTGGCAAGCGACCGGCTCACGCGTAAGCAACGAGTTGATGATGGTTCTTTTCGCTGCTTATTTGACATCTGCGCAATATTTATCTCCGGCGATTCAACTGACGCTGGCGGTGGCTTCTTTTGTTTTGGGGGCCTGTGTGGGGTCATTTCTCAACGTGGTTATTTATCGGCTGCCGCTCGACATGTCGGTATCCAATCCCCGGCGTTCCTTTTGTCCGGCGTGCAAGTACCAGATTCCGGTGTGGCATAATCTTCCGTTGGTGAGCTGGCTCGTGTTGCGCGGGAAATGCGCGAACTGCCGGGCTCCGATTTCCCCACGGTATTTATTTGTCGAGTTGCTGACGGCGGTCTTGTTTCTGGTGATTTTCCTGTGGTTTGGGCGTGATCAGCCGTGGGTGGTGCTGCCGTTCTGGGGGTTTGGGGCATTGTGTGTGGCGGCCACGTACATTGATTTTGATCACATGATCATTCCGGATGAAATCACGTTTGGCGGGATGGTGGCGGGGGTGGTGTGCAGTGTGATTTTTCCCTGGATGATTGTCAGTGAGGCCACGTGGATCACGGAGTGGCTGCCGTCGGGGATGCGTTCGGATTTGCGGTGGACCAATCTGGCTGAGTCATTGGTGGGGGCTGGCGCCGGGTTATTGTTGGTCTGGCTGGTGGTTGGTTTTGGCAAACTGGCCTTTGGTCGGCTGAAGTATGAATCGGTCGAGCCGGTGGGGTGGGACGTCAGTCAGCCTGATGGCGAGCCGGAGCCGGTGATTATGCTGGGTGTGGAGCGGCATTTGTGGACGGATGTTTTTTCGCGCAAGACGGACCGCTTGCGGATGACGTGCCAGTCGTGTCTGCTGAATGGTGAGGAGCAGGGCCGGGGCGAGCTGGTGCTCAGTGTGGACACCGTTCAGTTCACGCCCGAGGCGGGCGGTGGGGGTGTGACGCGCCAGCTCGAGGAGGTTCAGCACATGGCTGGCCGCATGACCAAGGCGGTGGTTCCGCGCGAGGCCATGGGGCTGGGTGATGTCAAATTTATGGGGCTAGTGGGCGCCTTTCTCGGCTGGAAGGCGGTTTTATTCACGCTGTTCTCGGCCAGTATTGTGGGCAGCGTCGTGGCGGTGGTGATGATTATCATCAAGCGCCGCGAATGGGCGGCTCGCATTCCTTTTGGTCCTTATCTGGCGCTGGGCTCGCTGTTGTGGGTATTTGTCGGTCCCGCGTTTTTAAATTGGTATTTGACGTTGAGCAGCGGCTTGCGCACCCTGTAAACGAATGACTGGGAGGTCAATAAAGCCAGAATTGGCGCGGACACCTTCGTTCATCATCCATTTTAAATCTTCATTTTATCCCATGCCCCGGACACTTTCATTTTCTGCGATTTCGATGGCGCTGGCGGCGGGGGCGGTCGTGGGGGTGGGAATCGGGATGGCGGGGATGGCGGTTTTGGGTCGAGACCCTGGTTCCGGGGCTGGGGCGGTTTCTGGGGGAGCTGTCGCTCTCGAAGCTGGCCGGATAGCCGGGCTGGAAAAGGAACTGGCGGCCGCGCGGGAGGCGATTTCCAGTTTGGAGACTCGGAATCGGGAACTCGAAAGCCAGCGGGCGGAAGTGGCGTCGGCGCCGACCGCGCCCGCTGCTGGGGCGACGGATCTCAACGAGGTATTCGCCCAAGCCAAGCCCTTGTTGCAGTCACTCAGTCCCATGATCGATGCCGCCCGCCGACGCGGCGCCCAAGCCATGATCGCTCGCCGACTGGCGACGTTGACCGAAAAATATGCCCTGACCGACGCGCAGCAGGCCACCGTGAAAAAATGGCTGGAGGAGCAAAGCGAACAGCAGGCAGCGCAAAACAAAGAGTTGTTGAACAAGCCCGGATCGACGCTGCAGGACCTGCTGGCGAGTGGAGGCCGTGGGCCTCGCCTTGATGAAAAAGGATTGGATGAGGTGATGGCCGCTACCCTGAGTCCGGAGCAGCTGGCCACCTACCAGGCGGACCGATGGCAGGAGCGCGCGGCGAACGTCGAGCGCGAGGCGACGCGCCGGGTGACCCAGCTGAATGACGTGGTCACGTTGGACGAGGTTCAGCAGGACAAAGTCTTTGCCTTGATGGCGCGCTCTTCGGATGACTATGATCCGGCCATGAAATTGGAGGGGTTGGAATCAGACGCCGTTCTGGAGGGGAGTTCGCGGGACGAGGCCATCATGGAAGTGTTGACGCCGGAGCAAAAAGTCCTTTATGAGGCTGACCGTCAACGACGTCGGGAGGCGGCGGCCAAAGGGCTGGAGTCCATTGGGATTAAGCCGCCGACCGATCCGGCGGCGTTGGACGCGTTGGGCGGAGCAGGGCGGGGGCGTTGAATGATTGGATGGGCCGTGGCTGACGGCCTCGCGACCGTCGGTTTTAGTAAACCGAGCGGCGGCGGTGGTACCCATCGGCGTAGCCTTCCCGGAAGATTTTGGCGGTGCGCGTGGTGTACAGGTTTTCGTGCCGGTCAGGGTAGGGCGAGAGGCCGTTGCGGGCGTCGTTGGCTCCCGCTTGATGGCCGCGGCGATAGACGGCGGCTGTGCTGTCCTGTTCTTGGGGTTGTGGCCGGGGCGGGGCCGGGCGGTAATTATCCCGCCAGCCGAGTTCATAGCCCTCGCGGAAACTTTGCTCGAATTTCGGTTTAAAGTTCTGGCGGTGACGGCGGTAGTTGTTGGAGAGCCCTTGGCGGGCGTCCTCGCGTCCGTAACGCTGGCCATTTTTATACGTTTCCGGACCAAAGGCATCGTCCGGCTTCGCCGCGGCCGGGCGGTAACCGTCGTTGTAGCCCACGACCATTTCATCACGCAATCCGAGGGGAACCCGGTAAAAATGACGGCGTGGATCACGGCTCAGGCCCCGGGCCGCGTCCGTTCGGCCGGCATTAAAGCCAAGGTCGTAGCCCTCACGCGGCAGGTTGACGTCGCCAACATAAGGATGGTAGCCCCCTCTCGAGCCGGGCGATTGCGCCTGCGCCACGCCGCACCCAAGACCCGCGAGCCAAAAACAAAAGAAGGGAGTCAATAAACGGGACGTCATCATCAGGAATGTGGGTGAGGAAATGGAGGTGCAAAAGCGGTTGTCGCCAGCTGTCGCGACAGCACTCCGATAATTTTAATCAAAAAGACGCCGAAGCACCAGTCAGAACGTCATTATTAAGCATTTATGATAATGAGTAAATCCAAATATTTCGGTTGTCCTGATGATTTCTTTTTCGGGAGCCGCAAAAATTTCCTAATGGGTTCTGATTGCCAAACGTTCAGAAATCTGGTTATAATTACCATCGTTCATTCGACTGTCATGTACCGGACCCATTTGACCCCTTGTTTTCGCGGACTTTCCCGTTCGTGGATCTTTCTTTTTGTGGCTGTTTCGATGGTGACGTGGGGTGGGGTCGCGGCGTCAGCGGCGGCGGTTGACCCGGCCACGGCGACGATTGACAAGTTGGTGGGGGATGGTTTGCGCAAAGCGGGGCAGTCGCCGAACGCGATGGCGAGTGATGAAGTTTTTGTCCGGCGGTTGTATTTGGATGTGATTGGGCGGATTCCGACGGCGCAGGAGGCGCGGTCGTTTCTGGCTGATCCGGCGGCGGACAAGCGGACTCGTTTAATTGACGTGTTGCTGGCGTCGGAGGGGTATGTGAGTCATTGGTTCAACTATTGGGCTGATATTTTGCGGATCAAATCCGACGGCAATGGAGATGGGCAGGCGGGTGCGGGCACGGCCTATGCGGCGTGGGTCAAGCAGCAACTGCGTGAAAATGTCCCTTACAACACCTTTGTTCATTCCATGATTACGGCCGAGGGGTATGTCTGGGACAGCGGGGCCGTTGGGTACTACATGCGTGATGCGGGCATGCCGCTCGACAACATGGCCAACACCACCCAGATTTTCCTGGGGAGCCGGGTGGCGTGTGCGCAGTGTCATAATCACCCGTTTGATGATTACAAGCAGCGGGATTTTTATGAAATGGCGGCGTACACGGTGGGAGTGGACACCCGGGTCAGCAGCCGACAGATTATTGCTGAGGCGACGGGGAAGAAGAAACTTTCTAAGCGTGAGGCGTCGCGGTTGGTCGCTCCTGGGGTTTCTGAAGTGTTGGATGATCTTTTGGAGCCATTGAGTTACGGGATCCGGCATGATGCGGCCAAGGAGCAGGCGTTGCCGATGGATTTCCGGGGTGATCCGAAGAATCCGAGTCCGCGTGACGGCAAGCCGGGTGAGGTGGTCAAACCGCAGCCGGTATTCAGTCGCGAGAAGATCAAGACGGGCAAGGGGATACTCGACAACTATGCCGGATGGATGGTCAGTCCTGAGAATCCGACATTCACGACGCTCATTGTCAACCGGTTGTGGAAAAGTGCTTTCGGTATCGGCCTGATTGAGCCGGTGGATGACATCAAGAAAGTTGATTTGGACAAACACCGGAATGATGCCTCCAAACTGGCGAGCAATCCGGCTTTGATGGCCTTTCTGACCCAGCACATGAAGACGGTGGGGTATGACATGAAGAAGTTCCTGCGGGTGGTGTACAACAGTCAGGCGTACCAGCGTGAAGCGACGACGGAGGAAGTCCTGAATTTAGAAACCTATGCTTTTCCTGGGCCGGTGGTGCGTCGCAAGACGGCTGAGCAATTGTGGGACTCGTTGGTGGCCATGGTGATTCCTTATTCCGACGACCGCAAGTCGGCTGGCAGCTATGATGCTGGGTTGGCGGCCATGCGGACGCGAGCTGAGGAGTTGCAGGAGAAGCTGAGAGCGGGCAACGGGCGGGAGCTTTTGAGTTATGCGACTGACCGGGCCAAGGTTGAGACCGAGTTTAACGAGAAGCAGCGGCCATGGCGCGAGAAACTGGCGGCGGCCCGTACGGCCAACGACACGGCGTCGGCCGAAGCGGCGCAGGCGCAGATTGCCACGCTGGAAGCCGGCCGGGTAGAAGCGCGCAAGGCGGTGGAGACGGCCCATCAGGAGGCGGCGGCCAAGAATGACGCGGCTAGTCCGTTTTCCAAACCAGCGCCGGCCATGATGATGGACAAGACGGCGATGAAAAAGGAAGCGCCGATCGTGAGTCAGGCAGACCAGCAAAAGTGGGCCGGATACGATGGCTCTTGGATTCGTGCGGCCGAGCTGCCGTCGCCCGCCCCCAGCGGTCATTTTCTGCGCGATTTTGGACAGTCCGAGCGCGACATCATCCAGGCGGCCAGCAATGAATCGTCGGTGACGCAAGCCTTGTTGATGCTGAACAGCCGGCTTTTTGACCAGCTGATTGCCAAGGACACCGAGCTGGGGAAAATCCTCATCGGTGTGACGACGGCTGACGAGAAGCGCGATCTGCTTTTCCTGACCATGTTGTCCCGCCTGCCGAACGAGCGGGAGCAGTCGATTGTGGCCGCTCAAATCAAGGCGGATGGACAAGCTACGGCGCTGCGCAAGGTGACGTGGGCGCTGCTCAACACCCGGGAGTACACATTCATTCAATAAGCTCATCCACTCTCATTCAGGCCGACCGCCGGTCGGCTCCACGATTCATCGTTTCCCAACTTCCACCCATTTTCCTGATCTACCGCCATGAACGACCTGCTTCACAAAGCTGACGACCTCAGCCGCCGTCATTTCCTTGCCCAGGCGACCAAAAGCCTGCTCGGCGTCACTGTCTTCACGCCCCTGCTCGCCCAGGCGGCCGCTACTTCCCAAGGGAAGTCAGCCGCAGCTGCTGGACCGCTGCGCAAGCCGACCGCGCGCAATGTGATTTACCTCTACATGTCAGGCGGCATGACCCATGTCGATACCTTGGATCCAAAAACCGGCGAGGTGGCGGGCCCGGTGAAATCGATCAGCACCGCGGCCGATGGTATTTTCCTCTCCGAGTACATGCCTGGTCTGGCCAAAAAAATGGATGTGGCCTCGCTGGTGCGCGGGATCAGCACGACGCAGGGCGCGCATGAGCAAGGGAATTATTACATGCACACCAGCTACACCATGCGCGGCACCATTACCCATCCGGGGTTGGGAGCATGGATTCAGAAGCATGAAGGGCGCACCAACCGCACCTTGCCCGGCAGTGTGCGCATTGGCGGCGGTGCCAACGGCGGCGGATCCGGATTTATGGAGTCGAAGTACGCGCCGCTCGTGCTGGGCAGCGCCACTGAAGGCGTCAAGAACAGCCGCATGGGCGTCAGTGAGAAGGAATTTAACGACCGCCTGATGCTGGCCCAGCAGTTCGACGAAGCCTTCCACCAGAAGTATAATCAAAAAAATGTCCGGGCCTACAAGGACATGTATGACGATGCCCTGCGACTGATGAAGAGCGAAGATCTGAAAGCCTTCGATTTGAGTCAGGAGTCGGCCGCGGTGCGGGAAGCTTACGGCAACAATGGTTTTGGACAGGGGTGTTTGTTGGCCCGCCGTCTGGTCGAGCATGATGTTCGTTTTGTCGAAGTCACCCTCGGTGGGTGGGATACGCATTCGAACAACTTCACGTCGGTCGAGCGGCTCGCGGGCAGTCTGGATCAGGCGTTGTCGACGTTGTTGACGGATCTGGAACGTCGGGGCTTGCTTGAAGAAACGGTGGTCTGTCTGGCCACGGAGTTTGGCCGCACCCCGCTCATCAATGATGACGACGGTCGCGACCACTTCCCTCAGGCTTTTTCTGGATTGTTGGCGGGTGGCGGCATCAAGGGCGGCATGGTGCACGGCAAAACCTGCGAACGCGCCGAGAACGTGGTCGAAGGGAAAGTGAGTGTGCCTGATTTTAATGCAACGATCGCTTATGCGCTGGGGCTGCCGCTGGACCAAATTGTCTACTCGGCATCCAAGCGGCCGTTCACGGTGGCCGATAAAGGCCAGCCGATCATGTCGCTCTTCGCTTAACCGCCGTTTCATGACCTTCCGCTGGCCGCGATTTTACCCGCCTGTCGTTTCCGTGGCGGCGGTGCTGATGGCATCGCCGTGTTTGTCAGCCGCTGAATCAGCGGTGGCTGCTGCCGCGGCGGAAGGCGCGGAGGTGGTTACTGGGCACTTATTCAACTCCCTGCTGTACTTGCCGACGGGGCTGGTCCTCGGGGCTATACTGCTCGAGTTCTTCGCTCAGTGGAAAAAAAACCGGGAGGTGGAGCCGGGCATTCTTTTCCTCTTGTTCGGGGCGGCGGGAGCGTCGGTGAGCGTGGCGGTGCTGGCGTATTTGTTTTCGCCGGTCGGTCGCGCCAGTGGCCAGTTGTCCTTGTTTGCGATGTGGATGACGGTGGTCGCGGCGGCGATCTCGGCGGCGTTTTATCTAAAGCGGCAGGCGCGTTCCCAGCGGCTGTTTTCCCTGAATCCGGCTCCGCAGCTGGCGGGCCGGGTCGTGGTGCCCCGGACGAGCGGCCAGCGCGGCTTGATCATCGGGTATCGCATTGCCCTCGTCCTCGCGTTTTTGATCACTCTCGTCGGCATCAGTGAAATGCCGCTCAGCCAGGCCCGGGGGCCGTCGCTGGCCCAAGCGACCCAGTCACTGGTACAAGCGTGGGGGCAGCCGGAATCTCCCGTGCGTCCCGCCGTCACCGCGCCGTCGCCCGCTGTGACCGAGGCTCCATCCCCGGCCGCTCCGGTTACCCCAGCGGCCCCGCCCAGCTTGGCTTCCCTGCTCGGAGCCGAAACCCCATCGCCACTCGCCGCCGTGCCGGCGACCCCTGCACCAGCGCCTTCCACTCCGTCGGCACCAGCGCCTTCCACTCCGTCGACACCCGTGGCCGCGCCACCCGCGCCTGTGAGCCCCGCTCCGTCGGCACCAGCGACGACTCCGCCTGAGTCGGAATCCATGGTCTCAGCGACGACCCCACCTGAACCGCCCGAGCCTGCGAAGCCAGCCGTTCCGTCGGTGCCCGCACCGGCGGTGCCGGTCAAGCCAGCCGCCGCCGCGACGCCGGTGGTCAAGACGGCTGCGGCGAAGCTGCCATCCAATTTTTTTGCCACCAAGATCAAGCCGATGATTGATTCCAAGTGTGTGGATTGCCATGGATCGACCAAGCAGAAAGGTGATTTGCGGCTTGATTCGGTGGCGGCGATCAAGAAGGGGGCGGGGCATCCGGTGGTAGTGGCTGGCGATCTGGAATTAAGTTCTTTTTACCAGCGTTTGATCACGCCCGATCAGGAGGATTTGATGCCGCCTCCGGACAAGGGTGGGCCATTGGCGCCCAATGTGATTGCGATGGTCAAGGCTTGGATTGAGGCGGGTGCTGATTTTGGCGACGGGGTGGTGGCGACGGGGCAGCCTCCGGCCGTGGTGCGCCCGGGTGGTGTGCTGGAGGAGGAGAAGAGTAAGGCGGTGCCGCCCCCGCCGGCGGCCATTGTGGACCAGCTGGTGCAAGGTGGAGCGGTCATTCGCGCGATGTCAGCGAACGGGGCGCTGCTTGACATCAATCTCACGCATTATGAGGCTGGGCCGGTCAATCTGGCGGATCTATCGCCGATTGCGAAAAACATCTTGGCGCTCGATCTCAGTCGGACCCGGCTCAAGGATGCGGACTTGGCGCCCTTGGCGGGGATGACGAATCTGGTGCGCCTTGAGCTGAAGCGAAATACCATCACGGATGCGGGGCTGGTGCATGTGCAGGGGCTGGTCGAGCTGGAGACACTCAACCTTTTTGACACGCAAGTGACGGATGCGGGCCTGGCGCAATTGGCGGGACTCAAGCGATTGCAAAAGGTGTTTGTCTTTAACACCAAGGTCACGGCTGGCGGGGCCGCGGCATTACAGAAGGCGATTCCCGGGGTGGTGGTAAATCTGGGCGAATAGCGCCGGGGTGGCGCAGTGGCCGTGGGAGGTTGGCCCCTCTTTTTCACACAAGCGGGGCGGACGATCTTGGTGGTTTTGCATATGACGTCGGATTTATTCATTTTGGCCATTCCCCTTTTTGTGGTGGCGGTCTTGTATTCCTCGGTCGGTCATGCTGGGGCTTCTGGGTATGTGGCGGTGTTGGCGTTGAGCGGGATGGCTGCGGCTGAGATCAAGCCGGTGGCGTTGGTGTGGAATGTGGGGGTGGCGGTGGTGGCGACGGCGCAATTTGCGCGGGCTGGGTTTTTTTCCTGGCGGTTGTTCTGGCCCTTGGCGCTGGCGTCGGTGCCGATGGCGTATGTGGCGGGCGGGTGGCGGATTCCGGGGGAGATACTGAAACCACTGTTGGGAGTGGTGCTTATTTTTTCGGCGGTTCGCCTTTTCTGGAAGCTGCCGGATCCGGATCGTCCGCGCTTTCCCTCGCGGGCGGTGGCGCTGGCGACGGGTGGTTTGCTGGGGGGACTGGCCGGTATGACTGGCACCGGTGGAGGGATTTTCCTCACTCCGGTGATGCTTTTTCGGCGGTGGGCCATCACGCGGCAGGTGGCCGCCGTTTCGGCGGCCTTCGTGTTGGTTAATTCGCTGTCCGGCCTGGCGGGGCACTGGCAGAGCGGGCAACCCATTCCGCGATCCGCTCTGTGGCTGGCCCCGGTCGTCATGGCCGGTGGCGTGATCGGAAGTACTCTCGGAAGCCGCCGTTGGCCGGTCCGTACCTTGCACCTCATTCTCGCCGTGGTGCTCCTGGCTGCCGGACTTAAACTCTGCCTGCTGCGACCGCCCGCTCCGCCCGCTGCGTCAGCCGCCACCAACAAGGAATCCGCTCACCCCGGCCGGGGACACCCAGCCTCAAAAGAAAACTGAGCCTGCCATCGCAGTCACCTGACCTCGACCCCGCTTCCCATTAACAGGATGCCAGACGGATCAGGCTCGGCGCCGACGCAGGGCGAGCAGCCCCAAGGTAGTCATGCCGAGCAAGCCGGCGGTTGGCTCCGGCACTGGGGTCAGGAACCCCCGGAGTTCTCCAGGGCCGTTGTTAAAGGTGTGAATGTTGATGTAGTATTTTCCAGCAAGTAAGTCCGCTTGTTGCCCGATATTTAGAGTCACATTCTGGACGATTTGCCCTCCGGTGGGCAGGTTCGGGCTGGGGGTCAAATTGAAAACCACTCCAGTGGTTTGGGTCCAGTCGGCAACGCCGTTGTTTCCCTTAGGATTTGTGGTCGGACCGTGGATGTGCTGGTTGGTGGTGATCCCCGTGAGGTTGGTAAATCCATTGTCCGCCCCCCATCCCACATTGATGGTCAAGATTCCTGTTGCATCATCGAAGCTAATGCCACCTATCAATTCCCCGCCGGTTCCTGAGCCAATCACTAAGGCTGGTACGGGTTCATTGGTGGTAAGTAGGCCGGATCCTCCGGTGCCGATAAGGTCAAATTGAATAATCGCCGCCGAAGCGCTGGAGGCGATGCCGCAGAGGGTAAGGAGGAGCAGATGTTTTGTCATGGATGATTGGTATCGAGGTAGACGGACGAATTGGAAAATTAAGAAATGCAAATTGCCTTGAGCATGAGGCGGATTTCGCCATTTTGAGAGGGGTTGGCGTTTTGACGCGGTGCTTCCGCAACAGTTTGCTTCCGCAAAAGTTTAGGCGTTGTGGCTCATAGGAATTTGCTATGAGGAGCCGGCATTGGGCCGGTTTGGCGCGGCCCTCAGGCTTTGCGCATGCGGCGGAATTTCTCCTCTACCATGCTGGACAAGACATGTTCCAAATCCGGGTCGCCAAGACGCTGGATGACGTCGAGACAGAAGCCGAGAGCGAGCAGCTGGCGGGCGTCCGACTCGCGGATGCCGCGGCTGCGCAGGTAATAAATTTGCTCACCATCGAGGGGGGCGCTGGTCGACCCATGGGAGCATTTGACTTGATCGGCGTTGATTTCGAGGCCGGGCAGGGCATTGGCTTCGGCTTCCTCACTGAGCAGGAGGTTGCGGCACGTCTGGTAAGCATCCGTGTAGTGGGCGCCTTCCTCGACCAGGATCAGACCGGAAAAGATGGTGCGCGCTTGATCAAAGAGCACGTTTTTAAACAGCAAGTTAGAAAACGTATGCGGTTGATCGTGAATTTGGCGAGTACGGCAGTCGATTTCCTGAGTGCCTTCGGCCACGGCCAGCGACAACATTTCGCTGCGCGACCCGGAGCCTGAGGCGAGGCAAAAGCTTTCGGTGCGGGCCCAGGCGGCGCCTAGGTGCAAGAAGGCGCTTCTGACCGTTGAGTTCGGTCCGGCCGTGGTGCTGACGAAATGCAGAGCGCGCACTTTGCGGCTCCATCGCTGGCAGTTGACGTAGGTGATGGTGGCGCCCTCGCCGGCGGCTAGGTCCGTGACGCCGCAGGCAAATCCTGGTTCGCTGCCTAATGACTGGAAATAATCGATGACCGTGACCTTGGCGCCGCGACCGGCGACGACCAGCGTGTGCGGGAACGTGCTGGCATTCATTCCGCCCAGCCATTGGTGAAGCTCGACCGGCCGGTCGACTTCGATGCCGGGCGGTATGTAGACGAATACTCCGCCGCGCAAAGCCGCGGCATGCAGTGAAAAAAATTTCTCGCCGCCGAGACCCGCGGACTGGGCCATGAAATGGCTTTTAATCAGCTCGCCATGCACCTGCAACGCCTCCATCAAGGGCATGACGACAATACCGTCAGCGGCCGCGGTGTCGGCATGCAGCAGCATGTCGTTGCCCAGCACGATGCGGGCGGCTGGGTGGCTGAGCCCGACCGACCGGGTCACGGCCGCGGTGGCATCGGCGCCGGTGAAAGGGGATCCGGGGATAGCCGCCGAGACATCCAACTTTTTCAGGTCGGAGAAGCGCCAGTGTTCGTCCTTGCGCTTGGGGGCGGCCAACTGCTCGTAGGTGGCCCGCGCCGCCGCCTGCCGTTCGACGAACCACGCTGGCAGCGCGCTGGGGTCAGCGGCCGCGGCCGCCGCCATCAATCGCTCTCCGGCTTCCGTCCAGACAACGCTCGGATCAACAACTGGTTCAGTGACACTGGCACTCATAAAGGTAAAAAATCGGGTAACAGACACACATCGACACTTCTTCTTCATACTCGAGAATCCCCCCGGTCGACACGGGAAAGACTTCGTTATTTGCAGTGAGGACCCGCCGTTTCTCCGCGGGACGACCCGCCGGTGTTCGGCGGCCGACCGGCGGAGCGGCCGGTGGGAAAACCCGTCCGGCATGACGCGTGCCATACCGGAGGGCGAGCTGATGGCTTGATGGCTTAATGCGATCGGCTGGAGGGATCAGCCGACGCTGTCTTCCATTTCGAGGTCGATGAGGCGTTTGAGTTCGACGGAATATTCCATGGGAAACTCCCGGACGAGGTCGTTGATGAAGCCGTTGACGGAAAGGCTCATGGCTTGACCTTCGCTCAGGCCGCGTTGTTGCATGTAAAAAATCTGTTCGGCGCTGACCTGACTGACACTGGCTTCGTGCTGAGTGGCGTGCTGGTTACCGCGCACGGTGATGGCTGGGTAGGTGTCGGTGCGGCTGCTGCTGTTGATGAGGAGCGCATCACATTCCGTGTTGTTTTTACAATTTTTGAGGTGGCGCGGGATGTGGACTTGTCCGCGGTAAGTGGCGCGTCCTTCGCCGATGCTGATCGATTTACTGACGATGTTGCTGGTCGTCTCATCGGCGGCGTGTATCATTTTGGCGCCGGTATCTTGGTGTTGGCCGGAGTTGGCGAGGGCGATGGAGATGACTTCGCCGCGGGCCTTACGGCCTTTCATGATGACGCCTGGGTACTTCATGGTCAGGCGGCTGCCGATGTTGCAATCGATCCATTTTACTTCGGCTTCCTCGTGGGCGATGCCTCGTTTGGTGACCAGATTGAAGACGTTGCTGCTCCAGTTTTGCACGGTCACGTACTGGAGTTTAGCTCCTTTCATGGCGACCAGTTCGACCACTGCGCTGTGCAAGGTGCTGGTCTCGAATTTCGGAGCTGTACATCCTTCCATGTACATGACTTCTGCTCCTTCATCGACGATGATCAGGGTGCGTTCGAACTGGCCGAAGTTTTCCGAATTAATGCGGAAGTACGCTTGGAGCGGGTGTTTCACCTTCACGCCTTTGGGGACGTAAATGAAGCTGCCCCCGGAAAAGGCGGCGCTGTTGAGAGCGGAAAATTTGTTGTCACCGGTGGGAATGACTTTGCCGAACCAAGGGCGGAAAATCTCCTCGTGTTCTTTGAGTCCTTCGGATGAATTGACAAAGATGACGCCCTGATCGGACACTGCCTTCTGAATGTTGGAGTAGGCGGCTTCTGAATCGTACTGAGCTTCCACGCCAGCGAGGAACTTGCGTTCCTGTTCCGGAATGCCGAGCCGCTCGAATGTTTTTTTCACGTCCTCGGGGACGTCGTCCCAGCTGCGTTTTGGTTTTTGGCCGTCGGAAAGGTAGTACCGGATGTCGTCGAAGCGGATGTTTTCCAGATCGCGGGTCGCCCAATGCGTCGGCATGGGTTTGTCGTGGAACACCTTGAGGGCACGCTTGCGGAAGTCGCGCACCCAGTCGGGATCGTTTTTGACGTCGCAGATGTAGTCGATGGTGCTTTCCGTCAGACCGTAACCGGCGTCGTACTTGTTGCGTTCGGGAAAAAAGAAGTCGCCTTTGCTGCGATCGATGTCGCCGGCGGAGAACGTGGTGCTCATGTGTGGATGGGTGGGTGGGTTGGTTTACGCTGTCACTAGCACTTCTTCTTTCAGCCAGTCGTAGCCTTGGGCTTCCAATTTCAGCGCAAGGTCAGGTCCGCCGGTTTTGACGATCCGGCCGTCCATCAACACATGAACGACGTCGGGTTGAATGTAATCGAGCAGGCGTTGGTAATGAGTGATGACTAGAAATCCGCGCTCGGGTGAGCGCATCGCATTCACCCCTTGCGCCACCACCTTGAGCGCGTCGATGTCCAGACCGGAATCCGTCTCGTCCAGTACCGCAAATTTTGGTTCCAGCATCATCAGCTGCAGGATTTCGTTGCGCTTTTTCTCTCCGCCGGAAAACCCTTCGTTGACCGAACGGCTGGTGAACTGGCGGTTCATTTCCAGTACGTCCATCTTGGCATACATCTTATGATAAAAGGCGACCGCATCGAGCTCGACGCCTTCCGGTTGGCGTGCTTGGAGCGCGGCGCGCAGGAAATTGGCATTGCTGACGCCGGGGATTTCGATTGGATATTGAAACGCGAGGAACAATCCGGCGCGGCTTCTTTCGTCGGCTTCCATGGCGAGGATATCCGCTCCGTCGAGGGTGGCGGTACCGGCGGTCACTTCATAATCTTCATGTCCGGCGAGAACCTTGGCTAACGTGCTTTTGCCTGAGCCATTAGGGCCCATGATGGCGTGGACTTCACCGGATGGTACTTCGAGGGTCAGTCCTTTGAGGATGTCACGCTGGCCGGTGCGAGCGTGGAGGTTGTTGATGGCAAGGCTCATGGAGTAAAGAATAAAATTGTGTCGGCGGGTGGCGCGGCGGTGGGAGGATGGATACGGGCGGAGGAGCTGGGGGTCAGTTCAGGGAGGGCCGGGATTTTTTTGTTTCCGGTTTACGTTTTTTCGCCTGCGAGGCGCAGGCGGGGCAGAGGCCTTTGATGGCTACGTCGATGTGGCTGACCACGGTGCCTCGAGGCAGTTGAAGATGGCTTTCTTGAGTGCCGTCCTTAAAATTGATGTCGGTGATGGTGCCGCACCCAGTGCAATGAAAGTGACCGTGGTCGTCGAGATTCGGACAATACCGCGACGGGGAGCGGTCGACATTGACCTGTTTGACCAGTCCCGCGCCAGTCAGGGTTTCCAGGCAGTTGTAAACGGTGGCCAAGGAAATGGTCGGGACCCGCTCCTTGACCTTGATGAATAATTCAGTCGCCGTCGGGTGATCGCGCTGCTCCATCAAAATGTCGTATACTTCGCGACGCTGGCGAGTCAGTCGGAGGTCGCCGCCCAAATGCAGAGGCAGGGGCAGGGCGGCAGACTCGGATCCAAAGGCAGGTGGCGGTGGGCTCATCACGATAATCTTTGATTACGACGATCGAGGGCGATATCAAGAATTATTCCAATTAAGCTCCCTTATCGGCGGTGGGATGATTCCGCAGTCCAAGGGTTGGGCTTGGGGGCTGGGGGAAGGATGAAGGGGGGATGGCGCCGGATCGTGCGGGTGGTGGATTCGAGGGGAGAAGAAAGGGGCGTGCGAACTCTGGTTTCTTCTGTTGCTGGGGTTGCAGAACCCGGTGGCGGCATAGAACGTCTCTCTGCACCTGAATTCGAGACACCCACATTTTTCAGGATTGGCCGTCGATTGACAACCTGCCTGCTCCGCGGGAAAGCTGGCGTCTGCCATGCTCGAAGAACTCGATACTCTCAAGACGATTGCCCTCACTGCTGTGTCCGCTGCGGCGGATGAACCGGCTGTGGAGGCGGCCCGGGTGGAATTTCTCGGGAAAAAAAGTGCTTTGACTGGAATGGGGGGGCGCATGCGGGAAGTGCCGCCTGACCAGAAAGGGGCGGTGGGTGCAAAATTAAATGAAGTGCGCACGGCGATCACGACGGCCATTGACGAGAAGAAGGCGGCCTTGTTGGCGGCCCGCGATGCGGCGGCGGTGGCTGGCATTGATCTGACGCTGCCGGGTCGGCCGGCCTGGCGCGGTGGGCTGCATCCGCTGACGCAGCTGCAGGACCGGGCGGTCAAGATTTTGCGGGGCATGGGGTTTGCCTTGGCGACCGGCCCGGAAGTGGAGACCGAGTGGCATTGTTTTGATGCGCTGAACACGCCGGCGGACCATCCGGCCCGCAACGAGCAGGATACGTTTTATTTTCCCAATGGTTGGTTGTTGCGCACGCATACCAGCAGCGTGCAGATCCGCACCATGGAGACGGCGGTGCCTCCCGTGCGTATCATTGCGCCTGGCAGCGCCTTCCGGCGCGATGAGATCGACGCCACTCACCTCAGCGCCTTTACTCAGATGGAAGGGTTGTATATTGCTGAGAATGTTTCGCTAGCTGATTTGAAGGGGACGTTGGAGGCATTTTACCGGGCGTTGCTGGGCCCCAAAACCCGTCTGCGTTTTCGTCCGCATTTTTTCCCTTTTACTGAGCCGAGTTACGAAGTCGATGTGGAGCTGCATTTGGCTGGCCAGCCGGCACGCTGGGTGGAAATTGCTGGGTGTGGCATGGTCGATCCGGCCGTTTTTGAGGCGGTTTGCCAGCAGCGCGGGGACCGCGTTTACGACCCAGAGCGCGTCACCGGCTTTGCTTTTGGCATGGGGCTCGAGCGCCTGGCCATGATTCTTTTTGGTCTGCCTGACATCCGCCTGCTCATTGAAAATGACGCCCGGTTTCTGCAGCAATTTGCGTAGAATCAGGCCATGAGTAGCCGCGATTCACTTTTCCGAACCAGAGTAGGGTGGGCGGGATTCGGCGTCGTGGCGGGTCTGGTGGCGGGAATTGGGATCGGCTGGTGGATGGCGCCAGGTCGTCCGCAGGCTGGAGGCCTGGCGGCGGCTGGTGGCTGGTTTGGGGATGGGGCGACTCCGAAAGCGTTGGGGGCGCCGGTGGAATGGCCGCGTCGGCGGGACGGGAATGGGTCGTTTTCCGGGGGGGATGTCGCCTCGACAGCGATCCCGGTCACGGGTGACTTGGCGGAGGTTTTTACGGCCCTGATGAAAATCGATGACAGTGTCGCCCGCCAGCGGGCGGTCCGCGAGGCCTTGGCCCGACTGCCGGTCGAGGAGTGGCCGGCTTTGCTGGCTGCGATGGGGAAGGTTAAAGCGACCCAGACCGTTGATGATGATCCCGCTTTGCACGCGCGGGTTTTGACTGGGGTAGAAGAAGTATTGGCGGCCATGGCAGCCCGCGATCCGGCTGGAAGTTTAAAGGTCGTACGCGAGACGGGGGGAGAAGTTGAATCAATGGCTTTCGAGTCGTTACTCCGCTATTGGGCTCGAAATGATTTGTCCGCAGCGCTGGCCTATCACGAAAAATCTCTACGGGATGATCCGTACACCGCGGCGGGCCATGGAGCGCTGGCCATCGAGTACGTGCAGCAAGATCCGGCCGCGGCGCTGGCCTGGGCCGCGGGGCTCCCCGATCAGGAAGGCGTCGAAGCGACCCTGAAAGCGTTGTGGACGTTGTCACGCCGCGACCCCGCGGTGGCCCGAGACGCTCTCGTCGGTCTGTCCGGTCCTGAGGCTGCCGCGAGGGGAGGGGCTTTTGCCCAGCATATCGCCCAGACCTGGGCGCAGACCGATCCTCAAGCGGCGCATGCGTGGGCCTCGACCTTGCCGCCGGGGTTGATCGAGCCAGCTTTGGCGGTCGTGGTGGAGCCGTGGTTTTCGCGCGATTGGGACGAGGCATGGAAAGCGGTCCAATCCATGGATGGTCCGGCTCGCGAGGAAGGTCTAAAGGCCGCTGCCGATGAAATGTCGCCGCCTCAGGCCGCTTCGGTGCTCAACCAGCTGGTCGCAGAGCCGGCAGGCGAAGCCGTGGCCGAGGCCCTCACCGATGGCGCCCGAAAATTTCATCACTGGGCCCCGGAACTGGCTGAATCTTGGCTGGGCGGCCTGCCTTCCGGTCCGCACCGCGATGCCGCCATCCAAGGAGTCATCGACGGAGGTCTCGGCGAGACCGATCCAGAAGCCGCCGCCGCCTGGGCGGGCGCCGTCGAGGATCCGCAACAAAGGGCGGCGCTGCTCTCGGGGCAGCTCAGCCAATGGTTCCTCTCGTCCCCAGCCGACGCCCGGCAATGGGTCGAAACCACCGACCGCCTCCGCACCGAAGATCGCGCCGTGTGGATCGGATGGTTGGAACAAGTCGGCCGCTGAGCGCGCCGGCTGCATCGATTTTCAAAAGTGGAGTGCCGGCGGGCAAGCGGAAAACCCGCGGGTTGGTGTATGGTCTGGGGCGGGATTTTCGGGTGACGGGCTGGTTTTTGCGAGGATGATCAAGCTTCATGAGAACGACTGAGCCTGTGAGGTCTCGACCTTCGATGCGATGGCTGGCGCTTTCGCTGGGGGCGGGGGTGGTTTTGGGTGGGGCGGGCGGGTGGTGGGCGATGCGTCGGCAGGTGACTGTGGAAGCGCGGCGTCTGGCGCAACTGATGGTAGACGGGGCGGTGGCGCGGCCGCCGATGCCGCCGGCACCGGCGGGGGTGGGGCGGTCTGCGGACGGGGCGGGGGGCGGGGGTGTCCCTGTGATTGCGATTTCGGAGGATTTGGCGGTGGCGGCGAGGGCGCTTTTGGCGATCCGGGATCCGGCGGTGCGGCAGGCGGCGTTGGTGCGGTTTCTGGAGCTTCTGCCGCAGGCGCGATGGCCCGAGTTTTTGCGAGGTTTTGAGAAGATGGGGGATCGGGGCGAGTTTGACGACGAGCCTGGATCATTTATGTCGGCATTGGGGTCGATGGAGGTGGTTTTTGCGAAGATGACGGCGCGTGATCCGGCGGGATTTTTACAGCAGTTGTTGAACGAGAAAGAAGAGTCGGGGAACTCCATGGCTTCGGTGACGACGGCTTTGCGGTTTTGGGCGGCGAAAGATTTGACCGGGGCGGTGGCCTTTTTTGATCAAAACCTGCGTTCTTTGCCGCCGGCTGAACAGGTGGAAGCGGCGCGGGGGCTGGCTCGCGAGTGGGTCCGTCGCGATGCGGCGGCCGCCTTCGCGTGGATCAAAAACTTACCGGAGGAAAACCGGACGAGCGTCGCCCACGGGGCGTTTCAAACGTTGTCGCATGTCGATTCCGCGGCGGCTCTCCGGTTTTTGGTGACCGAGACGACGTTGCCGGGCCGCAGTGATTTTGCGTATGACATGGCGCGTGGCTGGGCGGCGACCGAGCCGGAGAAAGCCGTGTCGTGGGCTAAAACTGTACCGGACGATCTGGCGGCGATGGCCCTCAAAGGGGCCATGGAGCCACTGGCGGCCAAGGATTTTGCGGTGGCGGTGCGCGAATATGACGGAATCAAACCCGAGCAACGGGATGGAGTGCTGGGGGTGTTGGGCGCGCACATGGGGGAGACTCCCGAGCGGGTGGCGGACGTCATCCGGCTGGTTGAGGAGGCCGGGGAAGGAGAGGGCCGCGCCCAAGCCGCCCGTCAGGCCATGCTGCAGTGGACCAGCCAAGATCCAGAAGCGGCCAGCGCCTGGGTGGCCCGCCAGCCCGAAGGAGCCACCCGGGACGCGGCTATCCTCGGGTTCGGTTATGCGTCCGTGCTCGCCAAGGCCGACCCAGAAGCCGGATTGGAATGGACAGCGGCCGTTTCCAATCAAGACCAACGATTCTCCGCGCTGAATCAAAATGTGAAGGCATGGGTCGAATACGATCCAGCAGCGGCCCGCGAGTGGGTGCAGTCGACCCCGCGCCTGAACGACGATGACCGCGCGCGCCTGCTGCCGCTGACCCGTAAATGAGCTTGGGTCGGTGGAACCAGCTTTTGGAACAAAACGGTTGTCAGTGGTTGCGCGAAGCCGCGAGTCATACCTATTACCGGCATCGCGCGGACGGGAAAAGTGTCCGCGGGGCCGTTCCACGTCGAAATCAAGGCGTGGACGGCGTGCTCACCCCGTCCTGCCCAGTCATTCCACGCCCCTGATTTCGCATGCTCATTTCACTTAACTGGCTTTCTGACCATCTCAATCTTAACGGGTTGAGCGTGGATGATTTTTCACAGCGGCTCACGTTCGCGGGCGTCGAGGTCGAGGGCATCGAGCAAAAAGGCGTGGCTTCAGACCGGGTCATCATCGCGCAAATCCTCGAGTTCAGTCAGCACCCGGATGCCGACAAATTGAGCGTCTGCCGGGTCGATGGCGGCCCCGCCGGGGTCTGCCAAATCGTCTGCGGGGCGAAAAATTTCAAGACTGGGGACAAAGTGCCGCTGGCTCTGGAAGGGGCGGTGCTGCCGGGGAACCTGACCATCCGCAAAGGCCAGCTGCGCGGAGTGGAAAGCCAGGGCATGATGTGCTCAGGAAAGGAACTCGGTCTCGGTCAGGACCATGAAGGATTGCTGATCCTGCCGGCCGATGCGCCCGTCGGGTCGCCGCTCGGTGATTACCTCGGCAGTGATACCCTCATCGAAATCGAGGTCACCCCGAATCGGCCTGATTTGTTGTCGCATTTCGGGCTGGCCCGGGAATTAAGCGCTCTGCGCGGAGCGGCTGCAGGTGCTGCGGGTGAAGCGGGTGAAGCGCTAGTATTGGAGCCACCGCATCAGGTGGCGGTCAAGCGTACGGATCATTTGGCGGGGGCGCCGGCGGTGGAGTTGCCTTCTGAGGCGTGTCCATTTTATACGGCGCGGGTCATTCGTGGGGTGAAGGTGGGGCCGAGTCCGGCGTGGCTGAAGACGAAGTTGGAGGCTATTGGCTTACGTCCGATCAACAACGTGGTGGATGTCACCAATTATGTACTGCATGACCTTGGGCAGCCGTTGCATGCCTTTGATTTGGCGCATGTGCGCGGGGGTATTGTGGTGCGTGCGGCAGTGGAGGGCGAGAATTTTGAGGCGTTGGACGGCAAGACGTATGTTTTGACTCCGGATGATTTGGTGGTGGCGGACGAGGCCGGGGCGCTGGCATTGGCCGGGGTGATGGGGGGAGCCGCGAGCGGGGTCACTCTGACGACGACGGATGTGTTGCTGGAGAGCGCGTATTTTGTGCCCTCGGGGGTACGGCGCACGAGTCGCCGGCTTTCGCTCAGCAGTGATTCCAGTTATCGATTCGAGCGCGGAGTGGACCCCTTGATGGTGGAAGCGGCGAGTGCGCGGGCGGTGGGTTTGATTTTGGAGTTGGCGGGTGGTGTGGCGGAGGATGTGTTAGTGGTGGCGGGGCAGGCGCCGGTGTTGACGGGCGAGGTGGCGTTGTCCGGGGACCATGTGCGGCGGTTGCTGGGGTCGTCCATTTCTGATGACGACATCTCCGTGATTTTGCGGCGTCTTGGGCTGGGTGGTCCCGGACCGTCGTCCGCGGGCGGGGCCGGCGTCTGGCAGGTGCCATCGTATCGTCAAGACTTGCAGCGGCCGGTCGATTTGATTGAAGAAATCGCGCGGGTGGCTGGTTTGGATGGCATTCCTTCGCGGACGATGGCGCATTTTGCGCTGCCTGGGGCGGATGATGCGAGTTATGATTTTGCGCTTGTTTTGAAGACGAAGTTGGCGGCTCTCGGGTTTTACGAGGCGCGGACAATCAAGCTCGTATCCACGCGGCAGCTTGACGACGGGCTTGGTTTCGACCGGCGTCGCAGCACGCCGTTGGCGCTGAAGAATCCATTGAGCGAAGACCATACACATCTGCGCCCGAGTTTGGTGCCGGGATTGCTGGCGGTGGCGGCGCACAATGTGCGGCAGGGGGCGGCGGCGGTTCGTTTTTTCGAAGCCGGGACGGTTTTTGCGCAGTCGCAAAACCCGAAGGCTGGGTCGACCGAGGCGCAGGCGTTGACGGTGCTGCTCAGCGGGCCGCATGTGCCTCCTTCATGGCTCAAGAAAGCGCCTTATGCGTCAGATCTTTATGACTTGCGCGGGGTGATTGAATCACTGTTGGGGCGGGCTGAAGTGCGGCTTAAAAAGATAGATCATCCACTGTTGGTGTTGGCGGCGGAGATTTCCATTGGGGGTAAAGTGGTCGGATTGGGCGGACAGCTTCGTCCGGCGCGGGCGCGTGAGCTGGATGCTCCGGATCCGCTTTATGTGGCGGAGTTTAATCTCGGTATGCTGGAGACCTTGCTGGGCAAGGACGTGCGTTATGCGGAAATTGCGCGTTTCCCGTCCAGCACTCGCGATGTCGCTTTTGAGGTGGCGCGTGACTTTGCTCACGGCCAAATCGAAGACTTTTTCGCCAAACAAATCAAAGAGCCCTTGCTGGCGGGGGTGGTTTTGTTCGATGTCTTTACGGATGACACCGGGGCGAGGCTGGCCGCGGATCGCAAATCACTGGCTTATTCGCTGACCTATCGTGATGCCGGCCGTACCTTGGAAGCCAAGGAAGTCGATGCCGCTCATGCCGGCATCATCAAGGCCCTGACCACGAAGCTGCCGCTGACCGTGCGATGAGGTGAAAATCGGAGCCGGAAGATTGATAAATCACTCCGCCACCGCCACCGCCACCGCTGCCGCCGCGATTCAATTGCGGCCGCGGCCGGACGTGTAGGGCCGCATGCGGGGGCCTGTTGCCTGACACGGCGAGTTTTGGTGTTGGACAGGCGGGGTGGTGGTGCCGCAAGATAAACGAGTGACCAGTATACTGCGTTTCGGTTGGAAGACGCCCCGGGCCCTGCTTTTTTTGCTGTGCTCCTCGCTGGTTATGGCGCCGTTGCCGGCCCAGATTCGTCATGTCATTCACATCAGCGTGGATGGATTGCGCGGGGACTTGCTGCACGGATTGTTGGATGCGCCGGGCGCTCAGTATCCCGGGTTTTCGCGGCTCCGCGCGGAGGGAGCGGTCACTTTTAATGCGCGGTGCGATTTCGATTTTTCTTCGACCACGCCCAATCATATCGGCATGGTGACTGGATTGCCGGTACTGGCACCGGCGAGTGCTCCGTCATGGCAGCAGCACGGGTACCAGATCAACATCTCCGTGCCCACGCACATTCTGCAGGTCAATGGTGTGCCGCCTGCCTACAAATTCAGTGTTTTTGACCGGGTTCATGATCGAGGCGGACGGACGATGCTGCTCGTGAGTAAATCCAAGCTGGCCATTCTGGATCGGAGTTACAATGAAGTGAATGGGGCGCTGGATCTTGAGGGTGAAGACAATGGACGTGACAAAATCGACATCACGTTTGCCAATGACGGTGATTCTTCGATTCTGGCGGCGGTGCTCGTCGCCCGGATGGAGGCGGATTTCCCTGCCTATACATTTATGCACATTTTCGATCCGGATGCGGCCGGGCATGGTTCTGGGTGGGGATCGATGAACTGGCAGCTGGCGGTGAAGCATGCGGATTCGTTGCTGGGGTTTATTTTATCGGCGCTTGAGCTGCGACCGGCATTGAAGCGGGCCACGGCCTTGGTGGTGACGGCTGACCACGGCGGCGGGGTGCCGCTATTGACGCATGTAGATCCTGTTCATCGTGAGAACTATACGATCCCACTGATTATGTGGGGTCCCGGGGTGCCGGCTGGAAGTGATGCGTACGCGTTGTTTGCGAACCGGCGTGACCCTGGTGTCGGTCGTCCGTTTCCGGACGCGCTGGATCCTCCGTTGCGCAATACCGACACGGGGAATATCGCGATGGCATTGCTGGGGTTGCCTCCGGTGCAGGAATCATATTTTCGACCGGATTGGGCGGACGGTCTGCGGCTGCGGCCGCTGGCTGACGGCCGCGTGGAGTGCGTCTGGCCGATGTATCTGACTGGATGGACTCTGGAAACCAGTGTGGATCTGCAGGCTGGCACATGGGGGCCAGTGGATCCAGCTCCGGTGGCAGAAGTCACGCATTGGCGGCATGTCCAGTCACTCGATCCCACTCAACAACGGTTTTTTCGGCTGAGGGCGCCGCGGTAAGGGCGATTCCCGAGGCCCAGGGCTTGACGCCGGGGGGCGCCATGGGCATGATAGGTCTACATCCGGGAGAAAACCGGAATTGAAGTTCTTTTCCATCATTGGAATAAAATTTTCCTGCGATGCTCGTGACATGCGGCATGTGAGCCCGGACCGATATACCAACCCGGGGACATTACCGCGTAACCAGAAATGCCACGCCTTCTCAGGAAGGCAGGCCTGGTTCCGGCGTCCCCACCTAGACATGTCTAGGGAACGTGGCTCTAACCGACGGACGGCATTTGCGGGAATTCTTTTCACACGCTCACCCCACCATCCCCATGCCCCATACTCTGCCAGCCCTGCCATACGCCGAAGACGCCCTCGAGCCGCACATCGATGCGCGCACGATGAATATTCATCATACCAAACACCATCAGGCGTATGTGACTAATTTGAACAATGCGCTCGCCGGTCATGCCGACCTCGAGGCTCTCTCGCTTGATGACTTGCAGAAAAATCTGGCCTTGGTGCCAGCGGACAAACAGGCGGCGGTGCGCAACAATGGCGGTGGTCACTACAACCATTCCCTTTTCTGGTCCGTCATGGGGCCCGGCAAAGGTGGGGCACCAAGTGGCGCGCTGGGCGCGGCCATCGATGCGGCCTTTGGAAATTTCGACGCCTTTAAGGCGGAATTTGCCAAAGCGGGCGCGACTCGATTTGGTTCGGGCTGGGCGTGGTTGATCCAAAAACCGGATGGCTCGGTGGCTGTGACATCGACTCCCAACCAAGATAATCCTTTGATGGACGGATCTGGTATTCCGCTGTTGGGATGCGATGTCTGGGAACACGCCTACTATTTGCATTACCAAAACCGCCGTCCTGATTACATCGTGGCGTGGTGGAACGTGGTCGACTGGGACGCGGTGGCGGCTCGTTTCGTCGCGTAGCGGTCGGGAGGTCGAGGGGCCCATTGGCCCCGAATAGTAGAGTTGCCGTCCTATGGCGGTCTGAGGATGACGGGTGTGGGAGCCAAGAGGGATCCTGCACTTGGGCAGTTGACGCGGGCCCGACCCCGGGCTTTTTGGTAATTGCGCCTTGCCACGGCGCAGCCCTCTTTTATAAGCGTTGTCTCCCCAACGACGCCCCCTATTTTCCACGGCGTGCCGAGCATGAAATTTACCATCACCAAAGACAAGTTCACCAATGGCCTGAGCCAGGTTCTCAACGTGGTCAACAGCCGTGTCACCCTGCCGATCCTCTCGAATGTATTGATCGAGGCTCGTGAGGATGAATTGGTGCTGACTACCACCGATCTGGACGTCGGCATCACGGGCCGGGTTCCGGCCAGTGTGGCTCAGCCCGGGGCCGTCACGCTTCCTGCTCGTAAATTAGCGACCATTATACGTGAACTGCCTGATGCTGAAATCACGGTGACGGTGGACAAGGAAAACGTCGCTTCCGTCAGATGCGGGGCCAGTTTCTTCAAAATCCTTGGGCTGGGGGCCGAAGAGTTTCCTCCGCTCAACGAACCGGAAAACGCCGCGGAATTTAAGCTCGCTCAGGCCACGCTCAAAGACGGCCTGCGCAAAACGGCCTATGCCATCTCCACCGATGAGACGCGCTATGTGCTCAACGGGATTTTCCACTCGTTCCGCGACGCCAAACTCACGCTCGTCGCCACCGACGGCCGCCGCCTCGCCACCGCGGAATTCGATGTCGAATTTCCCGATAGTCAGGAGGTTGATTTCATCCTGCCGACCAAGGCGGTCAATGAAATCCAGCGGTTGCTGACCGATGATGGCGATGTCCGCATCAAGGTTGGACCGAGCCAAGTTGTTTTTGAGTTAAATCATAACGTCCTTTACAGCAAGCTCATCGACGGGACGTATCCCAATTTCCGCCAAGTCATTCCAGGGCCGGCCAATCACCGTGTCACTTTTGAGCGCGAGCAATTGTTGCGAAGCATCCAGCGCGTGTCGCTGCTTTCCAGCGACAAAGCCAGCACGGTGAAACTTCACTTTGGCGAAGGGGAAGTGAAGCTCTCGGCCTCCAGCGCCGAGGTGGGCGAGGCCGAAGAATCGATGCCCGTGAAGTACAATGGTCGCGAAATGGCCATCGCCTTTAATCCTGATTATTTCATGGCGCCTCTGCGCAACTTGTCCAACGACGAGGTGCATCTTGACTTGATTGATGAATTGAGCCCCGGGGTCATCAAGACCAACGAGCCGTTTCTCTACGTCATCATGCC
>CAJBME010000137.1 GCA_903954065.1 uncultured bacterium
AGCAATACAAGCCACAAGAGTGGAATCAAATCGAGGTCACCGTGAAGGACGGCGTGGCCCGATGCACGTGCAATGGCGAAGTCCTCGAAGCGGCGCTCGCTCTTCCCGCCAACGGTCCGATCGGACTCGAAGGCGACCGCGGGGTGATGGAATACCGCCGTATCCGGATCAAGGAGATGCCCCATTCGCGTCAGGTTAAGCCGTAACACGCGGACTGACAGTGAATTAAAACTGAAATAGCAGGGCCCCTACATTAGGGAGAGGAGTTTTTCGAGGTAGGCCTCGTCTTGGGCGGCGCGGAGTTCCCGCTTGGGCAGGCTCTTGGGCTTCTTGCCTTCGGCGGGCATCCGGTTGTGGGCGTTGAGCGACATCCGCCGGAGGGTCCCGAGGTTGGCCGCCGCGTTGCGGTCGCGGGTCTGGTTGTGGTCCTCCCTGTAGATCGCGTCGAGCACCCAATGACAGCGGTTCTCGATGCTCCAGTGACCGCGGATGTAAGCAAGCATCGCCTCCGCCCGCATGTCGCCAAGACTACTGATGTAGTAGCTGGTTTCGCTGCGGGTCTTGCCAGCCCCGAGAAGAGTGTGGCGATGGACCATGACGACGCTGCGGATGTCCTTCCAGTCCGCACGGATCTCCGCGTCCATCCAACTGAGATCATGGCAGACGACGATGGAGCGGGTCTCGACGCGGTCGTGGCCGGTTCCATCGGTGCGGGCGACGCTCCAGCGGGCGGGATCGAGCTTCGTGGTGCCGAGTTGGCGCAGGGCGAAGTCGAACTGGTCGCGCACTTCGTCGTGCAGGCGTCCCTGGTTGCCTTTGACGCATAGGACATAGTCGCCTTCCTTCTCCACGATTGCGGCGGCGATGGCGCGCTGGGTGCCCATGGCGTCGATGGTGACCACGGCCCCCTTGAGGTTGAGCATGGCCAGCAGTTCGGGGATCGCGGTGATCTCGTTGCTTTTGTCGCCGACGAAGGCCTGCGCGAGGGTGATGCCGGCCTCGCAGGCCCAGGCGCTCACGGCATGGACGTGGGAGAGTTCGCCGCTGCGGCTGCCGCGCAAGGCCTTGCCGTCAATGGCGATCTGGCCGGCGGTGACAGCAAAGCCGAGGGCGTCGAGATGGGCGGCGATGCAGCGGGCGAAGTCGGCGGGCTCGATGGCTTGGAAGACGCGGGAAAAGGTGTTGGCGCAAGGGATGCCGTTGGGGAGCTTGAGCCATTTTCGCAGCCAGCTTTCCTTGAGTTCGCAAAATTCCTCCATCAGTTCGTAGGAGCGCACGCCGCAGAGCAGGGCGGCGAAGGCCATGAAGAGGATCTCGCCGAAGTGATGGCGGGTGTTGCCGCCGTCACGCGGGTCCGGAATGGAAGCGAAGGCCTCGAAGCCTTCCGGGAATCCAAGGGAGTAGTCGGTTTTATTCGGATTTCTTGGCATTCAGGAAAGCTGAATACCACTAGATGCAGAGTACAGATCTGTTAGAGCGCCGTCCATTGGGGCTCCCTAATGTAGGGGCCCTGTTGAAGAGCGGCGGAAATTCAGATTGCCTCCCGACCCCGCGGGTCAGGAGTTTTTTCTCAAACAAGTAACCCCAGAGCGGAT
>CAJBME010000138.1 GCA_903954065.1 uncultured bacterium
ATTGACGAGGTATTGCGCTTCCTCTTTAAGCCACGGGCTCAGGTCCATACGGCTGTTGCCACCACCTTCATGCCGGTGGCAGTGGGAGCAATTGGTCGCGAAGTAGGCTTGAGCGCGCTCGGCGAGCGGCGCACCCGCATCTAGAGGATTAACCAAACGGGGCAGGCCGGCGGGTGTCTCGATGAGCGCCGCGACGAGCGACTCGCTGAGCGGCGACGGCGGCCGTCCGTCCGTTTCCTCGGACGACAGCAGTCCCTGACGGGCCAGCGCGGCCAGCTGATTGACGGGCTCGGCTCCGGCCATGACCTCGCGATTCAGCTGAGCCGCCGTGAGGCTCAGCACGTAGCCGGCACCACGACTGTGGCACATCACGCATTCAGAGCGGCTTGGCACGACCCACGGCCGTCCGCCCGGCGACACGTGTTGTCCGGCTTCGGGGGCCAGGGTGGCCTCGGTTTGTTCCTCATTCCAGACGTACGAATAGGCCGCCCAATCGGCCTCCTGCTTCAGGAGCAGACGGGTCTCCATGCGCCGGGCCGGCTCCGAGCCGGTGGCGGGCAGCGTCAGTGTTTGGATCAAGACAGCTCCGTCCGGCAGTTTCCATGACTGCCATGGTCCCGAACCGGTCATCATCGGCAGGGTGGCCGTCGTCTGACCGGGCAGGGCCAACATCCGAGCCGCCCCGGCCCCGTCGTGCCACGAAGGGGCATTGATTTCATAAGGCACCACTCCGGCCGCCGGACGCAGATCGGCCAGAGATTCCCACAACCCGGTTTCGCTCAACCGCTGCGGAAACGGCTGGCGGTCGGGCGCTGGCGCCGGCGCCGACTCCAGTCGGACAATGGCATCCCCCAGATGATCAGCGATCAGGATGTCCCCTGCCGCATTGGTGCCGAACCCGGCAATCGCCAGGGCGGTATCAGCCAGCTCCCGATTCCAGAGAAGTGCGGCTCCATCGTGCCGGGCGGCCCAGACGCGCCCAGTGGCGTAATCACCGTAAATATAAGCCCCGCGAAGCTCAGGAAACTTCGGGCCTCGATAGACAAAACCGCCGGTCAGCGAGCGAAATTGCGCGTGATTATGCTCCAGCGTAGGCGGAGTCACCGCCGCCGGCCCGCGCAGCCGTCCAACCTGAAAGACCCGATTTCCTTCGTAGGCGCTCCATCCATAATTGGCTCCGCGCTGCAACAAATGCGCATATTCCCATAAGTCCTGGCCATTTTCACCGACCCAGATCTGTCCTGTTTCCAGATCACTCGTGAGGCGCCACGGATTGCGCAGCCCATAGGCCCACGTCTCCGGACGCACCCCAGCCTGCCCCACAAATGGATTGTCCGCCGGCACCCGGTACGTTTGACCGGCCTCCGCGCCGTCGACATCCAGACGGAGGACTTTCGAAAGCAGGGCCGACGTATCCTGTCCGGCTAGATTGGCATCGCCGTTGGGAGTGCCGTCGCCGCTGGTGACGTACAGCATGCCGTCACGACCGAAGGCCGCGGCCGCGCCATTATGACCATTCGACGGCCACGCCAAGATACTCAGAGCAGACCCCTCGACTACCCGCCATGGAGCCTGACGCGAAAGCGTGTAGCGAACGATGCGGGAATGATGCTGCTCCCCGGGCCCAACGCCATTCGACCCGATGTAAAAATATCCGTTTTCCTCAAACCGCGGGTGAAAGCACAGACTGTAAGCGACCTCCGAAGTACCCGGTATTTCCATGAGTGTTTCCAGTTCCCCAGCCTCTGGATCGTCCACAAACCGTTTCAGCGAGCTTTTGTATTCATCCCAAGCCAGATTCTCTAGTACCAGCAACCGGTTGGTGCCGGGTTCGCGTTCGATGGCGACCGGCCGCCGCACGGGCATTCCAGGATAAGCGCGGACGGCGGTCATTTCCGACGGTTTTCCGGGGGCCCCGATCAGCCGCGTATTCTTCCACATCGCACGGCCATTGTCCGCCCAGGCCGGGGCTATCCAACCGACGGCGGCAAGACCGAGGCCGACCCGTAGGAACCAGCGGCCGCCGGAAAGGGACTCGAGGAGCATCAAGAAACGGGTCACGGGATGACGGGGCATGAGGGGAAGCAGTGAGGTTATACGCCGGAGGACGAGAGCGGAGCATGCGGACGACCCCACGCCGCGCGCAGATGTCTGAGGAAATTGCCGTGCATCACTCCGACAATGTCGGTCTCACTGAATCCGCGGGCGGCCAGCAGGTCAGGCAAGCGTTGCAAATCATGAATGGAATCCAGATCCTGCGGCGTCTGTTCGGTACCAAAGCATCCGTCCAGATCCGTGCCGAGTCCGACGTGAAGGCAATTTCCGGCCAGCTGGCAATAGTGGTCCAGATGATCGACCAGCGTGTTCAAGAACAAGCCCGCCGACTGCGGGGTGGTGTGGCCGCGCTGCCATCCAGGCACCATCATCCAGGCATCGAGGGCCAGCCCAACCACCGCACCACGATCAACCAGAGCACGAAACATGTCATCGCTGAGCTGCCGCTGATGCGGCACGAGCGCCCGGGCATTATGATGACTGGCCCAGACCGGACCGGAAAAAATATCCAGCGCCTGCCAAAAACACTCGTCACTCAAATGCGTGACATCCAAAATCATGCCTAAGCGGTCGATTTCCCGCAACAGCTCAAGTCCGCCCTGAGGAAAACCCCCAACCGCATCCGTACCCTGCGCGTACACGCCCGGACCGTAATGAGCAGGCCCGATGGCGCGCAGACCCGACGCATACGCCCGCTCCAGATGCGGCAGCGAAATCAATGAATCAGCGCCCTCCAGACTGAGGACATAGCCGACTGGCAACGTCGCAGCCGTGGCATCATCGGCGGCTTGCCACGCGGCCACATGGGCATCAAGGGCAGCCGCATCGCGGATTTGCACCATTTCGCCAGCCTCCTCCATCGCTTGATACCAAGCGAGCTGGGCTTGGGTCATGGCCCACGCTTGGGCCGACGACCGCCATCCAAAAACCGGGCTATAGGCATCATGTTCGAGACGTGCCAGCTGCGTGGCAACGCAGAGACCGACGCGAGCGCGCCGCATTTCCGGCAGGGTGACGGTACCGCGACCGCGACCGGGCTTATCACTCAGATGCGCCTCGCTTTTCCGCAGCTGGTCCAGCGGCAGCCGGAGGTCGCGGTTCCATTCGATGGCATTGAGTGCGAGGTCCAGATGGACATCAAAGACGAAGGGTGGATTCATGAGGACAGGTGAAGCAGGGCATTGACGGCCAAGACAAGGACGAGCCCGGTCAGGCCAATGAGGGTTTCCGTGACGGTCCAGGTGCGCAGCGTCTGCCCGACCGTAAGGCCAAGGCTTTCTTTCACGATCCAGAATCCGCCGTCGTTGAGATGAGAAAGGAACAATGACCCGCAACCGATGGCGAGCACGAGCATTTCGCGATGGATGCTAGGATCGGTCTGCAGGAGCGGCGCCATGATACCAGCGGCGGCCGTGATGGCCACGGTGGCTGATCCGGTGGCCACTCGAATAAAGGCGGCCACCATCCACGCATACAACAGGGGCGGCAGGTGCAGGGTCCCGGCCAGTTCACCCATGGCGTTAGCCACCCCGGCTTCCCGCAGGACGCGAGCAAACCCACCACCGCCAGCCACCACCAGCAAAGCCATGCCAATACCAGCCACACTCGCCTCCGTAAACCCCAGCAATTCACTGCGGGTGAATCCACAGGCCCGCTGAAAAAACCACCCGGCCGCCAGCACCGAAATAACCAAGGCAAAAACCGGATGACCCACCGCCGTCAGCGCACCACGCAACGGCTGCCCCGCCGGCAAACACAATTCAGCCGCCGTCCCCAACATCATCAAACCAATCGGCAGCCCGACAATACCCGCCGTCACGCCAAAACTCGGACGAGGACGAACCACCGACGACGGCCGCACCACCGCCGGCGGATCCGCCTGCACATGACGGGCTGCCAGTCGCGCAAAAAGCGGTCCCGCCACCGCCGCCGTAGGTAGCCCAATCACAAACCCCCACCCCAGAACCGCACCCGTGTTCGCCCCCAACGCCGCAATGGCCGCCACCGGCCCAGGATGCGGCGGCATCAGTCCATGCATCACCGACAAAAAGGACAACAACGGAATCGCTAACAATAAAAATGGACGCTTGGTCTCCCTCGAAAGCGTAATCAAAACCGGCAGCAACAACAACAGCCCCACCGCAAACCACGTCACCAAACCCACAGACACCGCGAGGGCCGCCACACACCAACCGACCCGCTGCGGTCCAAAAAAAGCGCTAAACCGCTCCGCCAACACCTGCGCCGCCCCCGACTCAGCCAATAGCTTCCCCAACATCGCCCCCAACGCAATAACCGCCGCAATCCCACCCATGGTGGCCCCCAGCCCGTCCTGAAAATGTTTCAACGTGACCATCGGCCCGAGGCCCGCCCCCACCCCCACAACCAGCGAAGCCATAAACAAGGCAATAAAGGCATTCATCTTCCGCCACGTCACTAGGATCACTAGGATCGCAATCGCGGCGACGGCAAGCATCAGAAGAGTGGTCGTGCTGGGTGGCATACACGACACGATTGCCAGAAATCATGCCGCATGTCAGCCATTCATTTGCACTCCCTCGAAAGTTCCTCCCCGACAACATCCCTCATTTCAAAACCAAAAAATCCTCCCGCATGGCCAGCAGCCAGGGAAAAAACTCTCGCCGAGCTGGGGCTCAGCGCTCCCGGGAGCACTCCCCCCTGGGAACG
>CAJBME010000139.1 GCA_903954065.1 uncultured bacterium
ACCAACCGATGCCGTGTGGTCGTGGACACCAACCGCTACTCCGTGCCCTTCGTCTACGCCTCCCAACGTCTGACCCTCAAGGCGTTCGCCGACAGGATCTGCCTCTACTACGCCCACAACCTGGTGGCCACCCATCCGCGAAGCTACGAACGCCGCCGCGACTTCGAAGACCCCGATCACCTCAAGGAACTCCTCGACCAGCGACGCCACGCCCGCGACGCCGCCTGGCTCTTGCGCTTCTACGCCCTCAGCCCACAAGCCGAGTACTACCACCAGCAGCTCAGCGCCCGCAACCTCCAGCCCCGCGTCCACATCAACAAGATCGTCGCCCTCGCCGACATCCATGGCCAGGAAAAAGTCGCCCGCGCCCTTCAGGACGCCATCGAATGCCACGCCTTCTCCAGCCAGTACATCGAAAATATCCTCCATCAACGCGCCCGCCTCTGCCCTCCTTCCGGACCCCTTCACCTCACCCACCGCACCGACCTTCTCGATCTCGATCTCAATCCGGTCGACCTCACCCCCTACGACCTGCCTTAAGCCCATCCCTATGAAAAATAACTCCTCTGCCCTCGACTCCCAGCTCGATGCTTTGCACCTACCCTTTTGCAAGGAGCACTGCCATCCCTCCGCCGCCAAGGCCGCCAAGGACTCCCTCACCCATCTGGAGTACTTCACCCAACTCATCGAGGGCGAAGCCGCCGCTCGTTCCGACCGCGCCATCGCCAGACGCATCAAAGCCGCCCGCTTTCCCGTCATCAAAACCCTCGATTCCTTCCGCTGGGACTGGCCTCAAAAAATTAACCGTCTTGAAGTCCAGAACCTCTTCAACCTCCACTTCATGCGCGACCACGGCAACGTCATCTTCCTCGGTCTGGTCGGTCTGGGCAAAACACACCTCGCCTCCGCTCTCGGTCATGCCGCCTGCCTCCAGGGCTATAGCGTCCTCTTCACCACCGCCATCGACGTCATCAACTCCCTCCACTCAGCTCAGCTCAAAGGTGCCCTCAAGGTCGAAATGCGGCGCTACACCGCTCCCGCCCTTCTCATCCTCGACGAAGTCGGTTACCTCCCCATCGATCAACGCGGTGCCGATCTCCTCTTCCAAGTCATCAGCGCCCGTTACGAACGCGGCTCCATCCTCCTCACCACCAACAAAGCCTTCAAACAATGGCCTCTCCTCTTCAACGGCGACGCCACCATCACCTCAGCCGTCCTCGACCGCCTCCTCCACCACGGTCACACCGTCGTCATCGAAGGAAAATCCTTCCGCATGAAAGATCGCTCAGAAAATTAACCCCTTCCACCCTCCCAACCCTCCCAAAATTACCCTTTTCCGCCCCGGTTTTTATACCGCCCATTTTACCAGACGTTCACGCCGGCCGCCGCATCCGGGAATGGGTGCAGACGATCAGCCGCTTCGATGAGGCGGACGGAGTGCTGCGCGGGCCCTGGAACGGGCTACCCAAGGCGGCTTGGCCACGACTGCCTAAGAAGTACGGGTCGGGGCGGTATCCTTTTCGTACGGAGTGAGGCGTAGGAGAGCGTTACGCGTCCGGGGGGGCAGCGAGCCTCATAACTTCGGAGGACACCATCCACCGTGGCCGCCGCGGAGTTTCGACAGCGTTCCATGGGTGAGCCCGGTGAGCCTCGTAATCTTTTCCGCTTCCTTCGTTACCTTCGCTAGACCCTTCCTCTCTTCGCGTCTTTGCGCCTTGGCGTGGGAACGAGACAGCGTGCGTCGGCCGTACGGTCGTAAAGTTTCGTTGTCCGGGGCGATTCATGCGTTTAAGCAGCCGAGTTCACAGGGGCAACGGATCAGGTTTTCGGGAACGTCGAGAAGAGGCACCTCGTGTTCGTACTCCGTCAGTTGGAGATGGTGGAGGAAGTCGCAGGGACCGAAGGGCGGCTGAGGCTCACAACCACGGAGAGGTTTGAATTAGGTCCACTGCGGGATAACAGCTGGTTTTAGGAGCTGGTGGCTATTCAGGACTTGTGTGCAATAAATGCGAATATCGCCATCCGACACTAGAATTATCAATCGTACGCATCTCCATATGGCGACCTGTGGCAAGAATAATATTAGGATTAGATTCGGAAATTCTGTTCAATTTCTGCTCGTTAGCTATGTCACTAATGATAACTTGAACGGAAGTGTTGTCATTTTTTGGAACCATGATATCAACATATCGCAGGTTATCCTTAAAATCAGCCCATTCTTCCAGTAGCTTGGTTCGTGCTTCGTTCATTTCCTGTTGCTCCGCAGCACCGAAATCCTCAAATGCGCTGTTTGCTAGGGCGCGCATTTCCTGCATCTCAGTATCCGTCGGTGGGGAAATAAGATGCGGATAATGCGTACCTACAGTATCCTCCCATTGGGGTAATACGCGAACACGGAGCCGTTCCCGAAGTCTAAGAGACTCTTCGAATGATTTAACTCGCTCAACAACCAACTGTGGGTCTGCACGTTTATCCACATCCGACGCTGGAGGCTGGATGCTGTCAGACGGTACGGGTTTAGTATCGCTTGGACTCGTATCCAGCGTACTCTCCAATGGTACCGGAACAAATACGCCCTTGTTGGGTAGATGGGATACTTGTTGGGGAGTGGTGTTCTTACGCGTTAGTAGAAAAACGACAATCCCAAGTGCTAGAACTATGCAACCAACTAATTGCCAACGCAGTCTTAAAGAGAACATCACGGTTTGCGTTCACGAATAGTTTTAGTGATGGTGATGGGGCCTACCCAGCTAAGTACCCACAAGTTGGGATTTGTCGGGAGATTATCGATTGAGGAGTCTTCGGCGGAGATGCTCCACCCAGATGGATTCTTATTATTGTAATCTGAAAGCGAAGGCGGGCCGTAATTAGTGATTTCGTTGCTGCAACTAGAAAACAACTGTTGCGAAGCCCATTGCAAAGTGCCAGTTTCGTCATTCGCCAAATCTGATTTCAATACCTCAATAGAATAGGAAGTGGTTCGACTGCGCGTGTAACCAACAATAACGCTTCCACTGGTATTTGCAAGTACCTGAAGAACACCGCCGGACGCGACAATGGTAAGGGCGGCGGTTGCTTTTCCAGAGCTTCGTAAAAAAAGTCGCCGGGTGAACGGATCGTTCCACAGTGCAGCTTTAGTATTGAACGCAAGAGACCTTTCAGCGTCGGTATGTGTTTTCATAGGGAGTAGAGGGATAGAGGTACAAAATGCAGGAAAAAATCTTTTTCTTCAAGAAAAGGAAAGTGTCAAAAATGATGAAAATCCTCCAAAAAAGGCATTAAAACTGTGGTAGCGTGAAACTGATTCCCTTCTCCACTTGATACGCAATGTCCCACTAGGCTGTTGGATCGCAATGGTATAAATTGTGGTCATTTGGCGATCCGGTGTGCATTATTCCAGGAGGTAATGGAAGAGTGGGGGCGTTCACCGGTTCCCACTTGCCTGATCTAAGCAGCCCCAGCGGTTCGCATCTATTCAATCGCGCACCCTGTATTTCCAACACCACGTCTCGGGTTTTGACGATGGGATGGTGTTGGGTATTAGCTGAGCTGAGGATTTCTAACAGATAGCAAAAGCGACTTGTCGTTGGAAGAAGAATGGTCTCCACTCGCGAAGATGTTTTATGCCCCTCTGCCCCGACCCTCACCACCTCGCCTACACCGTGGCGTTTGATCCGCCGGGTTCGCCCGGCCACAGCAGCATGGCAAAAATGCTGGCTTCCAGTCTGTTGCGCACGTATTTCGGCGGCGACATCATTGTGTTCCGCAACTCGCCGGAGCCGCTGTTTCGGGTGGAGCGAAAGGGGTTGGAGGAAATCTACATCGAAACGCCGCAACTCGGAGGGTTGGCGGGGGCGGAGGATGCGTGGTGCTGGAAATACAGGGTGCGGGAGCACATTGATGCCGAGAAATATGACAAAATCCTCTTTCTGGACGCAGACTGTCTCGCCCTACGGAACCTGGATCACCTGCTGGAGGGAGACTGGGATCTGGCCTACCAGACGGAGAAGGGGCTGAACATCAGCCTGCCGCAATTTTCCGCCTTCCTGACCGATGAAGAAGTGGCGACGCTGCAGCGGAACGGGATCAACAGTGGCCAGCTGGCAGTGCGGGGCGCAATTTACCACGAGGTGATGGCGGAATGGGAGCGGATCGATACGGGGCCGGTCTTGCAGGGACGAGGGTGTATGGATCAGGGGAGCTGGAATCGGCTGGTGCTGGATGCAGAGGCGGCGCGGAAGCGGCAATGGGGGGTAGGCGTCTCGCCTGCCTGTGGAGACAATGGCGAACTGATCTTGAGCGAGTCCGCAAATTTTGAGAGGGAGCAGCGAAGCGTGGCACTGGCAGGCGAGACGCCTACCCCCCCGTGGAAGACGGTCCACTTCGAGCGGGGAGAAATCCAATTCCCGATGTATCTGGACCCGAAGGTCTCAGACTACCGCGACTCAGCGTTGGTGCATTGTCTGGGCGGGGATACGCGGCAGAAGCTGCAGTTCATGTTCGGCCTCTACATGAGCACGTTCTTTTACGACGATACCTCGGTGATGGTGAACCTGCTGGAGATGTAGCCATGAACTTCGACGATACTTTTCCATTAAAATTGTGCATCAATCTGACTCGTCGCGAGGACCGGCGGTTTCGGATGGACCTGGAATTCTACAAGCTGGGAATGGACGTGCTGCGAGTGCGGGCGGTGAATCAGAAATACGTCCGCCGCCTCCACGGCTATCCGACAGCAGGGAGATATGCGAACGCGCTCTCACACCGGCTAGCCCTGCGCCGGGCCAAACTCGCGGGAGTCTCGGCCGTGTTGATTTTTGAGGATGACGTGGTATTTGCCCCGGATTTTCACGAGCGTCTGGCAGACATCGAACTGCCGGAGGACTGGGGGATTTTTTATCTTGGGTGCCGGCATTGGCAACGGCCGGAATCAGCGGGACAGCGCTTGGTACGTGTGACACGCGCGCTTGACACGCACGCTTATGCAGTGCGTGCGGAGCATTTTGAGAGATTGTTACGGGCTTTCCGCCGTCCGAATAATCCGGGTTCCTCGGCAGAAGGCGTGTTGGACTGGGGGGTGGATTTTCCTTTGGCGGACCTGCAACGCGACATCCCGACGTATGCCTGCTGGCCTAATCTGGCGTGGCAGCAACCGAACAACTCGGATTTGGCCACGAAGGCATGGCGAGCGTATGGGGACGATGGAAAGCAACTTGCCCGGCAAGAGATACTTGCAGGTGTCAACTTGGAAACGACGAATCGGATTGAAGGACCGGAAGGCCCATACCTTCCAAGAAAACCGCTTTGTCTGCATCTCGGTTGCGGTGGCAACCAACTGACGGGCTGGAAGAATTTGGACCTACCCGACATCGACATCACCCAGGCATTGCCTTTCGCCAGCGGCTCTACGGAATTCATTTTTCTCGAACACGTCATTGAGCACGTGAAGGCCACCGAGGCGTGGGAGTTTTTTGAAGAATGTCAACGGGTGCTGGTCGTTGGGGGAGTGCTGCGATTGGCTTTCCCTTGCGTGGAAAAAATTTGGCGTGAGATGACTCCCGAATATGCTGCGATGATAAGTGAGAAGGGCTGGGGTGATGGTTCACGTCGAGCGGCAATGCGGGCGGTTGTTTTTGAACACGGTCATCAGGCGGTGTGGACTGCGGCTGGAATGTCCGCCATTCTGAAGTCTATTGGCTTCACGGTTCTACCTTGCTCGATAGGCAAGTCTTCTCATCCCGAATTGTGTGGGCTGGAACAACACTGGACGCAGGTGGGGCGCGCGGTCAACGAAGTCGAAACCGTCTGTCTGGAAGCGTGCAAACCCACTTGAAAATCAGCACCGGATTTGGCGCGCCTTGCGCGCGAATATTCCGGAAGGAAGGACGCTTCTTCGTATCCGTTCGACCGAGCCGCATAGGGTCGAGCGGTGGACCTTCCGGCTCAGGCGAGGATTCAGCGCGCGTCAGGCGACGGCGGCGAGCGGAGCACCCTGGGCGCGGAGATGGTGGGCAGCTTGGTGAAGAGCCAATGGAGGTAGTCACGCGGATTGACCTTGCGGCGGAGGCACGAGCCGATGAGGGAGTAGAAGGTGGCGGCCCAGTGGCCGGAGTCGGACGAACCCAGGAAGAGATAGTTCTTTTTGCCAAGGGCGCTGGGGCGGATGGCATTCTCGACCGGATTGTCATTAAGCCCCTCAGCAAACGCGTATGGTGAGGGGTGAGGAGGTCGGGGATGCTGGGGGGTCATGAAGCGACACACTGAGCGGGAACGGGAACGACTTGCCTGGAGTCTGAAAGTTGGAACGGAAGTGTGGCAGATTTCTGCCGTCAGCGTGGGGTGAGTGCGGTAAGTTTGGCGCTGTGGCGACGGCGCTATGGTGCGAGAGGCGCAGGTTCAAAGGATGAAGCAGGTCGAGGGACCTGGATCCCGGTAGAAGTGCACGGGGTTGGCCTTGGTGTTAGTGAGGTGCCGCGTTACGTGCTGGTAAGTCCTGCGGGAGTCCGTATGGAAGTCGCGGAGCGGTTTAAGATCGAGGAGGTGCGGGAGCTATGGAAAGTGGTCAGCGGACAAGGAGGGAGCGAAGCATGATTACGCTCGGGTCGGCAACCAAGGTGCACCTATTGGCGGGAGTTACAGACATGAGGCGTGGCTTCGAGGGACTTTTTGCGCTGGCGCGCGCCTTGTTGGAAGCGGATCCGCTAAGCGGGCATGTCTTTGGTTTTTGTAATCGAGGCCGTAATCGCCTGAAGTTACTTTACTGGGATGGGAGCGGCTTGTGGATTTGCGCAAAGCGGTTGGAGCGAGGAAGCTTCTCTTGGCCTTCTGAACCAACTGGCGGCACTGGTGCTGGGCGTTGCGTGCGAATGACTCAAGCCGAATTAACACTTCTGCTGAGTGGTATTGACATGAGCAAGTCATGCAAGCGCGATTGGTACAGAGTTGATAAAACCGCGGACACCCAGAAAAGCGGCCCACCCGTCGCCGCCATCATGTCCGTGATCGCCAGCGCCCAACGCGCCGATCTCAACATCCGCCTCTATCTCAGCCACTGCCTGGAGAAACTCGCCGACCGCAGTTTTACCACAGACCAGATCCATACCCTCCTGCCAGAAAACTCGAAACCTCCGACAGCCTGAAGTCGGGTTCCACCCACCCACGCCCATCACGGCCGGGTGCGACCACGCTCACTCTCCTGTGGCGCGTCGGGGTAATGACGTGAGTTTTTTTCGAGATAAAAGGTGGGGATATGTGGGAGGTGGTCGTGGAGGGATCGGGGATATTCGATTTAAGAGCGGGGTGTGAGGACAAA
>CAJBME010000140.1 GCA_903954065.1 uncultured bacterium
ATCCGCTCGCGATCAGAGAGGCCGGGCTGCTTCAGGCTCTCCTTGGCCCAAGCGCTGGCTTGTTGTTGAACAAAGGGGTCATTCATCAAGGCAAGCGCCTGCCCGGGGACATTAGAGCTGTTCCGCTGCCCCACCGTGGTATCAGGAAGCGGGAGATCAAAGGTCAGCATCCAAGAGGAAAGGAAATTGCGACGCGTCTCCAGATAAATCGTACGACGTCGATCGCCGTCCATGGGGCCGCTCTCGTTCTTGACCCACATGCGATCGCCCATAAACGGAGTGAAATAGGTGGGCACCGAAGGTCCAAACTGGACAGGATTTAACTGTCCGGCGACGGTCAAAAGACTGTCGCGAATGGACTCCCCTTCCAGTCGGCGCAAACGCATCCGATGGATGAGCGCATTATCAGGATCGCGGGTCGCCGCCACCGGATCATCGGACACACTCGACATTTGAAACGCCCGTGTCAGGCACAAGGTCCTGATCAATTGTTTGATCGAGCCACCGTCCGCCCGAAAGCTCGAAGCCAGATGGTCGAGCAACTCAGGGTGGGTCGGGGCCTGGCCCATGGTGCCCAGATTATCGACCGTCGCCACCAGCCCACGGCCAAACACATGCGCCCAGACGCGATTAACAATCACGCGATAAGTCAACGGATTGGACTCCGCGAGCAGCGACTCCGCGAGCTCGAGGCGACCGCTCCCGTCAGGGACGGCAGCGACCGTCGAACACGCCACCGCTTCCGGAACGCGTCGGAATACCTTAGTTCCCAATGACTTGTGATCGCCACGGACAAAGACGCTCGTTGGCTCGGCACTGCCATCGGCCATGGCCAACACCCGCATCGGAGACGGAAAACCCTCCCCGCGCTGGCCCATTCGGTCGATAATTCCCGCGATTTCCGGACCCCATTTCCCCCAATCCAGCAGCCGCTTTTGCGAGAGCCAAGACATCAATTCAGCCGATTTTGCGTCCGACCGAGAGTGGATCCACGCATCCAGAGCGTGGTGAACTAACGCCTCCCATTTGGCAGCCTGCTGAGTGAAAGAGTCACCCGAAGGCAGCTCGATGAAAGGAACCTCCTCCGGCGGTTTGGCGCTCGCGGAGAGAACGATCCGATCAAGCGCCACGTAGCCATCGCCATTGTCGTGGAGCTCGAAATACGCTGATCGCCCAATATAGCGATGAAGCCCCGAGGTAATTGAGTGCCAGCGGAACGATCCCTCTGTGTTCACATCGAACATCGTTGGCTCGAAAAGGAGAGGGTTAAACTCGCGCAGGCCGTAGCGGGAGATAATCAATCGGACCTGTCCGGCTTGGCCTGCGAGGCGAAGATGAATATTCGCCTGTGTGATCGTAAAAGTGGGTGAGCGCAGTGTCCCCTGCAGCTCGGCGGCAAATCGTCCGCTGTGGGCGACGTGTGGGGCCATGAAATCAATCCCGCGGGCGTCAGCGCGCCAGCCGCCGACTGCATTCAGTCCCGGGCCGAAAGCCTGTCCACTCGGGAACCACGCCGTGGTGTCAGGAGCAGCAAACGACTCGTAATCCGCCGTCGCCATCGAGTGGATTGCAGGCTCCCCTTGTTCCGCTCCCGCGAGCGCGGCAGACACTTTCCCGGGGGCCAGCGATTTCAGGTCCGTGGATGGCTTAGGCTCTTCCCGTTCCAAAGTAGCGAGCCAGATGTGCAACGGATGCGACGGATGGCGCACTTCCGTGGAGCCCAGCTCTGTCATCCACGATTCGAGGACTTCGGGGTTCAGCCCGCGTTCCTCCGCCACTGCGGCGATCGGCCGCGCGTAAGCAGGCCGCCCCGCGTCCCGTGAATTGGTGAACACGATGTGATCCACGTTAATATGTCCCCACGTGCTGTCGTCATCGTCGATGATCTCCAGCGTCGCTTCCTTTCCAACAAATTCCCGGACGTCCCACACCGTGGGCTCAAGCTGTTCGCGATTCTGGCCGGAGGCTTCACGGACCTCGCGACCGTCCACCCGCAAGATTATCCTCGCTTTTTTCGTCGGGATGCCTCCACCCAGCAGAAAGCGGATATAAGGGTAAGTGACTTGGAACGGCGATGAACGGAGCGCCCCCTTGGGCGCATCGCCTTGTGTGAAACTGTTCGCCAGACGCCGCCCCTGAAACCCCTCTACGGGTTGCTGCGTGGGATGCGGGCCCGCGGCCGGCTCGGTACCGAACGAAGTCCCCTCCACCGTCCAGCGGGCGTAGGTACCACCCTCAAAATCCTCGAAGATCAGTTCTGGACGCGGCTTTAGCTCCACGTCGGCAGGCTTAGACGGCCCGCGCAGAACTTCGCGCGCAGCCAAAAGGTAGGGCGCAATCTCAGGTCCGCCCGCGGCGCGCACCCGTGTCAGCACCTCGCGCAGCGTTTCTGTTTCACGGGCATGCCGGTGGCGCAAAGCCTCGGCCCGCGTCTCCAAGCTACCGTCTGGATCCAGGTAGGCGATATCCTGACGCGAGCCACGAAGATACGCGGTCAGGCTGTAATAGTCGTTGGTGGAGATCGGATCGAACTTGTGATCGTGACAGCGAGCGCAGGCGACGGTCAGTCCTAAAAATGTCTTGGAGAAAACATCGACCTGGTTGTCGATGCGGTCCGCCTCATCCTGAGCGGGATCTACCGGGCCATGAGTGGCCTGATGCAGGTACCACCAGCCGGTACCGATGACTGATTCGTTAAAACCGGCCACCGGATGACGCCGGGCAGGCTGGAGCAAATCGCCCGCGACTTGCTCCTTCACAAACTGCTCGTAAGGAAGATCGGCATTAAACGCCCGAATCAGGTAATCTCGATACTGCCAAGCGTGTGGGATAGTGTAGTCCTGCTCATGACCATACGTTTCGGCGAAGCGGACGAGGTCCATCCAATGACGCGCCCAGCGCTCACCATAGTGCGGCGAGGCCAGCAACTGGTCCACCACCCGCGCCCGCCCGTCCTGAGAAGTGTCCTCCAAAAACGCGCGAACCTGCTCCGGAGTCGGAGGCAACCCGGTGATCACAAAGTGGACGCGACGCAGCCAAGTCGCTGGAGGGGCCGGCGAAGCGGGCCGTATCTTGTTTTTCTCCAATGTGTCCAGAATAAAGCGATCGACCGGATGATCTGACCACTGGCTGTCGTTCACCGTCGGCACCGCCGATTTCTTCACGGGCGCGAAACTCCACCATTCGCGGCGCGCTTGAAACACACTCTCCCAATCGCCGCCGTCGGCCGCTTCCGTGGTCGGCGGATGATCCCGAGGATCAGGCGCTCCATCATTCACCCACTGCACGAACGACTCGAGGACTGAGTCGGACAGCTTGGGCCGATCCTTCGGCATCTTGATTTCAGAATGCTCGTGGCGGATCGATTGGATCAGCAAACTTCGGCCCGCATCGCCCGGAATCACCGCCGGCCCGGAATCACCACCTCTGCGCAACGCCTCGCGTGAATCCACCCGCAATCCCCCTTTCTGCTTCTTCGCACCATGACACTCGTAACAATCGTTGGCCAAAAAGGGACGAATCCGCTTTTCAAAATAATCGACCTGCGTCGACGTCACTTCCACCGCCTCAGCCGCCACGACGTGCAAGACCGAAACCCCAAAAAAAGCCATCAGCACAAGACACACCCACACACCAGCGCGAGTTGAGGGAATGCAGCTATCGGGCACGGTCATGATCTATTGTCGATTCTTTCACCCCCGCTTCAATTCGTCAAGAGTTTGACTCCCGGAGCAGAATCTCTCGCGTTTCCACCCCAAACCCGCCGTCAATCTAACCCTCAACCCACCTACTTTCGAGTCGCCCCCAGCCAAGCCGCCTAATTTCACGCCGCTTCGGTGATTTTTTCAATGCGACCACAGGCTCAGGCATTCCCTTGCGCTCAAAAATCATTTTTGCTTTGAAGTTGGACCGTCTGTGGTCATCCTTTGTCATGTGGTCATCCTTTTCCGCAAGTTCTTCTGAGGCAGTGCGCGCTTTAAACCGGCGGGCCTTTTTAGGACGTACGGCGGCCGGAATGGGGTCACTGGCTCTGGCTTCGTTACTGAATCCCGGAATACTAAAGGGAGCCTCGGCCCCCGGGCTGGGTGGGCGCGGGATTCTGGATCAGCTCCACTTCGCCCCGCGAGCGAAACGGGTCATTTATCTGTATCAGGCCGGCGGACCGAGCCATCTGGAAACATTCGATCCCAAACCAAAGCTGGCCGCGTTGCACGGGCAAGACATGCCGGAGAGTTTCACCAAAGGCCAACAGTTAGCCCAGCTACAGGGGCAGGCCCTCAAATGTTTGGGCCCCCAGTGGGGATTCCAGCGGTATGGCCAGAGCGGCCTGGAAATGAGCGAACATTTCCAGCAACTGGGCGGAGTGGCGGATGATTTGTGTTTGATCCGCTCGATGCACACCGAGCAGATCAATCATGATCCGGCGCATACGTTCATGAATACAGGCAGCATCATTCCCGGTCGCCCGAGCATGGGGTCGTGGCTGCTGTACGGTCTCGGTGCCGAAACCGCTGATCTTCCGGGGTTTATCGTTCTCGTCAGCACAGGCAACGGCGGACAAAATCAACCGATCGCCGCCCGCCAGTGGCACTCCGGTTTCCTGCCCAGCCGGTTTCAAGGCGTCAAATTCAACTCCAAGGGCGATCCCGTTCTGTACATCAATTCCCCGACCGGCCTCGACCGGGAGCGGCAATCACAACTCATCGGCGCCGTCGGACAGCTCAACACGCTCGAACATGCCGCCACTCAGGATCCGGAAATCATCACCCGCATCAGCCAATACGAAATGGCATTCCAAATGCAGGCCAGCGTGCCGGAATTGATGGACGTCTCGAAAGAACCCGCCTCCGTCATGGAAGCCTACGGCGCCACTCCGGGTGACGGCTCGTTCGCCAGCAACTGCCTGCTCGCTCGACGTCTCGCCGAACGAGGCGTGCGCTTCATCCAGCTCTACCACCGCGACTGGGACCACCATGGCAATCTGAAAGGCGACATCAAAACGAAAATCGGCGAAGTCGATCGCCCCGCCGCCGCCTTGATCCGCGATCTCAAACAGCGAGGCATGCTCGATGATACCTTGATCGTCTTCGGCGGAGAATTCGGCCGAACCCCGATGTCGCAGGGCGGCAGCGGCCGCGACCACCACATCAAAGGGTTTTCCATCATGCTCGCCGGCGGCGGCATCAAGGGAGGCATGACTTACGGCAACACCGACGAACTCGGGTACGCCGCCGTGGAAAATCCAGTGCCAGTGCACGACCTGCACGCCACTATGCTCCACCTCTTCGGCGTCGATCATACCCGACTCACCTACAAGTTCCAAGGCCGTAACTTCCGCCTCACCGACGTCTCAGGCGAGGTCGTCAAACCCATCCTCGCGTAACCCACACCCGAGGCCATGGCCATCGTCCCATCGAAGGCCAACTGATGGCCGATGGTCCAGAAATCGAAAGCCGGTAAAGCAGTCGCTCCAGGCAGAACCGGACCAGCAGCTCGTGGTAGTCCTCATCGGGTTTGGTGCGCAGATTTAAAACCCGCGCTTACCCCCCGCAACTACCCTGCTGCTCCCATCTTGGCGCCGGGTCTACGACTGGCCGGTACCCCTCACTGGGCCTAAGGCTAACGCTCATGATCGCCCCGTTCGGGACCACGCGCGCGAATTTCGGTCATTCAGACAAAAAGTGGGTGGCTGCAATTGTCTTCTGAGCAATATCAAAGCGCTGCTAGGAAGATTCAATCAGCACAAACTTTCCGCCCCAACGGGGCACTCAATGTCAGCCTAGGGCAACGCCCTAGGAACCAGTCCCACCCAACATTCAAAGGCGCAGATCTAGGGCGTTGCCCTAGGCTAGCTTGGGTCAGGGCTTTGCCCTTGAAGAAGGGAGGTCAACGCCTCACCGACGTGGCCAATACTGAGACCCTCCTGCGCCTTGTCCAGAGCGTGCCCAGCCCCAAGGCCGAGCCGATCAAACTCTGGCTCGCCAAGATCGGCCACGAGCGAATGCAGGAAATGTCCGACCCCGCCCGCGCCCTTGAACGCGCCCGCCTAGACCTCGAAACACAGACCAGCAAACGCTTGGTGACTGGCGAAAACTATCTACCACCCGGCGGTAACCCCTCTGGACCGGAGTTAAGACGAAGCCGAGTTGTTCGGCTTGACGTCGAAGAAAGCGTTCTTTTTTGGCGCGGACCAGCTCTGGATTACCGAGGCGATTGGGGTTGTAGGGGCGGCGGTGTCTGACCATGGCCCAGAGGGTATTCTCTTATTCGGGGTCGGCACGGGCTATTAAATCCGGCTCGCCACCAATGACCTCACGCACGGCTTCCGGCGCCAAGCTGAAAGACGGGCTCGAAAGTAAGCACCACGGCAAGATCGACGTATCGCTGCCGTGCGGCAGGATGCGCTGCCACCATCGTGAACGACCGTCCCGCCATCAAGGAAGTTTCATCTCTATCTTTCCCTGGACTCGACCGGGAGGGGGGCTGAAAGGAATTTGCTTTTCGCGGGTGGCGTCATTGGCGGGACGGGGCTTGCCGGGGTAAAGACCGGCAGGCGGGATATTGGATCGGCGGGTGTCCACGCCGCGCCTGATCGGGCGCGTGGGGCGGGAGGCGATGCGGATCGTCTCACGGGTGGAGGCGCCGGTTTCATCGATAAACTGCACTGTCAGGGCGCTGCTCTTCGTGCGGGCCGGGATTGTGAACGGAACGCTGGCCACGCCTTCGTCATTGGTCACCGTGCGGATAAGTTGACCTGCAACGCTAACCTGAACGCTCTGGCCGACATTCACTCCAGAGGCCCGCGAACTTGTCGTCGTCAACTGCATCGTCTGTCCGGGCGCAGCGGTCAGCGACCGCGACCGAAGCTGCGTCTGCTCCACCGGAAGTTCCCAGAAACCAGGCGTGGCAACAGAGCTGTCATCAGTAACAACTCCAATGACCACGCCATTGATTCCGACACCCAGCGGGATGGCGTAGCGCTGGCCCTCCGGCAGTTCGAGCGCGGTGAACTCACCATCTACCCAGGCCACGGCCTTGAGGGACCACTCTTCAGCATTCTCGGAAGAGCTATCGAAGTAATACCCGCTGACAACGCCGGTACGGCTCATGGCAACACCGTAGTAGGTGTAACCAGCCGGCGCGGCCAGGATGTCGAGGGTGCCATCGGGCAGCACACGGGCCGGTTGGGAGGTGTACCCGCCGTCGAAGTAGCCGTTCACGAGCACGCCGCCGAGGTTGTCGATGGAAATGCCCTTGGTTTCGAGGCCGCTGTCGAGCGCCGGCTCGATGCCGTCGGCATCCCAGCGCACCGCAAGCGACTCCGTGGAATTCGGCTTGCGGATCGTGCCCGAGATCACATCGGAGGAGTTGATGCTTGAAGCGATGCTGAACCCGACCTCACCGATTTGCTCGGTTTCCAAGGGAAGCAGTTGCAGCTCGCGGTTGACCCAGCGCGCGGCCACGAATTCGCCATTCACGATCACTGAGCCGACGATGATGCCGGACTCGCTGATGTCCCGGGCGTCGCCGCCCTCGCCGAGATGGGGCAGCAAGACGGACACCTGGTTTTCCCACAGCGTCGGGCTGCCGCCGACTGGACCATCGAACGTCGCGCCAACAACCTGACCCGCGGAATTGATCGCGGAGGCCACGCCGCCGCGCCCTTCAGTCGGCAGGATCGTGGGCAGCTCTTCTCTACTCAGCCACACTGCCGGCTCGCTCTGGCCGTTCAGAAATATGCCGCCGACCATCACGCCCGCAGCGTTCATATCCGTGGCCCCCCAGCCCGATGCCCCTTCCGGCAGTTGAAGGGGCTGGAACGCGATTTCGGCATGGGCGCCGGTTGAGAGAACAACGGTAGCGAGGGTGGAGAGCACCCAGTACTTCAGGGGAGTTGCGTCTAGTCTTTTCATGATGCTCTCTTTCGTTGATAGGTATTTTGATACTATCGCACAAAACACTGTTTATTGGGACACTTCAAATCTGTCAAGCGAAATAGTGTCTGAAAGGAATTTACTTTTCGCGGGGGGCGTCATTGGCGGAACGGGGAGGGCGGGGGTCTGGCCACTGGCTATGGTCTTTACGACAGAAATAATCGCATCCCAATGCTCCACCGCTTGGCCGTCTTTCATGCGGTAGATGTCGATGGTGACAATCTCTGCGGCTCCAAAGGCTTGGCGGCGTGAATCTAATCGAGTGATAAACATATTATGGGCCATCGTCTCGCTTCGCCCAAAAGCGGGCCGAAGGCGGCGCCGTTTTCCGGTTGAATGACTGTTCATTTGAGATCTCTTTTTGCGGTATCGGCGCGCCCCACGTCTGAAGCGGGATGCTGATCACCGCCCTTCCAGCCCCCTCCCCTCCCCAACCCGGCACACCTCAAAAGGGAAAAACGAGGCAGTCGTGTCAAGCCCTCACGGGCGGAGGCACCCGCTTGCCAGCGGCCTGCCCGCCCGCCCGGCTGCCATCGGCTGCCCGCCAACAATTCACTCATCTTAGTATTCGGGTAATGCCCATTGCTTTTACGAGAATTGCTGTAAAAGTTTCACTCCTTTGCATGAGTCATTTACGCACTGAAAACGACATCCGCACCGTGGCGGTGAATTTTGCCATGCCCGGGGAATTCCTGAGATCGGTTCCCTGCGGGGCGGGACACATTAACGACACCTACGAAGTTCATTTTTCGCAGGGTGGCGTGCCCATGCGTTATATTTTGCAGCGGATCAACCATCATGTTTTCAAGCGTCCGGACTTAGTGATGGATAATATTGCTCGGGTCACCGCGCACATCACTCACAAGTTGCGCGCTGCGGGCGCTCCGGAACCGGACCGCCGGGTACTCACGCTGATCCCGTGTCGGGATGGCGGAATTTCCCATCAGGATGCCATTGGCAACCACTGGCGCGGGTATATCTACGTGGAGCGCGCCACGGCGCATAATCATGTGGATGACCCGCATTTGGCTGCCGAAGCGGCGCGTGCGTTTGGTGAGTTTCAGAATCACCTGACTGACCTGCCCGGGGGACGGCTGGCCGACACCATACCCAATTTCCATCACACCCGCAGCCGCTACAATACGCTGATGCGAGCGGTCGCGGAAGACCGAGTCGGACGAGCCGCCAGCGTGCAGGACGCCATCGATTTCTGCCGCCGCCGCGAATCCATGGTCGATGTGCTGCTTGACCTTCAGGCCAAAAGCCGACTTCCGGAGCGCGTGACGCATAACGACACCAAGATCAACAACGTGATGATGGACGACGCCACGGGGCGCGGCATCTGCATCATGGACTTAGACACCGTGATGCCCGGATTGGTCTTGTATGATTTCGGCGACCTCGTCCGCACGACAACTATTTCGACGGCAGAAGACGCGCCGGATGCCAGCGGAGTGGAGATGCGTTTGCCGATGTTTGAAGCGCTCGTTCGCGGGTATCTGGAAGGCGCCAGTTTCTTAACCGAAGCGGAAATCGATCATCTAGCCTTTTCGGGACGACTGATCACACTGGAAGTCGCGCTGCGTTTTCTGACGGACTATCTCGAAGGAGACCATTATTTCAGGATCAAACATCCCCGTCACAATCTGGACCGCTTCCGAGTCCAGGCGGCCTTGGTCGAATCCATGGAGCGTCAGGACGCGGCCATGAGAGATGTCGTCGACCGCTGGAAAAGCGCCCAGAATTGAATGACTAGAATTTCCGGGGGTTCGGCCATTCCGGAATTTCGGCTAGGTAAGTAGGCGGCAATTCAGAGAATGAATGACCGCCGCTTCACGGCCTGCCCCTCACGACCGGGGCATCACGACAAGCCCCTGACGGCCGACGCATGACGATCGTCGATCCCACGCCGCCAAGACAGTGAGCGGCAGGATCTGCCGCTTGAGTGGGTATCTGGCGCTTTTCTGCCTCACCTAGACACAGGGTCGATCAACGACCGGGCGTGGTTTGGGCGGTGCGAGGAGCCGGAGAGAGGCTGATCAAATCGGCGAGGATCCGCAAGCTTTCCAGTTTCACGGGTTCGAGATCATACGGGAACTTCACTTTGTCATCGGCCAGCTCGACATCGTCCTCGTCCTTGGCCAGCCGCATGCCGGTGGTTTGTTCGTCGGTGAAGTCGGCTTCGGCTTTGAGGGCAGGCTCCTGCACGGTATCGAGGGTCAGGCGGAAGACTTTATACTCACTGCTTTGGGCCTCGCCGAGGGTGGCGATTCTGGCTTTGCGGTCGGCGATGCGTGCTTTGCGGCGCTCTTTATTGGCGGCAATTTCGGACGCCCGAGTCTTTTGATTGAGCGAGAGCGTATTGCGCTCGATTTGCTCCCGCAAGCGGGTGGCGTCGTCGACCACGTAGCGGAATTCCTGTTCTTTCTCGACGCGTGTTTTCGAGCGATTCCGAATTTCTTCGAGCGGGAGCGGCGAGTATTCGGACATGGCGTACTTCAATGGTTTGATGACGTCATACGGCAGCGGGTTCACCAGCTGGTCTTCGCCAATTTCATAGGCATCGACGCGCTGTGGCAGCACCACATCCGAGCGCACGCCCATAAACTGGGTGGAGCCGCCCGCGATGCGGTAGAACTTTTGAATCGTGACTTTGAGGGAACCGGCGCGGCTGCTGTCGCTAAAAATGGGCATGACACGTTTCATGTCGAGAATCGTCTGGACCGTGCCCTTGCCGAAAGTTGACTCATCGCCGATGACCACCCCACGGCCGTAATCTTGAATGGCCGCGGCCAGAATCTCGCTGGCCGAAGCGCTGGTTTTGTCGGTGACGACGACCAAAGGACCATTGTACAAAGGATCGGCATTGCGGCTATTGCGGAAATCTGGCTGTTCCCGGCGCCAGTCGACCGCTTGCACGACCGGCCCGCGTTTGATGAAGAGTCCAGTCAGGGAGATGGCTTCGTCCAGCGAACCGCCTCCGTTGCCACGAAGATCAAGCACCAAGCCGTTGATGTTTTCCTTCATCAGGCGTTCCAGCAGCCGGCGCACATCCTTGGTGCAGCCTGATTCATGGGTGTCCATGTCCGCATAAAAGGCGGGCAGCGTGATCCACCCCAACCGCAAGGGCTGACCGTCTTTGGTCGTCTCCATCAAATTAGCCGTCGCTACCTTGTCCTTGAGCTCCACCTTGGTTCGCACAATGGCAATTTCCTTCTCGGAGGTCGGATCATTGGCAGGCACGATCTTCAGACGAACGGTACTACCTTCTTCGCCGCGGATTTGATCGACAATTTTTTGCAATTTGAGGGCCCGCACATCTTCCATGGCCCCGTCGGCACCCTGGGCGACACCAATGATTTTGTCCCGCTCCTTGAGCAGTCCGGATTTGTCGGCAGGTCCGCCGACCACGATCCCCTGAATTTCCACGGCATCGTCTTTTTTACTCAACAACGCACCAATCCCGACGAGCGAATTTTTCATGCCCACGTGGAAATTTTCATTTTCCGACGGGCTCATATATTCCGAATGCGGGTCGTAGGCGGCAGCCAGCGAAGACAGGAAGAAATTCACGACATCTTCGTTGTCATTCTCGTCCAGGCCTTTCAGAAATCTTTCCCAGAAAGCAGCTGTTTTCTGTTCCGGTGATTCAAGAGGTTTGGTTTCGGGCCGGGCTTTTTTCTCCTCGGCTTTTTTGCGTTCTTCGGGGGTCGATTCCGCGGCTTTTTCCACTTCCCGTTCTGCTTTCAGCTGGCGGGTCAAGGTTTCGGCGAGCACCTGATTTTTCAGAATGCCGAGCCAGACGGCATCGGCCTCAGCTTCGTCCTTTGGCCATGGGAGTTCTTTGCGGCTGATGTGGACTGAATCTTCGCCGGTGAAGGTGAACGTCTGATCTTTCAGAATCGCCTGGATTTTAGCCACCCTGTCTTGCGAGCGTTTCTTGAAGACCTCATAAATTTTCGCCGCGGCCGTGACGTCGCCATTGACGAGAATCATGTCGTCCAGCTGGGATTCATAGTCCCGGCGGAATTGATCCACATCCGACTGCAGGAAAAATCGGTGGTCGAAATCAAGGAGATCCAAAAACTGGGTCAGCATCCGCTTCGAATAATCATCATCGAAGTCGTGACGCGAATAGTGCTGATTTTGCATGGCCTGCGCCACTGCCATGGCCACCTCTCCATAATCCGTAGCGGCCTGAGATCGCAGGGCCGGAAACCAGAGTGAAATGGCCATCACCCCGGCAGCCAAGGCACGCCGGGGCTGCGTCATCTGAAAAAAGTGCGCACTCATAAATTTGGGAGATCTCTCCGTCTTCAAGAAAGCGATCTGAAGCGTCTTGATCGTTGATGAAAATCCGCAAAAGCGGGTGGAAGTCCATGATTATTGCGCGAATTTCAGCAGATCAGGCGATTACTGATGATCCGTACGCCACCGGCGGATCGGATTCGATTGATTTTGCCCATGACGCCGCGCCCGCTTGGCGTTTGCTGAGGTGTGATGACTGTGGCCGACACCGAACGAGCATTAGTGGAAGAACTCATGATTTTGCCTGATCCGCAGGAGCGTCTGGCGCATCTGATGCGGCGGGCTGCGCGCAGGCCCCCGTGGTCGACCAGTCAACGATCCGACAGCGATCTAGTGCCCGGCTGCGTTTCCCGCGTCTGGCTAGTCGGCACCCTGGAAAATGACCGGTGTCATTTCCAGGTGGCCGCCGATTCCCCCATGGTGCACGGACTGATGGGACTGCTGTGCGACGTCTATGAAGGAGCCGCACCAGCCGAAGTGATGGCCGTCAAAACCACCATTTTCACCGCCACGGGGCTCGATCGATCGCTTTCCCCAACCCGACTCGCAGGTCTAGCGCAAGCGCAAGCACGGCTCGCGCATCTGGCCGGTGTGATGGCCGGCGCGATAACCGAGGCCGCGCCGGAGAGCGTCACCGGCACAGCCGTCGGCGCGCAACCCGCCGCTGCGACGAGCGCGGCCGGGCGGCACGCCTCATGACATTATGGGTGTTTTTCCGATGTTTTTTGACGCCCATGTTCATTTGCAGGCTCCGGAGCTAGCGCCTTACTGGCCGGAGGTCGCGCGCGATTTGGAGGCGATGGGACTGATGTGTGCGGTGGTGAATGGCACGGAAGAAGCCGACTGGCCGGCGGTGGCGGCGCTGGCCGACCGCTACGAGTGGGTGCTACCGAGTTACGGACTGCACCCGTGGCTGGCGGCCCGGCGGAGCCCGCGATGGCTGGAAAACTTAGTCGTGCGGCTTGATGAAGAGGCGACTCTGGGCCGCCGTCATGCCATTGGCGAGATCGGACTCGACCGCTGGCGCCGACCCTTTGATGCGGCGGACCAGCAGGATGTTTTCCTGAGCCAGCTGGCCCTAGGCACCGCGCGCAACCTCCCAGTGAGCATTCATGGATTGAAAGCGTGGGGGCCGCTCGACGAGCTGCTGCACCGTGCCCCCGTGCCCGCCCGCGGGTTTCTCCTTCACGCGTACACCGGCCCCGCGTCCATGGTCCCGCGCCTCGCCAGACGCGGCGCCTACTTTTCCTTCAACGGCCGGTTCCTCGATCCCCGATTCCTGCAGGCCATGGACACCTTTCGCCATGTTCCGCATGATCGGCTACTCATCGAAACCGATGCGCCCTCGATGCGCCCCCCCGCCAGCCATGTGAGCCACCCGCTGCCGACCGCCGCGGATGGCCACGCTCCCAACCACCCCGCCAATTTGGCCGCCGTCTACCCCGCGCTGGCCAACCTACTCAACCTGTCAGAGACCACCCTCCGCACGCTCATCAAGGCTAACTTCGAGCGATTCTTTGGCCCACCTCCGGGGCCGCCCCGGCGGAACATACCGGAACGAGACGAACTGCCGCGGCAGCCGGTTGAGCCGGCCGCCTGAGCTCACCCCCTGAGCTGGTGGATCACGCTTTTGTGTAGACCTCGGCACCGCTGTCCACGAATTCCTTGCTTTTGTCGGCCAGTCCGCGCTGGAGCGCTTCTTCGGCGGAAATCGCCTGTTCGGCGGCATATTTGCGAACGTCCTCGGTGATTTTCATCGAGCAGAAATGCGGACCGCACATCGAGCAAAAGTGGGCGGATTTAGCGCCGTCTTGCGGGAGCGTCTCGTCATGGAACTGTCTGGCGGTGAACGGGTCGAGCGACAGATTAAACTGGTCTTCCCAGCGGAATTCAAAGCGGGCTTTACTCAGGGCATTGTCACGGTATTGGGCCCCGGGATGGCCTTTGGCGAGGTCGGCGGCGTGAGCGGCAAGTTTGTAAGTAATGACCCCGACTTTGACATCGTCTTTATTGGGCAGCCCGAGGTGTTCTTTCGGGGTGACGTAGCAGAGCATGGCGCAGCCATACCATCCGATCATGGCGGCCCCGATGCCGCTGGTGATGTGGTCATAACCCGGAGCGATGTCGGTCGTGAGCGGCCCGAGGGTGTAGAATGGCGCCTCGTGACACCACTCGAGTTGTTTGGCCATATTTTCCTCAATCATGTGCATCGGCACGTGACCCGGCCCTTCATTCATGACCTGCACGCCTTTGGCCCACGCGCGGGTCGTCAATTCCCCCTGCACTTCCAACTCGCCAAATTGCGCCGGATCATTGGCATCCGCGATCGACCCCGGCCGCAGGCCGTCGCCAATGGAGAAACTCACATCATACGCAGCCATGATGTCGCAGATATCATCCCAATGAGTGTAGAGGAAATTTTCCTTGTGGTGAGCCAGGCACCATTTGGCCATGATGCTGCCGCCGCGGCTGACAATGCCGGTCATGCGCGACGCGGTCATCGGCACAAATCGCAGCAGGACCCCGGCATGAATGGTGAAATAATCGACCCCCTGTTCGGCCTGTTCGATCAACGTGTCGCGAAACACCTCCCAGGTGAGGTCCTCCGCCTTTCCGTTCACCTTTTCCAGCGCCTGATAAATCGGCACCGTGCCGATCGGCACCGGTGAATTCCGCAAAATCCATTCGCGCGTCGCATGAATGTTTTTACCGGTCGAGAGGTCCATGACCGTATCGGCGCCCCACTTGGTGGCCCAGCGCATTTTTTCCACTTCTTCCTCGATGCTGCTAGCCACGGCGCTATTGCCGATATTGGCGTTGATTTTGACCAGAAAATTACGGCCGATGATCATCGGTTCGAGTTCTGGATGATTGATATTGGCCGGGATGATGGCGCGGCCGGCCGCCACCTCGCTGCGGACAAATTCGGCGGTGATTTCAGCTGGGATACGCTGCGGAAAACGGCGGAAAATCCCGGGAGTGTACTCGCTCTCCGGACTCTGGCTGCTGCCGGGGTGCTGTTTGTTCAAGTCACTGCGCACCAAATCATGAGCCAGATCAGCAATCGCGGCGCGGCGCATGTTCTCACGAATGGCAATAAATTCCATTTCCGGAGTGATCACCCCTTGGCGCGCATACCAGAGTTGCGTGACCGGATGCCCAGCCGACGCCCGCAACGGACGGCGACGCTGGCCATTGAGCCCGGGAAATTCCACCAGACGGTTGCGCTCGGCAGCACTCGCATATTCGGCATGAACGGCGCTCAAATACCCGTTGTCCTGGGGCAGGACCGGACGGCCGTCATACGCCTCCACATCACCGCGGCCTTCAATCCAGCTCGAACGCACGGCCGGCAGGCCTTCTTCGGCCGTTCCTTTGAACGCAGGATCCCCCCATGGACCAGACGTGTCATACACACGCACCGGCTCATTCTCTTCAATCCGGCCGTTGAAGGCCTTCGTCGGGGCCAAGGCAATTTCGCGCATGGGAACGCGCACCTCAGGGTGCAGCACCCCCTCAACATAAACCCGGGAACTGGCAGGAAGCTGCTCGCTGGAATGCGGCTCGAAAGACTCAGTGGTGGCAATCATGGGAACTGGTAGATGAAATAAAAAAACGTCTGGAGCGCTGGCTGGGCGCGAAAAAGCCACGTATCCCCAAACAAGGGACGACGTGGCGGATGAGAGTGTGACTTTGCTCCCTTCGGCGGCATAACCCGCATCAGGTTCAAAGGGTTCCCGTGCCACGAGCCACGAGTCTCAGCCGCTGGTCGGCGCCCCTGCTTGGTTTAAAATAACTGAAGGCCATCGTAATGAGCACGCGGCAGCTGTCAAAAAGGATTCAGTCGAGAAGACCGGCCCTTGGCAGAAGCCCCATCCGCTCACATGCTGCGCCCGTGAGCGCTGACGATCGCCCATCACCGACGGCCGCAGTGGTGACCCGGTTTGCACCCAGCCCGACCGGGCGGCTGCATCTCGGCCATGCCCTGGCCGCCCTCGTCGCATGGGAAACAGCCCAGCGGGCCGGCGGACAGTTTCTCCTCCGCCTCGAGGACATTGACCAAACACGATGCCGCCCTGAATACGAAACAGCGCTGATGGATGACCTCGCCTGGCTCGGCCTGCAGTGGCCAGAGCCAGTGCGACGCCAAAGCCTCCATCTCAACGCCTCGTTGGTAGCGCTAGAGCGACTTCAAAAGCTCGATCTGGTCTATCCTTGTTTTTGCACAAGGACGGAAATCCAACGCGAAGTCGCCGCCATGGTCAACGCGCCGCACGGCCCGGAAGGAGCCCTGTATCCGGGCACATGCCGCGCACTCACCGCGGCCACCCGAACCGCCCGCCTCGCCGCGGGCGCCGATCATGCGTGGCGCCTCGACGTGGCCCGGGCGTCGGCTCTGGCCGGCCCGCTGAGATGGTACGATCATCGCAAAAACTGGCAGTCGGCCACGCCTGACATTCTAGGGGACGTCGTCCTCGCCCGCAAAGACATTGCCACAAGCTACCATCTGGCCGTGGTCGTGGACGATGCCGCCCAAGGCGTGACGCGGGTCACACGCGGCGAAGACTTGTTCGCTTGCACACACCTCCACCGGTTACTGCAACACCTGCTCGACCTGCCAGTGCCCACCTGGGCCCACCACCCGCTGGTCTGCGACTCCACCGGAAAACGGCTCGCCAAACGCGATGCAGCCGCCAGCCTCCACTCGCTGCGCGCCATGGGCGCTACTCCCGACAGCATCCGGGACCGATTGCACGCCGCCATCACCGAATCACTGGATCCGCCAGACGAGGATTTGCCACCAGCTTCAGCCTGCGGACAGTAAACGGAGCGGCGTCCCCCCCTCCACCCGCAATACCCACACGACCCACCTTCGCGCTGCGCCCGCTGCGCCCGCACCAACCTGTCCATAATGCCAATTCTCCGACTCATTCTTCTGGTGGCCCTGCTCACCGCGTTTTCCTGGCTCGCTTGGAATGTGCCTTGGCGCGCCGACACCCGCTACAATGAGGTCGATCTCAGCGCATCACTCCCCGATGCGCCCTACTTTGATAAGCCCGCCCCTCCTCCGCCCAGCGTCTTTGGGAACCGCATCTCCCCCTTCCTGCACGCCAGCACCTTGGAAATCACGGTCGCCCTCGACGCCGTCGCCCTTTTCCAACGGTTTGCCCTCATCGTCGTCGGCGGCTTTTTCCTGTACGGAGTAACAGGATACATCATGACATCCCACCCCCGACCGCCAGATGTCATTTACAGTCTGGCCATCACCACCGGCTTCATCGCCGGAACGATCGCCTCAGCCATCACCTCCCACCTCGCCCCAGGCCGCGGGCCCCTCCCATGGCTCAACCTCTTCTGGGCCGCCGGAGTCGCCATCGCCCTCGTCGCCGCCACCGCCGGACGAGCCCGGCCCACCCCCACACAGTAACGGTCAGGACCACCGTCGCCGCCCGCCGGCCGGTGCCGCGTCCTTGCCCCAACGGGCATCGCCCCCCCAACCACGCATCGCGTCCCATCGGATAGGTAAGGCTCCATAGGAGCCAATCGAACACCGCGTTTCCGCTACCGTGCCCCCACCGGCTGGGCTCGCCATTTCCCGGTGAGTTCCTGATAAAAGACATTGTCACTTTTGATGGCAAGCGGTTGACCAAAAGCGCGAATGGATGACGTTGCCTCCATGTTTACGCATCCTGCCAAATGGTTGATGGGTCTTGGGCTTGTCCTCATCGTGCTCGCCATTTCCCTGGTCATGTTTGATCCGGTGAACCATGTCATTGGTTTTTACCCCAAAGCCAAGACGGGCGGCATCATCGGTTCCGGCTTCGGACTGGTGCTTCTCTTCTGCGGGGCTATGACCCGGAGTGGCAGCCGGGGCGCCCTCTGGACCGGATTGCTGATCTGCCTGCTCGCCGTCGCCGGGTTCTTCATGCGAGGGAAAAAATTCGTTAAAGAAGCCCGGGGCCCGAAACCGGAGCTGGCTTATTCCGCCACCATTACTTCCCTGATGTCAGCCGCCTCGTTTATCACGCTGCTCAACGTCGCCCGCAGCATCCGCCGCCTGCCTTAACCAGTCCACCATCCTCCACGTTCAGCCCGATTTTTCCCGCCCACACTTCCCGCCCCACGAGTCCGTCCCACCCCACCCCTCCCGGCACCGTTGTCCACACCCATGATCCCGCGCCAAGCTGTCATCACCGCCGCTGACTGGAAACAGCAGTTTCTCCCGCTCCAGACGATGGTCGATCGCACCGGACAGACCCGCAAAGTACTCGGACTGCTTCTGGATGAGATTACCTCGACGGGCATTGAATCGATCGCGCTCGTGGTGCGGCCGGGGGACGAACCGCTTTATCGTGATGCGGTTGACGTGGCCAAGGCGGATGTGACATTTATCACGCAGCCTGAGCCGCTGGGCTATGGCCATGCGATTCTGTGCGCGGCCCCGTTCGTGAAGGACGAGCCGTTCCTGCTGATGGTCAGCGACCATGTCTACGTCAGTGCTCTGGACGGCCAGACGTGCGCGCAGCAACTGACGGCGGTGGCCCGCGAACACGAAGGCATGGTTTCCGCCGTTCAAGCCACCCATGAAAGCCGCCTGGCCAGCTTCGGCGCCGTCGGCGGATCGCTTTTTGACGCGCGTCACCGTCTCTACGAGGTGCAACGCGTCCTAGAAAAGCCCAGCCCAACCGAGGCCGAACAGTCACTGCTAATCCCCGGACTGCGCCACGGCTACTACATGTGCTTCCTCGGCATGCACGTACTGACGCCGCTCGTCCTCGAATTGCTCGCCCAAAAACAAGCCTCGCTGCCCCCCGGCCACACCCTCGACCTTTCTTCCTCCCTCCACGAAGCCGCCGGACGCACCCGCTACCTCGCCGCCGCACTCTCCGGCCGCCGCTATGACCTCGACCACCGCCACGGCGTGCTGATGGCGCAGCTAGCCGTCGCTCTGGACGGCGACTACCGGGACGACCTGCTGGCCGGCCTGGTGGAAATGCTCGCTCAAAGCAAATAGCCATCGTTCCTGCACCCGACTGGCGGCCACGATTGATTTTTATGCCCCTCGCCTTGGCCCGTCCCTTTTCCGCCTGACGCCCATCACTCATGCCGCTGACTGACCTCATCACCTCGTCTGACCCGTTGATCCGCCATCAAGCTCTCGAGCAGGCGGTAGCAGGCCTGCCATTAGCGGCACTGGAAGCGGAGGCCGCGGCTTTGGATTCATTTCGCCGCACGGCGCCCAACCTGTATGAACGGGTGCGCGCGTGTTTTTTCCTGTATGCGTTGCATCGATTTCATCTGCCGCCGTTATTGACGGCCCGGGCAGAAACGGCCGGACTGATTCCCGCGGCGGCGCACCATCATTTGTTGGAGCGCCGATTTGGTGAAGCGGTGGACGTATTACTGGCGGCGACTGAATCACATGGATTGACTGACGCGCTGGGATCCGCGTTGGCGCATGCGTATCACCGGTTGGCGTTGCAAAGTTTGGCCGATCAGGTGCGTGCTTCCGTGCGCCAAGTCCGGGGCAATCAATGGATGTTCCGCTGCGGATCATCCGACGAAGTCCCGTTGCGAGTGCGCCCGGAGCTGACGCGCCCGACCGGTGGCGTCTTGCCCGTGCTGCACGAGCAAACCGCCGTGCGCATGGACCTGACTCACAGTGCCTGGAGTGACATTTTTTTCCTTGGCATGGATTTCCCGGAAGGGGCCCGGGTCTTGAACATCTCGGTCAATCTGGCAGTGCAGGGACGCGACACCGCCCCGCACCCGCCGGTAGAAGCGTTTTTGCGAGTCATCGACCGCCCCGTCCTGCGCCTGGTGAGCGTCGACCTAGGCGCGAGCGCGGAGCTCACGGAGCTCGACGAAGTCTTTGATTTTGCCAAAGACCATCTGGGTCTGCTCAAAGCCGCGGTCATTGCTTCCGGGCTGGTGCCGATGGGGCTGGAAGGGTCCGGCCAGCGGCTGGATCATGTCCTCGAAACCTTGATGGGACCGGGACTCGGCCTCGAGTTGGTCAGCAGCGTGAACGGCATCCCCAAAGGCAGCCGCCTCGCCGTTTCCACCAACCTCCTCGGCTCGCTCATCTCCGTCTGCATGCGCGCCACGGGCCAGACTCGCTCTCTGACCGGACCACTGGAAGAAAGCGGACGCCGGATCGTGGCCGCCCGCGCCATCCTCGGCGAATGGCTCGGCGGCTCAGGCGGCGGCTGGCAGGATAGCGGCGGCGTCTGGCCCGGCATCAAAGTCATCGAAGGCGCAACAGCCACCGCCGACGACCCGGAACATGGCATCTCCCGCGGCCGCCTGCTGCCACGACACACCCTGATCGGAACGCAGCTCGTCGGCCCCGAACAACGGAAAGCACTCGAGAATTCACTCGTGCTCGTCCACGGCGGCATGGCCCAAAATGTCGGACCCATCTTGGAAATGGTCACCGAGAAGTACCTGCTCCGCTCCGGACCAGAATGGGACGCCCGCCGCGAGTCGCTCGCCCTCTTCGACCCCATCCTGCAAGCGCTCCAAGCCGGCGACGTGCGCACTCTGGGCGCCCTGACCACCCGTCACTTTTTTGGCCCGCTGCAAACCATCATCCCGTGGGCCACGACATTTTTCACCGAACGAGTCATTGATCAGGTGCGCGCTGAATTCGGTGATGACTTTTGGGGGTTCTGGATGCTCGGAGGCATGTCCGGCGGCGGCATGGGCTTCATGTTCGCGCCAGAGCGCAAACAAGAAGCATCACAGAGACTTGCGGAAATCCTCGTGACCCACAAACGGGCGCTGAATCACAGCCTGCCATTTGCCATGGATCCTGTGGTCTATGACTTCGAAATCAACGAGAACGGGACCACCGCCTCCATGGTCACCGGCGCGGCTGCCCTCATGCCCCCAGGCTATTACGCCCTCGCACTGCCCGCCCTGCTGCGCACCGACCCCCGGGCTCTGCCCGAATCCCGCCGCCGCGAATTGGAATATTTCCGGCAACGGGCCCGCGAAACGCCGGCCTATCAAGCCACTCTGACCGGACTGGTCGACACCCTGCTGCCAAGCGGCCGCGGCGCTCAAACCAGCCGCGAAGATGAACTCGAATCACTGCTGGCCCGCAATGGATTTGACCCGCTGGCCCACGAACGCATTCGCCTCGACCTCCAAGCTGGCCACATCGGTCTGGCCCGCAACCGCCTGCCCGCCAATACCCGCATCGAGAACGTGCGCCCCGGCGATGTCTTTCCAGCCGCCACCGGCCTGACCGACGCCCACCGCACACTCGGCGCTGCCGCCCTCGATGCCGGCGAGGTGGCCGTGGTCACTCTCGCCGCCGGAGCCGCCAGCCGGTGGACCGGCGGAGCCGGCGTCGTCAAGGCGCTCCATCCATTTTGTAAATTCGACGGCCGCCACCGCACTTTTCTCGAAGTCCATCTGGCCAAAACCCGTCAGGTCGCCCAACGCCATGGCATCGTGCCTCTGCATGCCATCACCACGAGCTACCTCACTCATGACCCGATTCAATCGCAATTAGAAGCCGCTGATTTTCATGGCCTAAGAAACGCCGTACATCTCTCGCGGGGACGCAGTATCGGGCTGCGCATGATTCCCATGCAGCGGGACCTCCGCTTCCTCTGGGAGGAAAATGCCCAACAACGACTGGATGAACGCCAGGAAAAAGTGCGGGCCAGCCTGCGCACCGCCCTGCTGTCATGGGCCAAATCCGCCGGCGAAGGCACCGACTACCGCGATAACCAGCCGCTCCAATGCCTCCACCCGGTCGGCCACTGGTACGAAATCCCCAACCTCCTCCTCAATGGCACCCTCGCCACCATGCTGCAGCAACGCCCGGCCCTGCGCACGCTGATGCTCCATAATATCGACACCCTCGGCGCCAATCTCGACTCTGGATTGCTCGGATGGCACCGCTCCACAGGCGCCACTCTGAGCTTTGAAGTCATCAGCCGCCGCCTCGACGACCGCGGGGGCGGTCTGGCCCGCGTCAATGACCAGCTCCGCCTCGTCGAAGGACTGGCCCTGCCGCGCGAAGAAGATGAATTTGCCCTTAGTCATTATAACACCCTGACTTGTTGGATCGAGATCGACCCGCTCCTGCACAGCGTGGGATTGCAGCGGACCGACCTCAACGATCCAATCAAGGTGGCCGCGGCCGTGCGCGACTTCTCACGCCGACTGCCTACCTACATCACGCTGAAAGAAGTGAAAAAACGCTGGGGGCATGGCCAAGAAGACGTTTTTCCAGTCGCCCAGTTCGAACGCATCTGGGGCGACATGTCCGCCCTGCCGGAAATCCCCTGCGCCTACGCCGAAGTCACTCGATCCCGCGGTACCCAACTCAAAGAACAAGCACAGCTCGATGCTTGGCTTCGCGATGGCACCCGGGACGCCATCGACGCCGTCTGCGCCTGGGATTAAAAAAAGCCCTCGGGCCAAACGTCCCAGCTCCCCTCCAGAACACAAAAACCGACTCACGATCACCCGCAGGAGCGGGCCGACCACGCGGCAACTCGCTCAGGCCACCTCGCCGTAAAGCGTAAAGACGTGAGTGTCCGTGACCCGGACCGGGACGATCTCTCCTTTGAGACGATCATGGGGCCCGGTAAAGACGACCGCCTTATTTTGCGGCGTGCGCCCGGCCAGCCGTTCGGTGGTGGTCTTGGAATACCCTTCGCAGAGCACCTCGACCGTTTGTCCAACTTGGGTCCGCAATTTGGCCATACCGATCGCATCGATCAAGGCCAGCAAATCTTTATTTCGCTCCTCTTTGACTTGTTCCGACAACTGCAATTCATCCGGCATTTCTGCGGCCGGAGTGCCCCGGCGTTTGCTGTATCTAAAGATGAATGCGTTGTCGAATCCCACCTGGCGCACAATCTCCTTGCTGGCCTCATAATCAGCCTCGGTCTCACCAGGAAATCCAACAATGATGTCGGTCGTAATGGCCAAGTCCGGGCGCGCCGCCTTCATTTTTTCACAAATCTCCAAGAATCGCGCCGGAGTATACGGCCGGTGCATGGCCTTGAGGATGCGCTCGCTACCTGACTGCAACGGCAGATGAATATGAGGACACAGTTTAGGCAGATACCGAAAAGCCTCGATCAAATCATCCCGATACCCAATCGGATGCGGACTGGTGAATCGGATGCGGTGCAGGCCATCGATCTGATGAATTTCCTCCAGAAGCTGCACAAACGGACTCTTCCCTTGAATCGTCGGAAACTCCTTGATGGCGTAGCGGTTGACGATCTGCCCGAGCAACGTGACTTCCTTGATCCCCTGCCCCACCAACCGGCGGACTTCCTCCACAATGTCAGCAATCGGCCGCGCCCGCTCCATCCCGCGCGTGTACGGCACGATGCAAAATGTGCACTTCATGTTACACCCCTGCATGATGCTGACAAAGGCCGTGGCCTGCCGCGCACTCACTTCTTGGTCGCGAATCGTGTTTTGTGACCCCTCCTCCGCCGCCACATCAACAATACTGTACCGCTCATCGTCCATCTGCCGCTCAATCCGCCGCTTGAGAATGGTATCAACATACTCGACGACCCGGTGGTATTTTTGCGTGCCCGCAACCAAATCAAGGTGCGGGATTTTTTCGAGCAATTCAGAGCCGCGGGACTGGGCCATGCATCCCATAAAACCATAGACCACATGCGGCTTCTCGCGGCGATGCTTCCCCATCATTCCCATTTTCCCAATCGCCTTCTGCTCGGCTTGGTCACGCACCGAACACGTATTGATCAAAATTACATCCGCTTGGGATTCATCCTCCGTCATGGCATACCCTCCGCGCTCAGCAAATAGCCGCGCCACCTGATCGGAGTCGCGCTCGTTCATCTGACAACCGTAGGTGCGGATATGGACTTGGTGCATAAAAAAACAAAGCGTAGCCGGATCATCAGGCGCTCCGACAGGGCGCCATTCTCGATCCAACCAGAAACTACTCTACCCATCATTCCGCCACCGCCAAGCAGAAGCACCACCGCCAAACACCCCCATCAGATCCTGCCAAGCACCTGCTCACCCAAGGCTCTCACGAGCCGATTCCTCAACTGCTCCCGCGAGCCTCTTCCCTGAAAGTTCACCAACGCAGCTCGCAGCCGATACCTACCAGACACGGAGGAGCGGCCTTTCCGACCAACGGCAGACCGAGACTTGTGTTATCGACCCGCAGCAAGGCATAATCTTCATCGAGCAGATTGGAACCAAAGAGGTAAATACTGGCATTCCCCCAGGCGTACCCCACCCGCGCCGAAAGCACTTTTCTGGTCTCGAGCGCGGTGACATCCGGACTACCAATCTGGCTGTAGGTAGCGTCCGCGTACGAAAACATCCCTGAAACAAAGACGCCGCTGGTGTGGCGGTAATTGATACCGAACGAGGCTGTCCACTCCGGGGCATTGGGAAACGCCTGATCAGCGCGGTCCGAGCCTTCCAGCATCAGGTCTTGAAACTGGGTATCGAGCCAGGAGACGCTGCCGGTGAGTGACAAGCCATCGACAGGTTGCCAGCGAGCTTCCATTTCAGCACCTTGGCGGCGAGCGGTAGCCGCATTATAAAGGAGAGTATCAATGGTCGGAAATCCACCCGGCACATTGGCAGGCACCTGCATGTCATCCATGCTCGAATGAAAAACGGCTGCTGAAAGCTGGAGGGTATCCGTGGCCGCTAGGCTGGCATACAGTTCGGAATCCCATGAGTACTCCGCCTCGTAAGGAGCGGTGAGCCCGAGGGTGGGTGCAAAACCAATGCCAGCCCCCCGGTATCCGCGAGCGAAGCGCACGCCCACTTCCCGACCGGCCGACGGCTGCCACGACAGTCCGGCCTCTGGCAGGAGCGTGGATTCCTCGGTCTCACCAGAGGCAAACGTCGTTGGCAAAGGACCAAAGGTCGAATCTACCTCCAACTCGCGGCGTTCATGATTCAAGCGCACCCCGCCCTTCAAATGAAAAGTGTCGGCAAATTCCCAGTCACCGCGCGCATACGCCGCCGCCACGACCACTTTTTCCGCGCCTTCGTTGTCAAACACACTACCAACCGGAAAGGGTGCCAAACCTTGACCCCTATTTCCCGTCGTATACTCACTGGATTCAAAGTACCCGCCCAGCTGCCAGGCAAAACGACCCACATCCCGCGACAAGACCACATCTTCCACAAGCCGCTGCTCGTCCCGATACGCCGAATTAAACCACCCCAAAATCGGCGAGGCATCGAGATCAATTCCGGATTCCAGATCGAGCCGCTGCAGCGAAAACGTCGATTTCAAGACCATGTCCGTCGGCAGCGCCAGCGTGGCCGTCAACGCCACCGCCTGCCGGTCCGCCTCATAAGAACTCGGCGTATTCAATGACGTCTCGCGGACAAAAAGCCCGCGATCCGGATGGTCTATGACATTGGCAAATGGATTCCCGCCGAGCTGGTCACTGACCAGCGACAGCACAAACTGAGCGTCAGGGTTTTTTCCTGGATGCCAACGCACATTGAGCTTCAACGCATCACGATCACTGGCGCCAAATTCATCGTCCAGATAAAACACATTGTCCTCGTAGCCGTCACTCTGCTGGTGCTGGTAAGAAAACCGCATGGCCAGCTCGTCTGGCACCAACACCACCTGCTGACTCAAACCTGTCCGCAATCCGCCATCCTGCGAAAATTCCGTGAGCGCCGCGCCTCGGGCCACAAATCCCGGGGAGGTTGTCGCCAACCGCAGAGATCCACCCAGCGCACTGGGACCGCCCGCCAGCGACTGCGGACCACGCAACACCGTGGCCGATTCCAAATCCCACATCAACGGCGGCAAATACCGCAGCGTCGTTGATGAAAGCGGCACCCCATCCTCCATCACCACCAACAACGGATTGGAGGCTGTCCCGAAATTACCGAAAAAAGAATCCTGATTCAACCCGCGCAGGTTGATGATA
>CAJBME010000141.1 GCA_903954065.1 uncultured bacterium
CTGTATGCCAACGTGTCACATGATAAGCTAGCAGTGTATTTGTATTGGCAGAGGGAAAAGCCGCCGCCACCTCTGCCAGTGCGGCATCACGCAGCTGCGGATCGGTCATCGTGGTCTGACGCGTGCGCGCCTCAGGCCCTTGGTACCACCAGATCAGCAGATTGGCCCCTGTCTGCCACTCAGCGCTGGTGAAGCTGCCAGCCCAGGGTGCAGACGATTTCAGATTGAGGAACCAATTCGTCTCTGTTGGCCAAAAGCGGCTGTTGAACCGCATCGTCACCTTATCCAGCGTGCCCATACCCATCCGTGAAATGGCCGTCTGTTTTGCCGTAGAGAAGGCCGGTAAAAAACTCACATTCCCCGCCTGCAGCACACCCAGCGGTAGCGTGCAGAGCACGTAGTCACCTTCAAAGACACCCATATTCGTGGTCACGCGGCACTGGCGGGTCCGTGTATCCACCGTCTGCACCTGATGGCTCAGCCGCACATCCAGCCTCGTCGGAGACGTGAGCAGGTGCTGCGCCAGTGTGTCATAGCCACCCGTCAGGATCTGATCCCCGCCGACATCGTAGCCCAGATCTTCATCGAACCCCAGCAGCGAAATCTCACTCAGAGCCGCGCCCTGATCCTCTTCAATGTCTGCCTGACAGATCGCGCGCAAATCCGACTGCTGCTGCGTGGTCAGCCCCTGAGCACTGATCCAGTCACTCACCGCCTGACCTATGCTGTAACTCGTCTGTCCTGAGCTGAGAGACGGCTTTTTTGTATCAAACATCCAGTCTTCAAAATCCGTGAAGGCGGTGTAAATGCTGGTGTCATTCCCCACCACTCTTCCCGTGCGCCGCGTCTCCGCCGGATCAGCGCCAAAGGCCACACGTGGCCAGTTTTGCGTGACGGCCAGATTCCAGATCGGATTCAACCCGCCACTCGCATTTTGTCGGCCATGAATAAACTGCGCCCCAGCCTCAAAAGGCACATTGGCAAAGGCCGCTTGCCGGATCGTGCTGACCCGCCCACCGATCCTATCCCGTGCCTCCAGAACCGTCACCCGCAGCCCCGCATTCCGCAGCTGCCGCGCCGCCGCCAGCCCCGAGATCCCTGCACCGATGACGATCACATGCAAAGATGAATCCAAAGGCGTCACCGCCTCAGCCTGCGGGTGAATGATGAGTCCTGCCAAAGCAGCCCGAAAAAGATGACGACGCGTCAGCTTGAATGAAACGTTGTTGGGGAGAGTCAATGACATGCTGAATAAGGGTTTCTGAATGGAATTTGCTTTCAGGAATCGGCACTGGAGAAGGAGGCGTGGGTCAGAGAGAGGCGGGGTGGGTAGGGTCTGATTCAAATCACGCTCATTTAGTCCATAAATCTCTAATGCTCAACTGTGACCTGTGGTTCGTGCCAGAGCGTCTCGCTCTGGTTTTCAAGATAATCCAGACCGGGACGGTCTGGCTACCGTCTGGACTCCCGCCGCCTTCGACGGCTGGCCCTCATCCGCCGCAACCTCATCAAACTGGGGATCAACCCCGAGTGAAAGGAATTTGCTTTGGGGAACTGACGTTGGAATCGGGTGGGCGGGTCATGTGAGGAGGAGGGTGGCGACAGCGGACATGCAAAAAATGCAGCGCGATCCCCTGCCCCGCACTCACGTCCGGTCCGCCAATACTGGCAGGCTCTCCCGAATAAAAGTGCGGCCCGCCTCAAGGGAGCTTTTTTGACCTCCGTTCTGCCGAAAAACTCTCTGCGGGGAGGTAAAACCTAAGCCTGTGGTCGAACCCAGGACCTGAAAAGTGTCCAAGGTGGAAATTCAGGAGCCATTTTTAGGCGAGTCAATTCACTCGCAACCTCTTGATTATGAGGAAAGTGCACCCAAAAGGATTCGAACCTTTAACCTTCTGATCCGTAGTCAGATGCTCTAATCCGTTGAGCTATGGGTGCCTGTGTAGTGACCGCGACAACCACTGGGTGGCACGCGGCGGGTTATTTAGATAAACCAAAGAGGCGCGGTGTCAACCGGCGGGTCATATATTTTGGTGAAAAATCGTCGAAAAATCGCACCGACCGGCCTGTCTAGACAAAAAAACGCCCGGCTCCCTGATGGGGGAACCGGGCGATGCAGGGAGACCGCCAGAGGCGGCCTCTCGGAAATTAACCGAGGATGACTTCTTTGTGGAAGCTCAGCCAGTCGTCCAGATTGTTGAGGTTGACGGCATCAAGGATTTTCCCTTCGTCCTTGATGTTGTTGGCGCCGAGGATGGCCTTGCGGGTGGCCTCGCTATGGTGATAGCCGGCAATGGCGGCATTGAGTTTGTCGACGGCGGCCTGATCGAGCTTGCCACCTTTCTGCTCGAGAACCCACGCTTCGCACTCAGGATACGTTGGTTTTTTGGCGGCGATGAATTCGGAGAAGGCTTCTTTGGAGATGCCGAGGCCGTCGAGAACCATTTGGTCGTAACCAGCGCCGATCGCAGGATAATCATCATGCAATTTACCGGCGGCGCCCAAGGACGCTTTTTGCCACAGGCGCGGCAGGTGGAGGACTCCGATTGGGCCGGCGATGCCGGAACTGATCACGGGGATGACTTTGCTCATGGTAAGGAGTAGTAGTGTTATGGTGGTGGTCGACCTGAGCCAGAGGCCCGGGTGCAAGATTCTTCTCCGGCATTGCCGAAGCAGACTGCGCTCTATACTGAAAACGAAATCACGGCAACAAATGAAACGAAATCCCGCAAATCTGATTCCCGTCACTTCTCCAGGTCCGGACCCGGATCCGGGCGCCTCAACCCGGCCCGCCCGGGTCATCGCCCTGCTCATACCCCTGCTTTCGATCAGCTGCTCGAGCTTCGAACGGGAGTGGAAAAAATCGACAACGCCCCCCGGACTGACCGGGGCGCGGGCGACCGCTCAACCACCGACTGCCCTGCGCGCACGTGCTCAAGAAGGAGCTTGGACGGGGATGTGGTCGAGCACTGGAACCGGTCATTCCGGAAAGCTGCGATGCTTAGTCGAGGTGATTCCTCCCGGGGAGAGCGGGCCAGCGGAGACGGCGCAATTCACCTACCATGCGGTCTGGGGCGTCTTTTCGGGCGTATTTCAGACGACACAACCGATTGAACCTCAGAAAAATGACAGCCTTCGCTCCGCCGGCAGCTGGAAATTGCCGCGCTGGGCCGGCGGGCAATATGATTACGACATGTCCCTGACGGGCAGCCGGTTTGAGGGGAGCTGGACCGGCGGCGGTGACACTGGGACTTTTCAACTGGCGCGCCCCGTCCCTCATGAACCCGGATCCTGATCCGTCTCGTAATAGCTACGTGTTCAGGTCGGCGCACTCCCCATTATTTCGGGTGGCCCGCTGGAATGGACCGTGTTAGAATCTCGCCTCGTCACAACATCATCCCAAACCCAGTACGCATGAAACGCCATTTTTTCCCATTCGCCGTGGCCAGCCTCGCCGCCACTTTCACCAGCTGCCTCACTCAGGATCAAACGTTTATTCTCAATCCTGATGGCAGTGGCAAGCTGGAACTGGCCATGAGCGTGGACACCTCGATGATGGGAGCACTGGGCGGCGGCGACAGCGGACAGAACATGGGCAAGGAAGTCGCTCTGCAACTACTGCGCGGCACTCAAGGCGTGGACACCTGGCAGGACCTCACGTTCGCCACCGGCGCGGACGGCAAGAGCGAAATCAAAGGGGCCGCCTACTTCAAGGACGTCAATAAATTGCTCATGAATGCCGGTGAACAGGCTGGTGGCGCCTCGGCGGGCGCGCTGACTTCGAAATTAGACGGAGCCACTTGGACGGTGGCCATGGGCGTATCCGATGGCGGAGCCGCTTCCGAAACCGCCTCCAGCGCGTCAAAACTCAACGAAGATCAACTCAAGTCCGCCATGCAGCAGGCCCAAGCCCAATGGGAAGCCAGCAAATCACTCGTCGCCCCGATGATCGAAGGCGCCAAAATCTCCACCACCGTCAAAGCAGGCGGGACCATCACCGCCGCCACCGGCTTTACGAAAAGCGATGATCAAACGGCCACCCTCAGCTTCGGCGGGGCCAAAGTGATTGGCGCCATCGACACCTTGATGAGCGACCCTAAAATCATGGCCGATGCCTTAGCCAGCGGCGACACCATGGGAGTACTCCGCGATCAAAAACGCCTGCAACGAGCCATCATGGAATCGATGACCGAAGGCAAAGGCTTGCCAGAAGTGCAACTGACGCCCGGAAAACCGGTGATTGATTACCCTGCCGAAGTCGCCAAGGCCGCCGCCAACCAAACCGACGCCTTCAAATCGCTGCTCGCCGAGGCCCAAAAACCGAAGGACGCCGTGGTCCGCCCGCCCGGCGGCGCCCCGAAAAAAATCAACCCGCCCACCACCAAGTAGCGGAGTCTGACCCGGTTTCCCTGTGGCCCTGATTTATCGTACCATTCTCGTTCTGATGGTGGCCGGCATTGTCTGGTTCTCCATGCACAAACACGCCGAAGAACGAGATCGTTCGGTTCGAGTTCAAAACCTGCGGGAATGTTTCGAGCGCCGTGAATTTGCCGCCCAAGCCGCCCCCCAGCGCGTGCGGACCCACTTTTTCACGGCGCTGGTGCGGCTTGACGAAGCCTTAAAGGCCGAGCGAGTGCTCGGCTGGTTGCGCCATCAGGAGATCTCGGTCGACTGGTACGTCAATCAAGCGCTCGAGGGAAGCGCAGGCAGCAGCGAAGAGGCGTCCATGATCGGCACGGCGCTGCAAAATGCGTATCACGAAGTCCGGCGCCATGATATCCTCGCTCTACCGGCGGAGCGGGATCGACTGCTGAGCGGTAGCGAACCGACCGCCACCGCAGGCCTCTTTGCCGGAGACCCGCTTGTTTTTGGCTACCGGGTTTCTCCGGTCATTGTGCCGGAGCTGCGCAACCATCCGGCCAATTTCATCCTGCAGCCGCAAACGGCTTGGGCCATGCAACAGGACATTGTTGACTCAAGCACGGTGAGCATTGTCCGCCAATTTCACACTGCTGGGATTTTATCCAAACCAGTCTTCGATCGATTTCTCGCCGACTACGGCCCGCGTCAGAATCAAGCTGTGACCACGAAAAACGACTAGCCAAGGCGCCGTGGGCGGGTTGTATACTTGCGGGCAGGCGCGGCGGCGGTGTCAAGCCACATCGGAGCCGCCGCTCGGCCTCCCCACCCCAGAATTTTGAAGAAAAAAGTTCTCTTTGTCTGCACTGGAAACGTGTGCCGCAGCCCGATGGCTGAGGGGCTGTTCCGTCGTCTGGTCGAACGCCGAGGTGATTACGAAATCGCCTCAGCGGGAGTCGCTGCGCTCGCCGGCCAGCCAGCCAGCGGTCACACCCTGTCGGTCCTGCGGGAGGAAAAAATCGATCTCGCTTACTTCCGCAGCCAGCCGCTGACCCGCAAACTAGCGACTCAAGCCACGCACATTTTTGTCATGACACGCGGGCATCATGCCGCTGTCGAAGATGCATTCCCCGAAGCCGCAGACAAAACCTACCTCGTCACCGAATTTTGCGCTGATCCAGCCATCATGGGAGACGACATCCCAGATCCAATCGGCATGGGACGCGAGGCCTATATCGAGACGCGGACCGCTCTGAAGAAAGCCCTGCCCAGCCTCGTCGCCTTTATCGATCAAACTTTTCCCAAAAAATCCGCCGCGGCCCCAGCGCCGGCGGAGCGCCCATCTCCAGCCATGAACCAAGCCGCCACTGCTTCGAACTCCGCCCCCACCCCTACCCCCTCCTCTCCCACGCCCACGGTCGGAGACATCTTCTTCGGCGCCGACCACGGCGGAGTGGCCCTCAAAGAAGCTCTGGTGGCTTCCTTGCGCGCCCGCGGAGTGAATGTCCACGACCTCGGCACCCACGGCAGTGCCAGCGTCGACTACCCGGACTTCGTCCCGGCCGTGCTCGACGGCGTGCTGGCTGACCCGGCCAACCGCGGCGTCCTCATCTGCACCACCGGCGTCGGCATGAGCATCACGGCCAACCGCACCCCCGGCATCCAAGCCGCCCTGGTCCAAGACGAAGCCACCGCCCGCATCACCCGGGAACACAATGATGCCAACGTCCTGTGCCTCGCCGGGGCCACCACATCGGTCGCCACCGCCCAGACGATTCTTGACACTTTCCTCCACACTGCTTTCACCGGCGGCCGTCACAGTCGGCGCGTCGACAAAATGAACGCGATCCCGACCCCACTGCAAGTGGCTGACCCCGCGATCGCTCAGGTCGTCCGCGCTGAAAAAATCCGCCAGCGCGACAGCATCGAACTCATCGCTTCGGAAAATTTCACCTCCCGCGCCGTCATGGAGGCCCAAGGGTCATGCCTCACGAATAAATACGCCGAAGGCTACCCCGGCCGCCGCTGGTATGGCGGGTGCGAAAACGTCGATGTCGCCGAACAACTGGCCATCGACCGCCTCAAGGAAGTCTTTGGTGCAGAACACGCCAATGTGCAGCCTCACTCTGGATCGCAGGCCAATACGGCCGTGTATTTCAGCGTGCTGACTCCCGGCGACCGGCTGCTCTGCATGAATCTGGCCCACGGCGGCCACTTGACCCACGGCCACCCCGCCAATTTCTCCGGGAAATTCTATGATATCGTGCCGTATGGCGTGCGCGAATCGGATGGCTATATCGATTACGACGCCCTGCAAGCACTGGCCCTCGAATGCCGTCCGAAAATGATCACCGCCGGCGCCAGCGCCTACCCGCGTATCATTGACTTCGAACGCATGAGCACCATCGCCAAATCCGTGGGCGCTTATCTTTTCGTGGACATGGCCCACATCGCTGGCCTCGTCGCCGCCGGAGTGCACCCCACCCCCGTTCCGTACGCCGACTTCGTCACCAGCACGACTCATAAATCACTCCGCGGTCCGCGCGGCGGCATCATCCTTTGCCGTGAGGAATTCGCGAAAAAAATCGATGCCCAAGTTTTCCCGGGCATCCAAGGCGGTCCGCTCATGCACGTCATCGCCGCCAAAGCCGTCTGCTTCCACGAAGCCCTGCAGCCGTCGTTCAAAGCCTACCAGCAACAGGTCGTGACCAATGCCAAAACCCTCGCTACCGCCCTCGCCGCCCACGGCTTCACCATCATGTCAGGCGGTACCGATAACCACCTGATGCTGGTCGATCTCCGCCCCCAAGGCCTCAATGGCAAAATCGCCCAGGAATCACTCGATGAAGCCGGGATCACCGTGAATAAAAACAGTATCCCTTTCGATACAGCTTCACCCATGAAACCAAGCGGCATCCGCATCGGGACCCCAGCCGTGACGACCCGCGGCATGAAAGAACCGGAAATGCAACAGATCGCCGCCTGGATCAGCCAAGCCCTCGCCAACCCGGCCGATACCGCCACTCTGCACGCCATTCGCGCCGATGTCGCGGCCCTGAACACGCGCTTCCCCCTTCCCTGATTAAGCGTCAAAACCGGACCTCCCCCAATTCCTTGCTCCAATCAAGGCCCGGTCTTGCGTCGCGAAGGCTCAACGGTACAGCTTAACACCATGAAACTCCTTGTCACCGGCGGCGCCGGCTTCATCGGATCCAATCTGGTCCATTATCTCCTCGGGCCAGCCAGCGCCGAAACCGGAAAGCCCATCGATCTCGTCGTCAATCTGGATAAACTCACTTACGCCGGAAATCTCGAAAACCTCGCCCCGATCGCCAAGGACGCACGGCACATCTTTGTCCAAGGCGACATCATGGACACAGCCCTCGTTCGTCAGCTGCTCTCCGATCACAAAATCGATGCCATCATGCACTTGGCCGCGGAATCGCACGTCGACCGCTCGATCGATGCCCCAGAGGATTTTATTCAAACCAATTTTGTCGGCACTTTCCGCCTACTAGAAGCTGCCCGCGACCATGCTCGCAGCCATCCAGGATTCAGGTTCCTCCACGTTTCCACCGATGAAGTCTTTGGCAC